>NZ_DGUZ01000023.1:0-103521 GCF_002394865.1 Fibrobacter sp. UBA4297 | reverse complement strand
TTGATGATACGACAAAGCTGGAATTTGATTACACGGGGGCGCATTGGGTTGTTGAAGATGTGTCTCTTGAAATTGTTGTCGGCTGCTGGGAAGATGTCTCAATGGATGCTTGCAAAGAAATTGTGAAAACTTGCAAAGGCGAGGATGCCGCATTGGACCGATCTGTCATTCTTAGCACAGCTACGAGGGAGACGATTGATTGTCTTTTATCGAATAAAGATGTAAATCGTGTGGAACCTGTGCGATATGGGGAACCAACCGTTATAGATTGACGGCTTTAGAAAAAAACTATCTTTGCGGTTGATGAAACCGGCTCCGATTAAAGATTTTGAATCTTCTGCAAACGCTTCGCGCGGTCTTGCGCTTTGGCATGTCCTTGCGATTGGAACGATTGCATTTTGGGGCACGAGTTTTGTGAGCACGAAGGTGCTTTTGAATCACGACTTTTCGGCGGTGCAGATTTTTACGTTGCGGTTTGTGGTGACGTACTTGTTGCTGCTTGCAATGACTCATAAAAAGTTCCGTTGCGAAAACTGGAAGCACGAAGTGGTTTTGTGCTTGTGCGGACTGACGGGGTGCACGTTTTACTTTTGGGCGGAGAATACGGCGCTTACGATTTCGCCGTCGAGCAATGTGTCGCTGATTGTCTGCACGAATCCGCTTTTGACGATGATTTTTGGCGGGCTCATTTACAAGAGCGAACGCCTTTGCAAGCGACAGATTTTCGGGTGTGTGATTACGTTTATCGGGATGGTGCTTGTTGTGTTGAATGGAAAGTTTATTCTAAAGCTTTCGCCGGTTGGCGATTTGCTCGCGTTCAGTTCGGCATGCATGTGGACGATTTATTCCTTGATTGTCCGGCCCCTCAACGGAAAATATTCTACGTTGTTTATCACGCGAAAGATGTTTTTCTATGGCGCGCTCTCGTCAATAATTATTATGCTTGGCGAAACGGCTTTTGCTCCAAATGCAGCGGGTGCGGGGCGGTTCCTCGGAGTTCCGTGGCCGAACTTTGCGAAACCTGTCGTGTCGCTCAACTTCCTTTGCCTCACGGTTTTTTCGTCGCTGTTTGGCTACTTGATTTGGAATAAAGTTTTAAAGCAACTTGGGACGGTTTTGGCAAGCAATTATATATACGCCATTCCGCTGGTGACGATTATTACGGCGGTGATTGCTCTTGGGGAACGCATCACGTCGGTCGCGATTGCGGGTGCTGTTGCCATCGTTGCGGGCATGGTCCTTGCGGAGTGGAAACCGCGGGGATGACAACGCCCCGAATTGTTTACTATATTTTTCATAGGTAATGCCTTATGCGGTAAAACGCTGTATCGTGTCGTCAAAGGCGCGATATAAGAGAATCCCGTGCTGCGCTTTGCGGTCTGCAATGTTGCAAATCCGGGAACGGTCTCGCCGCTGTAAGGGAGGACGAAACCAGCATAAACCAATGCTTGCCGCAAGGTGGGTGTGAAGGGGCTGGAAGTAGAGTGATCCCCGAGTCAGAAGAACTGTAAGGCACAACGGGCGTTTTGCGCCACGGGTTGTTAAACGGTGCGAAAGACATCGCTTTGCATAGCCACGCGTTTGCGTGGGTGTTTGACTGCGTGCAGTTGTTCTAGCGGTCTCTTGGGCGTTCGCGTGTGCGCGGGCGTACTGCTTGCGAGCGTTTCTGGTTTTTCCGAAGAGTTTGTTCAAGATTTAGGTGAGTCTTCCGTTTATGGAGTGGCATCCGAAAACGTAAAGCCTTTGCAGGCGTCTTCGAGCTATGCCGAAGTTTTGCCCGAAGTATGGGAAGGCCGTTCGCTTTCGGCGGCTGAAGTCTTGGCTTCTTTGCCGGGCGTACAGTACACGCGCCAGGGCGGTGTCGGGAGTTTCCAGACCGTGAGCATTCGCGGAATTTCTGCAAAGAATATTGTCGTTTGCATGGATGGGATTCCGCTGAACGATGCGTCGGGCGGTGCGGTTGATTTTGGTTCGATTGACTTGAATCAGGTCGAAAAAATTGAAGTCTACAAGGATCGCGTGCCTGCGAAATTTGGCGGTCGAGGAATCGGCGGTGCTATAAACTTTGTCACCAAAGGTTCAAAGCCTGCGGAAGCTGTGCTCAAGCCGGAAGATAAAAAGTCGGGCCGAGTGCTTTTGAGCTATGGTAGCCACAACACGTGGGAGGCTTCGACGCAGTTGCTCTCTCGCTTGACGGATAGCGCCTCGGTGAGTGCGTCTCTGTCGGCGCGGCATAGCGATAATGATTACGAATTTGATAGCCAAAATGGAACGCCTTACAACCCTAATGATGATTTCAAGGACACACGCCGCAATGCGGAATTTACGGAATACTCTGGGCTTTTCAAGGCGCGCGTGTTGCATACAAATGGCGTTTTCTCGACTTTGAATATGAACTTTAGCCGTTCGGAAGGCGGAAATCCCGGTCGAGACGATTACCAGACGTCTGTGGCTGGCTACAAGGGCGAATTTGCGCAGGCGACCTACCGTGCGGAATTGCCGCAACTCTTGGGATGGCTATGGCTTGAAATGTCTCTCACGGGAAAGTTTGAAAAGGCGACTTCGCATTCGTATTATCCGCTAGACCATCTGGGCTATGATTTGCCGGGTTTGCAGGAGTACGGTTCGGCGGGGTATAGCCTTGTTCCTGAAGTTGTTGCGAATTATTCGGGAGACCGCTTGAATGCAAATTTGCGCATGTCTCTGGATGCTTCGTATTACGAAAAGCGTGGAACGACATCGAGTAAATGGAACTTGGCTCGCGTGGCGACGAATGTCTCTTTCGATGTCGAGTATGATTTTGTCAAGAATCTCACTGTGGGCGGTGAAGCTTCGGCCTTGATTGTCAAGGATGATTTGCATGGCGGAAAATTTGTGCATCCGACTGCTTCAAAGACTTTAAAATCGGCGAAGGATCGCAATGTTTCTTGGACGGGACGCGGCTTTTTGCGCTATGATGCGCCTGACTCCCGCTATGGCGGCAACGTGAGCTTTGGGCGCTTTGTACGTACCCCGCAACTGATGGAACTTTATGGTGTCCACCCGGGGATGCTTTCGAATCCGGATTTGAAAGATGAATCGGCGTTGCGTTTTGAAGTCGGTGGCTATTACATGATTCCAAAAAGCAATACCGCCATTCGTGCAACGTATTTCGAGACGGATGTTGAAAACGGAATTTACTGGCTAGTGAGCGGCGGATTCTCGAAACCGCAGAATATCGGCAAGTCGCATGTGCGTGGCTTTGAAGCGGAACTTGAAAGCAAACCGAAAAAATGGCTTTCTGTGATTTTACGTGCAACGTTCCAGGATGCAGAAGATGGCAGCAAGGAAAAATATTACACGGGCAAAAAGCTCCCGAATGAGCCTGCACGTTCGTACTATGCCGAGGCAAGGTTTGATTTGCCGTACCATCTCGACTTGACATGGACTTCAGAATACCGCACCGAGATTTTTGATGACCGTGCAAATCGTATCAAGCAACCTGCTGTGGATTTGCATCATGTCTCGCTTGGCTATACACCTTTTGAAAAAACACGACTTGTTTTTGCGCTCCGGAACTTGACGGATGAAACTTATAGAAATCCCTATGTTCCATTCCCGACTCCGGGGCGGGAGTACAAATTAACATTAACACAGGGGTTTTAAACCCCGCGCAGGATGAAAATTGCAAAACGTGTAATTTACATTGTCTGCGAAAAACATAAAAAGGAACCACTATGAAAAAATTCCTAACACTTACGGCGGCATCCGCTCTTGCTCTCTACATGACGGCTTGCTCGGACAACTCCACCTCTGCCGATGACGACCCGCTCAAGCCGGGCTCTGTCTACGTCTTCGGTTCTGACTACAAAACTGGCGAACTCCGCTGGGTTTCTGAAGACGGGGTGTCCGAAGATTCTAAAGAATTCAATCAGGATTCCAAGATTGTCGGCGTTGACGGAAACCTTTTCGTTCTCGAAAGATACGGTGCAGATAACCTTGCTCTCGTGGATGTTTCTAACAAAAAGGTCACGTGGCAGAAGGACATGGGCGATGGCGCCAATCCGAGCGATGTTGTGAAGGCGAACAAGGACGAAGTCTGGGTTGCCTTGGAAGGTGCTGCCAAGTTTGTGAAGGTCTCCGTGAAGGATGGCGAAGTTGTGAAAACCGTTAAGACGGACGGATTCAACCAGGGCAAGGCATCTACGCCGAACCTCGTAGACTTTGAAATTAGCGGTGATACGTTGTTTGCCCTCTTCCAGCGTTCTGAAAACTATGCTTATCCGGTTCCGGGGCTCCTCGCTTTGTACAAACTTAGCAACGGCGATCTCTTGGATACGATTAAGCTTGCTAAGAAAAACCCGATGGCCATGGGCTTTGCAAAGGGCAAACTCTATATCGCTTCTCAGGGTGAATACAATGCAAGCTATGGCACAGATGCTGACGACAAGCGCGGTATCGAAGTTGTCGATTTCGACAAGAAGAAAACCTCTGTAGTTGTTGACGGTGAAAAGCTCGGCGGTGGTGTCTATGCATTTGCCGTTGACCCGGAAGGTGTTGCTTTTGCCGCTATCTACAAGGGCTTTGGCGATGTCCCAGTGGTGAAAGTTAATCTTTCTGAAAAGTCCGTTAAGAAGGTTTCTGACATTGCCGATGCCGAAGGATCCCTCTACTTTGACGATGTCGACGGTGTGCTCTACGTCGGTGACCGTGGCGCAAAGGGTGGTCTCTTCAAGTATGACGAAGGCAAGGTCACAAAGATTGACGCTCCGAAGGACATGCTTCCGGTTTACAACATCACGATCGTGAGATAATTGATTGATGCTCCGGCGCAATGGTCGGAGTGACAATTCGCTTAGTTCGAGGCGGCTAATCCTAGCCGCCTTATTTTGTATAGCATCATGCGCGGGCTTACGGAAAGGTCGCGGCCGGCGGCGCTCATGTTGCCGTCGTGACGGCGGAGCGCTTCGCTTAAGATTTCACGCTCGTAGCTGTCCATTAGCGTGGCGAGAGGACTGTTGCCTTCGGGGAGTACGGAGGTGCCTGACGTGACGTCGGTTTGCAGCGTGGGCGGCAAATCGTAGGCGTTGATGCAGACGTCAGTTGTCGCAAGGCATGCGTGTTCGATGCAGTTTTCGAGTTCGCGCACGTTACCGGGCCAATGATAGCTCATGAGCATGTCGATGGCGGGTGAGCTTAGGCGCAAAATTTTCTTGCCGTATTTGTAATTCATCTTTTCGATGAAATGGTCCGCTAAAAGCAAAATGTCCGTTTTGCGCTGGATGAGTTCGGGGAGCGAAATCTGGAAAATGTTCAGGCGGTAATAAAGGTCTTCGCGGAACGTGCCGTGCTGCATCATGGCTTCGAGATTTTTGCCTGTGCTTGCGATAAGGCGCACGTTGCAGCGCTGCTCGATGTTGCTACCGAGGCGTTTGAAACTTTGTTCTTGAATAAATTGCAAAAGCTTGATTTGCGCGGGGAGCGGCAAGTCGGCGACTTCATCTAGAAAGAGCGTGCCTCCGTTTGCTTGTTCTGCCTTGCCGATGTGGCGGTTGGTGGCACCTGTGAATGCTCCGCGTTCAAAGCCGAAAAGTTCGCTTTCAAAAGAGTTTGCTCCTTCGGTGAGGGCGTCGCAGTTGAGCGCTACGAACGGGGAATCCTTGCGTTCCGAGAGCTCGTGGATGCTGCGGGCGACGTATTCCTTGCCGGTGCCAGCCTTGCCGCGGATAAGGACTGTTGCGGCGGTGGGGGCGATTTGGCGGACGAGCTTGCTCACTTCGCGCATTTCGCGCGTGTTGCCGATGAGTTCGCCTGGAATGCCTTCAATGACGTTGCGGATTTTCTGGCATTCAATTTGGTGCTCGTTTTCGATGGATTCAAAGTTCTTTTTTAAAATCCCGTGAATGCTCTCTAAGAGTTCGCCACGCTTGCGAACCTTTTGGATTTTCTCGACGATGGCCGCGAAAGTCGTGTTTTCAAGAGCTTCGATATCCATTTTGCATTTCGGAAAATCTCTGTTGCTGCGCCGGGCCTGCTGTAACCCGACGCAGCTCTAGGAGAGATGAACGTGTTTAATATAGTAATAAATTGCGATCCTGTATTACAAAAATGTAATAAAGTGATATAATTTTACAAAAATGTAATGAAACGAGACGAAAATAGGCGATTTTGTACGGTGCAAAGGGGTAAAAGCATTGCTAACTTATAGTTCGTAAAACAAAAAGTCAGTGTTCTGCTATTCTGGATTAATTGTTTTGCTTTGTCATGCCCGCGAAAGCGGGCACCTCCTTTTCAAAAAACGAGATGGAGATCCCCGAATAAATCGGGGATGACAAGAAGAAGGGATGGCTGGACAGAAACTTTGATAGAATAGGGTAAAAAATGAACAATAGTCGTAATAAGGCCATCTACGATATCGCAACTGCTCCTGTGACTGCGGTGAAGCCTGCCGCTCCAGCAAATGTCGATTTCTATGGCGAAGACGTTTTCAATGCCGATGCCATGCGCACCTACCTCCCGAAGGATATTTGCGAAAAATTGCTCGCAACGATTGACGAGGGCGTGGCTCTTGATCCGAGCATCGCTGGTGATGTCGCTCATGCTATGAAGCGCTGGGCAATGGATCGCGGTGCAACGCACTTTACGCATTGGTTCCAGCCTTTGACGGGTTCGACGGCCGAAAAGCACGACAGTTTTATTGAACCGTCTGGTGGCAAGGCCATTATGGCTTTCAGCGGCAAGAATTTGATTGTGGGCGAACCGGACGCTTCGAGCTTCCCGAGTGGTGGTTTGCGATCCACGTTCGAGGCTCGCGGCTATACCGCTTGGGACCCGACTTCTCCGGCTTTCATCAAGCGTCACGGCAATGGTGCTACGCTCTGCATCCCGACTGCATTCTGCAGCTACACCGGTGAAGCTCTCGACAAGAAGACGCCGCTCCTCCGCAGCTTGCAAGCGCTTTCCAAGTCGACTCGCCGCCTCATGACTTGCTTCAAGGCCGGTCCGAAGAAGACGACTGTTACGCTCGGCGCCGAACAGGAATACTTCCTCATCGACAAGAGATTTTATCTGCAACGCCCGGACCTGTATCAGGCCGGTCGCACGATTTTCGGTGCTACTCCTGCAAAGCACCAACAAATGAATGACCATTACTTTGGCAGCATCCCGAGCCGCATCTTGAACTTTATGAACGATGTGGAAAAGGAACTGTGGAAGCTTGGTATCCCGGCAAAGACTCGTCACAACGAAGTGGCTCCGGCCCAGTTCGAACTTGCTCCGCTCTTTGAAGAAGTGAACCTTGCTTGCGACCACAACATGCTTGTGATGGAAACGCTCCGCAATGTGGCTGACCGCTACGGTCTCGTTTGCTTGTTGCACGAAAAGCCGTTTGCAGGCGTGAACGGTTCTGGCAAGCACAACAACTGGAGCCTTTCTTACGGTAAGGGCAATTTGCTCAATCCGGGTAAGGACCCGCATCAGAACGCCGTGTTCCTCACCGCCATTTGCGCCATCATGTATGCTGTCGATACGCATGCTGATTTGCTCCGCATGACTTGCGCAGGTGCTGGTAACGATCACCGTCTTGGCGCTCACGAAGCTCCTCCGGCAATCATCTCCATTTACCTTGGCGATCAGCTTATGGACGTGATTGAACAGCTTGAACAAGGCGTGCCGAAGTCTAGCAAGCAAGCGGGTGCCATGAAACTTGGCTCTGATACGCTCCCGCCGCTCCCGCGTGACGCTACGGACCGCAACAGAACTTCGCCGTTTGCATTTACGGGCAACAAGTTTGAATTCCGTGCACCGGGCTCAAGCCAGAGCTGCTCTGAACCGAACGTTGTTCTGAATACGATTGTCGCTGAAGCTTTCGACATGATCTCTGAGCAGCTCGAAAAGCTTGATGACAAGAACTTCCACACGGGCCTGCAAAAGATTTTGCAAAAGATCGTGAAGGAACACAAGCGCATTCTTTACAATGGCAACGGCTACACTGAAGAATGGGTGAAGGAAGCTGAAAAGCGTGGCCTCCCGAACATCCGCACTTCTATGGAAGCGCTCAAGGCTTTGACGAAGGACGAAAACATTGCGCTCTTCGAAAAGTATGGAGTGATGAACCGTGCCGAAATGGTTTCCCGTTACGAAGTGAATGTGGAAGATTACCACAAGCGCATCCACATTGAAGGTGAAATCGCCCGCGATATGGCGAAGAACATCATTTTGCCTGCTGTTGTTGAGGCTTACTCCAAGGCGCTCAAGACAAACGAAATGGCCCTTAACCAGGGCTTTCCGAGTCTTGACGGCTACGCCAAATCGCTCGGCGAAGGCATGAACCGCTTGCTCGCTGCGATTGACGTGATGGAAAAGGCGCTCGGTGGACTCCACGAAGGCATTGTCGATGCGATTGCCGCTCTCCGCAAGGAAGTGGATGGCCTCGAAAAGATTGTGCCGAACGAACTTTGGCCGCTGCCGAAGTATAGGGAAATGCTGTTTATTTATTAGTCAGTAGTCAATAGTCCTTGGTCAATGGTTGTTGGCTAATGGTTTGAATGAAATTGAAAAAAGTCGCGGGGATGCCTCGCGACTTTTTCTGTTATTTCTTTCTCAAGCTCGTAAGTGCGAACACAAGCGATATGGCAATCCCGACAAGCGGCAAATAAGCGGGACTTTGGATTTTTGCCGTGGATGCGAGGATTGCCGGAATGAGCCCGAAGAGCCCGCCGATAATCACGCCTGTGTACCAGAGCGTTTTCTTGACTTTGAATTTTTTGTGCGCGATGATGGCGACCGCGAGCGGGGCAACGATGCCTGGCGTGTAAACGGAGTAGGCCATTGTCAAAAGCCCGATGATGTCTTTGCCTTGGAGCGCAAGATAGGTGGCGATAATGCCGATGACAACGACTGAAATGCGCACAACAGAAATGCGGTGCGTGTTCAGAATGTCGCTCCCGAAAATGGCGGCGGAATTGATAAGGCATGTGTCTGCCGACGAAAGAAGTGCGGACAAAAGCCCGACGGAAAGGAGGGCGGCAAGCGGGAGCGGGAGCACGCCGGAGGCGAGGCGGAACAACGGATTCGTGGCGGAGCCTGCTGTGGCGGGGGCGTAAGTGGCGGCCCACATACCGAGTAAAACGATAATCACGCTAAAGGCGAGGATGGCAAAGCTGCCGGCGATAACGGCCTTGCGTGCTGATGTTGCATCTTTTGCAACGAGGTTTCTGGAAATGACATCGGGGCCGAGAAAGTATGCTCCGCCGATAGTGAACAGCATAATGGCTAAATCGCTGATGCCGAACTTTTCATTCAAAAGATTGAAGTTGCCAAAAGTTACGAGACCCGCGGGATGCGCGACAGTTCCATTTGCGAGTGCGACTGACCCGTTTGCGATTTCTTGCGCAGTTTGGAGCGATGCGTTTTCAGCGCCCGAGAATCCGCCGAAAAGATAAACGGCGGCGGCGAAAAATCCGAGCGTCAAAATTCCAAATTGCAAAGCGTCGGTGCGCACAACAGAAAGTTGCCCGCCCAATAGCGTATAGACAATGACGATCACTGCGGTAATCAATACGGATTGCGTACCGGCATCGTGACCGAGCACAAGCCCGATGAACCCGGCGACGGCTGCGAATTGCGCGGCGATAATTCCAATCCACGAAACGGCGATGATTAAAGCGACAAGCTTTCGACCTGTTTTGCCGACTGTCTTTTCTGCAATTTCGGGGAGCGTGCGCACGTCAAGATCGTGAACGGGTTTGCTCAAAAATGCGGCTTGAAACCAGAACCCAATCGCTCCAACGGCGAGCCACCAAAAGGCGGCAAAACCGATGCTCTCGGCACGTGCGGCAATGCCCACTGTTGCAGATGCCCCAAGGACGGTTGCCATGAGACTCATGAATACAAACGGGGAGCTTTGCTTACGACCTGCAACAACGTAATCATCAAAGTTCTTGACTTTAAACAAGTCTCGAATGCAGATGAAACCGAGAACAAAGAAGTAAATGAGTAATAGTTTCATATCGACATGAAAAGGCGATGCCCGATTAAATCGGGCATGACAGGTTTACGACGTTGTAAAATTAGAAATTTTAGAGATTGCCGTATTCTCCAATGTCAGGGATGAGCGTACCCGATTTCATGTGGTACGTGCGATTGTTGTAGCCAAATGCCGATCGGTCGTGTGTGGCGACAATGACGGCTGCGCCTGATTTTGCAAGCCTTCCGAAAAGGCTGAAAACCTTGCGGCTGTTGTCTTCGTCGAGATTGCTTGTCGGTTCGTCGGCGATAATCAAATCGGGATTGTTGACAAGCGCACGTGCGATGGCAACGCGGCGCAATTCTCCACCGGATAAGTTAGCGGGGTATTCGTTTGCCAAATGGGCGATGCCGAGTTTTTTGAGGAGACTCTGGATTTGCTCTTTGTCAATGCGGTGCTTGTAAAGGCTTGCTGCAAGTTCAATGTTTTCGGTCACGGTGAATGCGGGCAAACAGGCGGCGTTTTGCGGGATGTAGCCGATGCGCTCATTGCGCAACCTTGAACGTTCTTCGTCGTTCAAGGTGTAAAGCGGTTGCCCGTCAATGGCGATGCTGCCAGAAGTTGGAGCGCTGATGCCTGCGAGTGCGTTCAAAAGCGTGCTCTTGCCGCTTCCGGATTCTCCGAAGATGACCGTGTAATCGCCTGACCAAGCGAAGAAATCGGCGTTGTTGACGGCTGGGAACTTTTCACCGCGTCGGGTATATTCTTTTGTAATGTTGTTACCATTGAGTATCATTAAGTTTCCTCCTTTAAAGCCGAGTAAACATCTAGACGGCCAACTTGTTTAGCTATTCGATAGGCGGCTCCTGTGCCTGTGATTGTGGGAATGAATATTGCAACGATGATAATCGCAAAAATGGTTAGTGCGCTCGGAAGCAAGAACGGTACGGATAAACTGTCGATAATGAACACGCGGAACGAGAGCGTTGCAAATACGCTGATAAACGCGCCTACGACAGTGCCGATGATGGTTGCGAGCAATGATTCGCCAAGAACGATGTGTTCCAATCTCTTTTGCGTAAAGCCGATGACGCGGAGTGTTGCAAATTCGCGCTTGCGCTCGTTTGCTGAAATCGAGAATGCTATTGAAACGGCGGCGATGGCGACAATCAAGAAGAATGCGGCTATCACCCAGACGATGAGCTTGAAGGAACCTGCCGTGGCGATAACGCTATCGAACAAGTTCCTGCGCGGAATCACGTGAATGCCTTCGAAATTTTGATGAAGCGTCTGCGAGATTTTTTCGAAGTCTCCGCCTTTTTCGAGATTTGCGAGAATGGCGGAAGGTTCACCTTCGGAGATGAAATTGACCCCTTTTGCTTTTGCTGCCTTTTGCAATATTTCGATAGTCCCGACATCCGCAAAAATTGCCTGGTCAAGCTTGTTGCCCATGCGCTCTAGGTGTGCGACGACGGTAAATTCCTGATCGAAGAACTTGATTTTTCCGGATTCATCGACTTGAATGTCGCTACCCGCGATTACAGAACCAATGGGAAAGTCTTTCTTGTAGGTCTTACGAATCCACGGCTTGATGGTAAAATCGGTCTTGGAATCGAAACCGATAATGTTGACTTTCTTGTCACAGCAGCTTGACCCGAGCGTGGAAAAATAAAATTGCGATGTGGCAATTTTGATTCCTGGAACTTTTCGTGTAAATTCGAGAATTTCTCGAGGAAGCGTGCGATGGCTTAATTCGCCTTGCAATAAAACGGGCTGATCTTTTGCTTCGCTGCCCTGCGGGACGATGAGCAAGTCTGCGCCCATGCGTGATGAAAGTTGCTCTAGGCCTGCGTCAAGGCTTTCTGAAAAAAGAGCGCTTGATAAAAGTGTTGCCGAAGCGACTGCGGTTAAAATGACAAGCCCAATGCTTCGGAACGGGTGACGCCAAAAGTTTGTATAAATAATTCTAAGTATGATTTGATTCATTTAAGGTCTCCTGTCGCGTTATACTGCGATTCAATAAGTAAATGCTGTTGGCAATTCCAACGAGCGCAATGACGATTCCTGTGATTTGCAAAACCGGGGAAGAAACGGAATGACAGTGCATGTGGGGTGCTGCGCAAACGCCTACAATCACGGTGGGCACAAGGGCTGTGAAAACGCCGCCTGCAACTACTGCCAGCGACAAAACCTTTTGTGCTTTGGGAATAGCGATATAGACAATGCCAAAAATGGCGATGGCGATACCGATAAATCCGTCAACACTAGAGGTCTTTTGGCAGCGCATGATCATGTCTCCATGACCCGAGCAAAATGGAAGCAGAACAAATGAAAGTAGCGAAACGAGTACGCCAAATGCAATTGCTGTTGCGCCGAATAAAATACCTTTTTTCATAATGACCTCCTAGTTGACTTTTTTGTTTTTGTTCGAAGCCAAATATAGAAGGCAAATATGAGTTTGTCCAATACTTTATTTTTAGCGTGTTTTATTGTTTTTTGCTATAACAAAAAAAACGCCCATCGATGATGGGCGTGATGCAATGAGTTTGTACGCTTTGCTTAAGCGTTTGAATTGTGTTCGGCGGTGTATGTCTTGAGGTATTCTTCCATCTCGCGGATGTAAATGCGGCAGATGGTGCTGAGCATGAAGTTCTTTTTGGTGATGTAGCCAATTTCCATGGAACGGTCGTCTTCGCCTTTCGCGTCTTTGAACGGTACAGCGACGTAATCGGAACCGTTGATTTCTTCGCTAATGATGCCAGAGCAAAGCGTGTAGCCGTTGAGGCCCACCATCAAGTTGAGCATTGTTGCGCGGTCGTTTGCCTTAATTGTCTTGTGGTATTCGTTTGTACTCAAGATTTCTTCGGCGAAGTAATAGTTGCCGCTTTCACCCTGTTCAAAAGAAAGGCACGGATAATCCGAAAGGTCTTCGAGATTTACGTAGGGCTTGTTTGCAAGAGGATTATTTTTCCACATGTAGGCGTAGGCCTTGCATTCAATCAGCTTCTGGAAGACGAGATCGTGTTCCTTGAGCAAATACGTGATGTACTTGCGGTTAAAATCGCTCAAATAGATGATGCCGATTTCACTGCGGAGACTTGTCACGTCGTCGATGACTTCTTTTGTCTTTGTTTCGCGGATGGCAAATTCATAATCATCGATGTTGAATTTTTTTGCCATGTTCACGAAGGACTTGACAGCGAAGGAGTAGTGCTGCGTTGAAACAGCGAAACGCTTTTTCTTCTGCTCTTCCTTGCTATAACGCTCAATGACAGATTCGTAGTGATTGTAGAGTTCGTTTGCACGGGCGATGAATTCTTCGCCTTCGGGGGTGAGCGTGACGCCGCGGCTCGTGCGGTTAAAAATGGTAATCCCAATCTCGTCTTCAAGATCGTGAATGGCGGTTGTGAGAGAGGGCTGGGATATGAACAACGATTCGGCGGCCTTGTTGAAAGAGCCGACTTTCGCAATCCCGATGGCGTAACGTAATTGTTGTAAAGTCATGGTCTGTTTATATCCTTTTTTTGATTGCATGGTAAATATAGGAAATTTTGCGTTCTAATCCTATGTATATTATAGGAATATTAAAAAAGAAGAACCCTCAGGTGGATTCTAAGCATCCTAAGGGTTCTCGTTGCATCTATTGGACGGCTTCGAGTGCAACTTTTAATCTGTTGAGGGCTTTTTCTAGTATGCTGCGTGGACAAGCGAGGTTTAATCGTTGAAACCCTGCACCGGTCTTTCCAAATTTTGTGCCACTATTGAGCCAGAGTCGGGCCTTGTGGAGTATAAGATCGTCAACTTGCTCAGTCGTGAGTCCGGTGCCGTTAAAGTCTAGCCAGGCGAGATATGTCGCTTCCATCGGCACGAGCTTTACGCCTTTGAGGTTTTCGCGAATAAATTTTTCGGTGTAGTCAATGTTGCCTTTGAGATACTTGAGGAGGGCGTCGAGCCATACATCGCCTTTGGAGTATGCGGCTTCGGCTGCGAGGATCCCTTGAATGCTCACTTGGCTATAACCCGTGGCGTCAATTTGATGACGAAATGCGTTGCGAAGTGTTGGGTTCTTGATGATGGCGTGCGAAATTTGAACGCCGGCCAGGTTGAATGTTTTGGTCGGGGCGGTGACGATGATGGAGTTGTTTGCGAATTCTTCCCCAAGTGTGGCGAATACGGTGTGCGTCCCTTCAAAGACAAAATCGTTGTGGATTTCATCGCTTACGACAATGACGTGATGCTTTAAACAGATTTCGCCGAGGCGCAAGAGCTCTTCCCGGGTCCAGACGCGGCAAACCGGATTGTGCGGGCTGCATAGCAAGAATAATTTCACGTTGTTATCAACAATCTTTTTTTCAAAATCTTCGAAGTCTATATGGTAACGGCCGTCTTCTCCGTAAACGAGATCGCTGCTGACGACTTTACGGTCATTATCTCTGATGACATCGACAAAGTGCATGTAGACCGGTTCCTGAATGATGACGGCATCGCCAACATTTGTATATGCTTTTACGGCCAAGCCGAGCACGAACATGACGCCGGGCGTTTTGGTAACCCAATCCGGGCTTTCAATTTCATAATTGTGACGACGGCGGTAGAATCCCTGCAGAACACGGAAATAATCGTCCTGAGTGTCGCTGTATCCAAATATCCCGTGCTGGGCCGAACGGACTAACGCATCTTGCACGAATGAACTTGTCTTAAAATCCATGTCGGCAATCCAAAGCGGAAGTAGCCCGGACGGGTCTTCTCCCGGCTTTACAGCACCACGTTCCACATAGAAATCGTACTTGAGCGATTTCGTATGGCGACGGTCGATAATTGTATCAAAGTCTAAATTTTTTTCTTCGAGAGCATTTGACATTTTTACCCCCTGCGTGATTCGTTGAGTGCGTTTCGCAAATCGTCAATCAAGTCATCTACTTTTTCGATACCGACGGAAAGTCTCAATGTCGCATCCGTGATTCCGTTTTTTGCAAGAATTTCGGGCGGAACGTCTGCATGGGTTTGAGTGACGGGGTATGTAATGAGTGTTTCTACACCACCGAGGCTTTCTGCAAATTGAATGAGGCGAACTTTTTCAAGAATCGAAAGTGCAATGTCTTTGTCTGTGACTTTGAACGTGAGCATGGCGCCAAAACCGCGTGCTTGCTGCTTTATCGTTTTGTGCCCTGGGTGTTGCGGAAGTCCCGGATAAATGACTTCGGTCACGTTAGGCTCATTGGCGAGAAATTTTGCAATGGCGATGGCATTTTCTTGAGCGCGTTCCATGCGGAGCGCAAGTGTCTTGATGCCGCGCAAAACAAGCCAGGAGTCAAATGGTGCAAGCCCTGCGCCAGTTGTCTTGATGATGAAACGGAACTGCTCTAAAATGTCTTCACGGTTCGTGACGAGGAACCCTGCGATGGTGTCGTTGTGCCCGCCTAGATACTTTGTGCCACTGTGGACGACAATGTCTGCGCCTAAATCCAACGGATTCTGAAAATATGGCGAGAGGAATGTGTTATCTACAATCAGCAAGATTCCGTGACGTTTTGCAATTTTTGCGAATGCACGAATGTCGTACACGTTCATCATCGGATTCGTCGGCGTTTCGAGATAAATGGCGCGTGTGTTTTGATCGATGTATTCTTCGACGTTGTCTCGAGTAAAATCAAGGCTTGTAATTTTTAAGCCATTCTTGCGAGAAATATTATCGAATAAACGAATGCTTCCGCCGTAGAGATCGGAATCGGCAATGATGTGATCGCCCGGCTTGAAAATTTCAAAGAGGAGCGCAATTGCTGCCATTCCAGAGCTAAGAGCCAATGCACCAATGCCATGTTCTAAATTCGCCACGACTTTTTCGAGCTGTTCTCTTGTTGGATTTTGAAGCCGTGAATAATCGTAGCCTGTTGATTTTCCTACAGCGGGGTGTGCAAAAGTTGCCGTTTGATAAATCGGGAAACTGACGGAACCGTAATGCTTTTTACATGCAACGGCTTCGTCGTCTTTTAAGTGAATGCAGTCTGTTTCAATACATCGAGACATTAAAAATCCTTGCTAAAATAACGTTACTTTTTTTTATGCAAAATATAGAAGGCGATTGAGTCTTTGTCCAATACTTTCTTTTTAGCGCTTTTTATAGCTTTCGCCTATATTTTACTCACCCAGTGCGTAAACCTTTGTGGAAAGGTATTTGAACCCGCTATCGGCTGTGATGACGACGATGTTCTTGCCTTCGTTTTCGGGGCGTGCCGCAACAATTGAAGCAGCGTAAATGCCGGCTGCACCGGATGTGCCAAGGAATAGTCCCTCGTGTTCAGCGAGTTCGTGCGCGACACCGGTTGCCTGCAGTGTGGATACTTCAATGTATTCATCGTAGATGGACGAATCGGTTAAAAACGAAGGTGGTGTGTCGACATTTGCAAATGGGGCGACGCCGTCGATGACTCCGTGTTTTTCGGAGAGCGGGGTGAAAAATCTGGAATCAGGAGTGGCTTGCACGCCCACGATTTTTACATTCGGATTTTTCTCGCGGAAATATTTCGAAAGGCCGTTCAGTGTGCCGCCTGTGCCAGCCATGGAAACCACAAAATCGACCTTGCCGTCTGTATCTTCCCAGATTTCAGGCCCGGTTGTGTTGTAGTGGGCGAGCGGGTTGTATTCGTTTTCGCACTGGTTGATGAAAAAGGCGTTGTGTTCCTTTGTGTACTTTGTAATAGCCTCGATGACGAGGTTGTCAGAAATGGTGCCATCTTCAAGGGCTTTTTTTAATTCGGGAATGTCCTTGTAATCGAAAAGCTGAGCGCCGTATGTCTTGATGATTTGAACGCGTTCCTTGGAACCACCCGATTCAAAGAAAATCGTTACTTTGTATCCTTTTGCGGCTACGATAGCGGCAAGCGCAATGCCTGTGTTTCCGCTTGTGAGGTCTACGATTTCTCCACCAGGCTTCAATTTGCCTGTGCGTTCAGCTTCTTCAATCATGCTAAGCGCTGCGCGATCCTTGACAGAACCTGTAGCGTTGAAATATTCAAGCTTGGCGAGAATGTGGGCTTTGGCGTTGTGGTTCTTTTCAAAATTGTGGAGCTCAAGAAGCGGTGTATGCCCAATAAGTTCTGTAATGGAATGATGGATGTTTGACATTGTGACCTCGCGGATTTAAGCTTTTAAAAGGTAAAAATCAAAATCGCAAAATCAAAGTTTTTTTGCTGTTGAAAATGCAAAAATAGTGAATTTAATTTATTCTAATTTACTTGCCGTATTGAGTGCAATAAGATGTTTCTATTATACTAAAAAACTCTCGCAAGATTGTTCTTGCGGGAGTGTGAGCGTTTATTTGTTATGTTCCGCTGCTGATTATCCCTGAGGCCACGACACCCTTGTCTGCATAGAGCACGAGTACTTGACCCGGTGCCGATGCGAATTGCGGTTCGTCAAATTGCACGCTGATTGTACCGGCGGCAGTGTCTAGAGACGTAATCCTAGCGACCGCGCCTTTATGCCCGAGACGAATATGTGCTGTGAGCGGCTGCCTTAAAAGTGGCGATGTTTCCGAAACCATCAAGTTCAAGTCAACAGCAGAAACTTCTGTACAGCTCAATGCGTTTCGCGGTCCAAGAATTACCTGATTGTGGTGCGCGTCAATGGCGACAACGTAAAGCGGTTCTGCTTGCCCGCCTATGTTAAGCCCCTTGCGTTGCCCGATCGTGTAATGCACAATGCCCTTGTGCTTCCCGAGAACCTTGCCGTTCACATCGATAAAATCTCCGGGAACGTTATCGCTCTCGTCAAACAGTACCGAGTAATCGCCACACTCGATAAAGTCCTGGCTTTCGCGCTTTGTTGCAAAATCGTCCCAGCCGATTTCTTTGGCGAGCGCTTTCACGTCTGCTTTCTGCATTCCGCCGAGCGGAAAAATCACGGTGGAAAGTTGCTCTGCCGAGAGTCTCGATAAAAAGTATGTCTGGTCTTTATGTTCGTCCAATGCTTCGTACAAGAACGGAACATCGGGATTCTTGAAATCAAGACGCGCGTAATGCCCTGTCGCAAAGTAGTCAAAATCAATCCCGAGCTTGCGCGCTGCATGCTGTAGCGCTCCGAACTTGATGTTCTGATTGCAACGGACGCACGGATTTGGTGTTCTCCCTGCGCGGTATTCCGCACGGAAATAGTCAAGAACTTCTCGCTTGTAATCTTCGGCGACCGGAACAACATAATGCGGAATCCCGAGACGCTCGGCAACGAGCTTTGCTTCTTCGATATTCTTGTCTTCGCTCGGACCGTAGCAACCTTCGCGGCCTTCGACCACAGGCATTTTTACGGAGCCGTCCCACGTCGCCATTGTCATGCCGATAACTTCGTATCCTTGCTTTTTCAGTAAATACGCCGAAAGGGCGGAGTCCACACCGCCAGAAAGTCCTACTGCGACTCGCTTTTTTTGTGACATCTTGTTGCCTTTGGTAATTTACCCGGCGCGCATCTCGAAAAGCATTTCGAATTGCACAGCGGCGGATGATGTATAAAACACAAATAAACGCTAGGGAGGCGAATGGAACCATCTAGCGTTTTCACTCAATAATGAATCATCTTAATGTTTTTTCGGTTTCTACTGCGAGGCGAATGGAACCGCGAAGCACTTACCGAATATCTTTCAATCTATCTAATCACTTCCTACTGTCTACTTATTATTAGTCAGCGAAGAGCGGAGTGGAAAGGTAACGGTCGCCGCTATCCGGGAGGAGTGCGACAATCGTCTTGCCCTTGTTTTCCGGACGCTTTGCGAGTTCAATTGCGGCGTGCAAAGCTGCGCCAGAAGAAATACCCACGAGAATGCCTTCAGCCTTGGCAATTGCCTTCCCTGCGGCAAATGCGTCTTCGTTCTTGACCGGGAGCACTTCGTCATAGACGGAGGTGTTCAAAGTATCCGGAACAAAGCCTGCGCCAATACCCTGGATCTTGTGCGGACCAGCCGTGCCCTTGGAAAGCACCGGAGAAGATTCCGGTTCAACTGCGACAACCTTCACATTCGGATTTTGGGACTTGAGGTATTCACCGACACCTGTGACCGTTCCACCAGTACCTACGCCTGCGACGAAAATGTCAACCTTGCCATCCGTGTCTTCCCAAATTTCCGGACCCGTTGTAGCCTTGTGGGCTGCCGGGTTTGCCGGATTCACGAACTGTCCCGGAATGAAACTGTTCGGAATTTCCTGAGCAAGTTCTGCAGCGCGTGCGATGGCGCCCTTCATGCCCTTAGCGCCTTCAGTGAGAACGATTTCTGCACCGTAGGCCTTGATGAGCTGGCGGCGTTCAACACTCATGGTTTCCGGCATCACGATGATGATGCGGTAGCCACGAGCGGCCGCAACAGAAGCAAGACCGATACCCGTGTTGCCTGAAGTCGGTTCGATAATCACGGAACCCGGTTTGAGTTTGCCTGCTGCTTCGGCGTCGTCTATCATTGCCTTGGCAATACGATCTTTGACAGAACCTGCGGGGTTGAAGTACTCGAGCTTGGCGAGAATTTTGGCTCCAAGATTGTTTTCCTTTTCGATATGGGAAACTTCAAGGAGGGGGGTATGACCGATAAGCTGGTCAGCTGATGCGTAAATTTTAGACATTGTAGAATCCTTTTTGTTAGGGGTTTTGGTTTTAGGGATTAGGCGTTAGGTTTATAATCGCGGCAAAGCCGCCTGACTGACCTACAACCTATCACCTACAACCTATCACCTTATTGATGTTTTTATTAAATGTTATCCAGTGCCTGTGCGAGGTCGTTGATGATGTCTTCGTAGTGTTCCGTACCGATGGAGAGACGGATCGTTGCCGGAGAGATACCTGCTGCGGCGAGTTCTTCCGGAGTGAGTTCCGAGTGGGTCGTGGTGTACGGGTGAACAACGAGGCTCTTCACGTCAGCGACGTTTGCGAGCAAGCTGAAGATCTTGAGGCTGTCAATGAACTTGAAGGCTTCTGCCTGGCCGCCCTTCACGTCGAACGTGAAGATGGAACCGCCACCATTCGGGAAGTAACGTTCGTAAAGTTTGTGGTCCGGATGGTCCTTGAAGCTCGGGTGGTTCACCTTTGCAACCTTCGGGTGCTTCACGAGGAATTCGAGAACCTTCTTGGTGTTTTCCACATGGCGGTCAAGACGGAGGGACAATGTTTCCGTGCCCTGCAACAGGAGGAATGCATTGAACGGGGAAATTGCAGCGCCTTCGTCGCGGAGGAGAATTGCGCGGATGTAGACGATATATGCAGCAGCGCCAGCGGCAGCGGTGAACGGAACGCCGTAGCTCGGGTTCGTTTCGGTGAACTGCGGGAACTTGCCAGAAGCAGCCCAGTCAAACTTGCCACCGTCAACAATCACGCCGCCGAGAGTCGTACCGTGGCCGCCGATGAACTTCGTTGCAGAGTGGATCACGATGTCTGCGCCGTGTTCCAGCGGGCGGATCAAGTACGGAGTGCCGAAGGTGTTGTCGATGAGCACCGGAATCTTGTGCTTGTGGGCGATTTCAGAAATGGCTTCGATATCCGGGATGTCAGAGTGCGGGTTGCCGAGAGTTTCGATAAGGACGAGCTTCGTGTTTTCCTTGATGGAGCTTTCGACTTCCTTCAGGTCGCGAGTGTTCACGAAAGTCGTGTCGATGCCGAACGGACGGAGCGTGTGTTCCAAGAGGTTGTAGGTGCCACCGTAGATGGTGCGCTGTGCGACAACATGGTCACCCTTGCGAGCGAGAGCCGTGATAGCGTAAGTGAGGGCTGCTGCGCCAGAAGCGACCGCAAGGCCTGCGATACCGCCTTCGAGAGCCGCAATGCGCTTTTCAAAAACGTCCTGCGTGGTGTTGGTGAGTCGGCCGTAAATGTTGCCTGCATCCTTCAGGTGGAAACGGTCAGAAGCGTGCTGAGCGTTATGGAACACGTAAGAAGTGGTCTGGTATATAGGAACTGCGCGGGAATCGGTTGCCGGATCAGCGGTCTCCTGACCGACGTGGAGCTGAAGAGTTTCAAAATGGAGCTTGTTCTGAGTCGTCATATTGTTAGAATCCTTTTTTGCGCTTGGCGCGAAGTTTCGCGATCGCCCGATCGTTTTATAACTGTTGGCGATGGGCGTCGCGAGAGTTATCGTTTGCTAGGCGTTTGCCTCAGCGAATTTTGTGGCGGTATTATGCCCGCCCGTCTTTGACTTGGTTACACATTCGACATTTCATAGAGAAATCCTCCAGGCTTTTCCCTTGCGGGTCGCCTCGTTCGTTTGATGTGCATAATTTAAAAACTAAATCCTATAAAATCAATAGGATTTAGTCGTGAATTATAAATTTTTTTAAGAAAAGTAGCCTGTCTATAAATAAAAACTATAACAAGACCGTGTTTTTTATAATAGCAGGCGTTTTTTTGACGAAAAAACGCCTCTTTATGAGTCACCCTGAGCGTAGCAACGTAGTTACGAAGTCGAAGGATCCAGTAAAGTCTTAATTACTCGTACTTTTCCACGAGCTTTTTTGCTGTTTCCAGTATCATTTGCTTTAGCTTTTTTGGTTGTTCGACCGTCGCGATGTTCCCGTAATACATAATCCACTGCTTAAGCAGCTCGTTTACCTCGACTTTCATTGTCACGCGGATCTCGTCGCCTGGCGCGTTTTCCATTTTCATGGAACGGTGGTACGGACGTTCTTTCAAAAAGTTTTTGGCGTACTTCGGGAAGTAAATAACGACTTTTTCTTCTTGCGGATTCTGGTCGCCCAAAAGCAACGATCCCGTGCGGATGCGCTTGCGCAGTGATTCAACCACCTTCGGATCTTCTTCAAAATTTTCCTTCAGCAATTTCACCGATTCAATGCGTTGCAATTTTAACGCGTAAGTTTTATCGGGGTGGTGCTGCGAAACGCAACCGATATAAATGTCTCCATGACTTATGGCGATCATCAGCGGAACGCGTAGCTTGTTTGACGGTGTTCCCCAATTGTCAGTATATTTTATCTGTACTTTACGCTTTTGACGAATCGCGTTCAGAATAGTCGGCAGGTTCTTGCTCACGTTTTCGTCGTAATTTGGCGGAGTCCCCATAAAGAGAATGCGACCGTTTAGTTCTTTCGAATAGCTCTTCAGAATATCCTGCTGTTTCGCGGGCAAATCCTGCGTAATTCTTCTGGTAAGGTCATCGATAAGGCTTGCTGTTGCCGGGTACAAGTTTGCGATGCGCTGCAAAAAGACGAAATGCAAAACCATGTCACCAAAATCCGGGAATACGAGCTTGTTCGCACGTTCGAGCGCCGCCTAGTAATAAGTCTTGCCGCTGTCGGTAATGCGTTGGATGTAATGGCTTTCGAGATTTGTCAATGCCTGCATATCGCGCTGCACGCTTCGCAATTCACTTGCGGGAATATCCAAATGCTGCATGATATCCGTAACGCTATAACGATTGTTATAGTGTGCCATCAGGTACACAAAAATTCGCACCATGCGTTCACCGCGACCCGGATTTTCCATAAAACCTCGCTTCTGCTTTTTTTACCAATATAAAAAAGCAGACGACAATAAATGTCGCCTGCTAATATTCTTAGGAAAGTTTTTAGGCGAGAGACGCCTTGATCGAAAGAACTTCGGTCTCGGAGAGTTCCGTAAATTCAATGATTTCTTCAAGAGGCTTATTCTTCTGAAGCATTTTCTTTGCCATTTCACGAGCCTTGGTATTTGCTCCTTCCGCCAGCCCTTCAGCACGACCTTCAGCGCGTCCTTCAGCACGTCCTTCTGCTCTGCCTTCTTCAAGACCTTCTTTGCGGGCGTGTTTCTTTTCTACATACATTTCATATTGGCGGTCGCTCATAGCCATAGCCTCACTTACCAAAAACTCTTCAGTAAAGATACTCAATTCCGCCTTTTTCTGCAATAGCCCGAGCATCGATTCTTCTGGCACGGCAACCGGAATCTCGTTGTTAAGCCCGTCAATAACCCTAAGCCACTGTGCCAAAAGACTTTCATCTGAAGCATAATCGCCCTTGAGAAACTTGGGAATTTCGACAAGAGTGACCGTCTGCTTCTTGAAAAATTCCTCGTTGTCCTGATTTTTGAGACGGATGCTGTGGCGGTAATTCTTGGAATTTGGGAATCCGTTGAACATCTGCAAACTGATGAGGTTCAAATCCCGCAACCAGTAGCTGTCGCCACGGGGCTTGCTTGCAATCGTGTGCTTTGCCGTATAGAACACCAAGCGGTCGCTGTAAGTCTCGTCTTCGACATGCTGAACCTCCAGAACGATGCGCTCCAAACGCTTGTTCTCGGCTACAATATCCGAAGTGGTCGTCTTGACAAAAGCCCCATCAACCGCCGGATTCACAAAAGTAAGATTGTCAATGCAGTCGCCCCCATCCAACTTGAGAATAGCATTCAAAAAGCTTGCCGTCATCCTCATGTTATTCGGATTTCCAAACAACATCTTAAAGATAGAATCGTTGTAAATATAGACGTATTTGTATTTTTTGCGATACTCCTTAATGCACTTGTGAATATCGCCTCCCGCCTTATGTACCTCGCTAATGGTGCGGAGCATTTCTGCGTATTGTTCCCTATTCATAAATTTCCTTTTGCCGAATGAATCGGCGTTTGGTGAGAAATCCATATAGAATGGATTCCCGTGATTCGTTGATAGTTTATGAATGGATGGCGCGAGATAAACGCAAGACACCTATTCACAAACCTGTTATGACAGATTGTTTTCCCACGCCTCGAAGGCTATGGATGGTGCTCTACGTTGATCGTCAGGGGGCCAGTTTCCCCATAGGGTGTACGCTGCCTCGAATCGCGTGCCTGTCAAGCAAACAAAGGGAGGTCGACGCCAAGCAGAGAGTTAAACAGCCCGCCCGGCTCGAACACACGGTCAGCGGGATTAATGCTCTACGAAAATGAATATATAAATAATTTGTGGTGCATGCAAGAGACCCTTTTGCGGAATGTATATTTGATGTTATGCCGACCTTCACCAATTACATCCAAAACGAAGAACACTATTCCGAAGTGATTTCCCGTATCGCGACAGTCCGCGAAACGCTCTGGATTGGCACCGCCGACATCAAGGACGTATATGTGAAGCAGAACGGCGATTCCATACCGCTGCTCGGACAACTCGCAGGACTCCTCAAGCGCGGCGTGGGCGTGCGGCTCATTCACGCAAAAGAACCCGGCCCGAACTTCCGCGAAGATTTCGACCGCTATAAGATTCTCGCGACCGACCTCGAACGCGTCATGTGTCCGCGAGTGCATTTCAAGATGATAATTTTCGACCTCGAAACCGCTTACATCGGCTCTGCAAACTTGACTGGAGCCGGCATCGGCATGAAAAGCTCCCTCCGTCGCAACTTCGAAGCGGGAATCCTCACGAACGACCCGGAAATTGTCGAACCCGTTATAGAACAATTTGACACGCTTTGGATGGGCGCCCACTGCGAAAAATGCGGCCGCCAAGAATTCTGCGGAGATAGGATAAAGTAATACAATCCAACTGTTCGAACGCCTCGAACCAGCTTTGGGGTTTGGGAATGTTGCTGTTGCCCGAGACCAGCACTAGTGAAGAACTGAAATTAACTAAATTCCGCCAAAAATGTGCTGAAATTGTATTTTAGTCCATTATGAAGGGCTATTTTCTGTATTTTAGTCCATTTTGATGGATAAAAATATATATTTTAGTCCATTAAGAGGTGCCTTATGGACGAAAAAAAGATACTACAGGTCCTTGCGGAACAGAAAGAAGAAATTGCTGTCAGGCGAAATTCCTGGGTGTCGCGTAGCGAAGAATCCTTGTTTGAAATGGATAGTTCGCTTGCACAGGTGGTCATCGGGGTTCGTCGCAGTGGAAAATCGACGATATGCCACAAGGTGCTGCAGGATCATGGCATCAATTATGCTTATGCGAATCTTGACGATGACCGACTGATGTCGCTTACCGTTGAAGATTTGAACACGCTTCTGCTTTGCCTTTATCAGCTCTATGGTACGGACCTACAGTACATTCTCCTCGACGAAATTCAAAATGTTGATGGATGGCATTTGTTTGTGAACCGTCTTTTGCGACAGGGATTACACGTGTTTGTTACAGGCTCCAACGCAAAGCTGCTGAGTAGCGAACTTGCAACGCACTTGACCGGACGTTACAACGAAATACGCCTTTATCCGCTTTCGTTTGCGGAATACTGTACCTTTCATCAGGTGAATCTGCAAGATGTTACGACTAAGGCAGAAGCTGCTCGTAAATCGGCCTTCCTTGAATATCTGCAATATGGCGGGTTCCCGGAACTGCAAAACATCAACAACAAACGTGCTTACATACAAAGTTTATTCGATTCTATAATACTAAAGGATATCGCGGGTCGATTCAAAATTCGCCATGCCGAGGTTCTCCGTACCATCGCGAATCACATAATCAACAATTCTTGCCAAGAGGTCAATTACAAATCCCTGGCTGAGAATTTTGGACTGAACAGCACCACGACCGCAATAAAATACGTGGACTATCTTAAACAGGCTTTCTTGATTGGGCTGATGAGCAAACATTCGTTCAAGAGCAAAGTCCGGCTCCGTAACAGCAAGGCTTATGTGATTGATACGGGATTTATTGCCAATCGTGAAAACGCCCTCTCGCAAGAGAATCTAGGCTGGCGACTTGAAAACATGGTTTACATCGAACTGTTGCGTCGAGCCGCGAAGGAGTTCGATGACGTGTATTATTATAAGCCGTCGTCGCAATCTAAAGAAGTTGATTTCGTTATTTGCAGACAAGATAAAGCAAAGGAACTCGTGCAAGTCGCATACGAGATTGATTCTACCAAAGCGTTTAATCGCGAAACCTCGGCCTTGATCCAGGCTTCGGACGCACTCAAGTGCAATGAATTGACTTTAGTTTGCTTCGACGAAAGTCGGGATGAAGTCGTGAAAGACAAGACCATTCACATAAAAAATGCACTGGAATGGAGCCTTGGCTCTGGAAAGGCGTAGAAATTGGCTTTTTTTTGAAGGCTGTTGCTCCATTCTTACATTTTTAGTTTAAATTTGTACCGTAAACTATAATAAGAGGTTTTATCGAGTAGTAACATATTGACATAAGTTTGAGCTTTGCAGAAGCTCGGCATGCTCGGTCATATAAACTCAAGCATGCTTGGTTTCTGCGACTCTCGCAATTTGAGCTTTGCTCTTGGCTTCCTACAGAAATCGGCAAAATTTTTGATATACGGAAAACTGAGTTGCATAGGTTCACGCCGCGTGGCGTGGGTTTTTGCATTTATTCCGTATAGGTTTTGCCGAACCGCTGTAGGGTAATCGCATTAACTCCACGCTTTTTTTGTGGAATTTTGAAATCTGAGAGCAAACGACATCAATTGTCGTCTGCTCATTTTATATTGGGGCTATCGGCAAAACTAATGGAATGAATGTGAGGACTCGAAAAGGAAAATTTATAACAAGGATATCAATATGTCTGAAATTCATCATGCCTATCATTTATTGAAAATAGCAACGGAACTAGTTGAGTCTATTGATAAAGAAGCTGATGCAGCCCTTCCACATAAAATAGCGTCCACGGTAAAAGCATGTTCCAAAGGGGCTGCAATAGCTTCAGCTGCTGCTGGAGCTCTCCCAGGTGCAGGAAGTGTTGTTGCTGCAACTATTTCTGCTGGTTGTATTTGGGGTATGTATGTTAAAATAAATAGTGATATTGGATTGTCCATATCGTCAAATATTTTGAAAACTTTGGCATCGGGTATTGCGACGAATCTTGCCGTTGGAGCCGTTGGGTATTTAGCGGGTTTTGCTTTAGGTTTTGCAGCGTCGTTTATTCCTGTCGTGGGAACTGCAGTTTCCGTTACAACATTTGGAATATTGTGTTATGTTTTGACATTGACTTCTGGATATGTTTATTTAAAATTGCTTATTCATGTTTTTAGAACAGGAAAAGATATTAATCTAATGAGTGTCGAAGATTTAGAGAATGTAGCTAAGGATGTATGTAGCAAAGATGAAATCAAGGATGTTATGAAAGAAGCTAAAGCAGAGTATAAAAGAGATGAGAAAAATGGTGATTTTAAACAAGCTAGATAAAGGATTAAATCATGAAAACAACAACTGAAGAAACAAACGATCAATCCCAAAGTGTAGTTTTGAAGGGTATCGATAAGATTTACGAAGCTGTGGTCAGTGGTTCAGTTCCTGGTACGGATTCGGCTACCGAACTTGCTGAATCTTATTTGGCCGAATATAAGAATCCTTTAGATGCTGCAAATGCCCTTGTTCGATGGCAAAATGCGAAAGCGGCTGTCGATGGTGCTGTAACTAGTTTTGGCGGTTTTTTGACGATGCTTGCTACTTTGCCGGTTAATGTTGCCAGCGTGTTGTTTATTCAAATACGAATGGTCGCTGCTGTTGCTTATATTGGTGGTGTTCGTGATTTAAAGGACGATAAACTACAGACTGTAATTAAGTGTTGCTTGTTGGGAGAAAGCGTTTCTAGTGTTGCAAAAA
This sequence comes from Fibrobacter sp. UBA4297, assembly GCF_002394865.1. Taxonomy (NCBI): domain Bacteria; kingdom Pseudomonadati; phylum Fibrobacterota; class Fibrobacteria; order Fibrobacterales; family Fibrobacteraceae; genus Fibrobacter; species Fibrobacter sp. UBA4297. Next base: position 76,091 of record NZ_DGUZ01000023.1, on the reverse strand, counting down.
AAGCGGGTGTTGAGATTGCTCAGAAAGTTGCGCTGAAAAAGCTAATGCCGATGATTTCGGGTAAAATGCTTACTAAAATCAATCAGGCTGTAGGTTTCCGTTTGATCACAAAGTTTGGGTCGAAAGGCGTTATTAATGTGGGCAAGGGCATTCCACTTTTAGGTGCTTTGGTTGGAGCTGTTTTTGATGGGGTCTCCACTAATATTGTAGGAAATGCCGCCATTGAAGCTTTTATTGTGAACCGAAATGAGGATTGATTCAAAGAGGTAATTTATGAGTTGCCTTGTGGTTTGTATATGGCTTGTTTTAGCTGCTGTAGCTTTTTTTTGCGGTGATATGGGCTGTACATTTATTGTAGGTCTAATTGCGGAAATAGTTTGGTATTTTTTATGGAACTAAAATGTTGTAAATGAATCAATGTCCCCAAAGTTCTACTGTAAATATTGCGGAATCGCTTTCCCTTCGGTTTTTGCGCTAGTGCATGCTCGCTGTGCAAAGCAGGGCGGTGGTGCAAATCACGTGCTGTACGAGGGTTCTGAAAAGTCTAAGTACACTTGCAAGTATTGCGGGCTGCAATTCCCGACGATATTTGCTATGGTGAACGCCCGTTGCGTTAAAAGTCCTTCGAGGGGCGGCCACGAACCGGCTCTGTAATTGGAGATACTATGTCCAATACTACTTACGATTCTCGCTTTCTATCCATCCCATTCTACAGATCGCATCCGTATATGATGCCCTTTGTAGGGGATAATTATGAATCTTCGATGCATAAAAAGCTATTGCTTGTGGGCGAGAGCTTTTACTTACCCGAAGGTGCTACGGTGCATCACGATGCGGATTCGTGGTATGGAACTCCGTCGCTTACGGAAGATGAATGCAATTGGTGCAATACACGCGGGACTCGCGAGGGCAAGAGCGGGCGTTTCGGGAAAGAGATTGACCGTTGCTTGAATTTGGTGCTGCCGAGCGGAGGCAATGGCTGGCATCAGGTGGCGTTCCTCAATTACTTTTTGCGTCCTGCTGATTGCACGACTGGAATCGAAGATTTGTGGAATGCTTACGGCGGCAAGGAAATTGACTGCGAACAAGCTATTTGCAATTTCGTCAAGGTCCTAGAAATTCTGAAGCCGGATATGTTTGTGTTCTTGAGTTCTCGCGTTTGCAAGCAGGCGGAGGGCTTTGATTATCCGAAATATTTTGGTGGCGAACTTTGGGATTGGACTGGCTCGCATAACATTGAGTACGTTTATACGAAACATCCGTCAAGTGTCCATTGGAATCAGCCGATGACGGGCTACACAAAAGCTCGCGGCATGACCTCGCGGGATTTCTTTTGCTGCTGGCTGAAAGAGAACTGGTTGAAATAATAGCTGTTTTGAAAAGGTTGAACTGTTGCGGTAAAATGCAACAGTTTTTTTGTACGGATTTGTTGCAGACGACATTATTTGTCGCATCTCAAAGCTAGATTAAAAACATTACGAGGATTTGAAAATGAATAAGAAAAATGTTCCATTGACTCCTGTAGTGCTTTTCAAGCTTATTTTTGTTTTTGTTGCTATGGCGATAATTTGGTATTACGCACAGATGCTGGTGTATGCGGAAGTGATAATTATTTTGATGAGGCTGAACGGTAGCTTTTAATGCATGACCCTTGAAATGGCCTCAGGCATCCGAAAAAATCGGATGTTTTTCTTTTTTAATCAGGAGGCTAAATGAGTCAAGAAAAAACACGTTCGCGTGACCATGATGGATTCTTCCGCTATGTGTATAGCATTCCCAAGAATGCCAAGGCGCTGTTGAACATCTGCAGTAAAAACAATAGCGATCTTGATAGGATTCTTGCGGGTGTAAACTTAGATACGCTTGTGCGTCTGCCGGACACCTACAGCGAAGTTGGCGAACGCGGCGAGGCGGACATTGCGTTCAAGGCACATCTTTCGGGAGGCGGTGAAATTAATGTCGGCATTCTTTTGGAACACAAGTCCAAACAGGAGAAGAGCGTGCTAAATTTCAGGGGAATGAGCTTCCTTTTGAGTGTGTACTTGTGAATCTTGCCTTGGCTGACGATATTGCCTGTGTTGAATCTGATTCCCCTGCGGCGGCTGTCGGAGCGATGGCGATGAAGTACGCTTTCAGTCCTGAAGGATTTAAGGCGGCTATCCCGAATGTTGAAACTATTCTTCGTAAAATGTCTAGCGCTGAGCAGGCTACCCTTGTTGAGAAAATCATACTATATTTAGGAGAGTATATTGACGAAAGTACCGTGGAGGAACTTCAGATGGCATGGAAAAGTATCGGACAGAGGATGGGCTTTGTAAGCGCCGGGGATGCCCGCCGTGCCGCTGAAAAAGCCGGTCGAGAAGAAGGCCTTGAAAAGGGACTCGAAAAGGGTTTCGATAATGCGTTGGACATTATGCGCAAGCTTGGAATTCCTGAAGAAAAAATTCAGGAAGCCAAGGCGATGCAGGAAAAGGCGTCAAGTAAATGATGCGTGGAAGATGCCCTTTATGGGGCATCTTCATCAAAAATTTAAGGGGATTTTGCGGGCGACATTGATTGTCGTCCGCTTCGTGAAAGATTGGTTTTTAACTTATTAAGTTAAAAAAGTCAAGAGCAAGTTAAATCACTCAGATTGCGCTAACGCTTTCTGATAAATGTCGTTCATCACAAGACCTGCAATCATAAAGCCGAAAATGGCCGTGGCATGTGCCATGGTGCCGTTGATTTGAGCCTTGCTGCTACACCATTCGTGATCGACAAGTTCGGCGTTCTTGAGTTCCGCTTCACTGCGTTCTTGGCGGACTTTAGGACACATGCAAGCGGCGGTTCCGCAAGAAGAATTTTGACCGCGGTTTTTCAAGAGTTCGTCGCTGTAGACACACAACACTTTTTTGGCGAGCTTTTTCTTTTTGCGTTTGAACTTGTCGCGCAGTGCTCGGGCGAGCGGGCATCCGGCAACTTTCCAGAATTCGGCAACCTTGATTCGCGTCGGGTCCATCTTGAGAGCCGCGCCCATCGATGAGAATACGGTAGCCTTGGTGCGTGTGGCGTGCCAAAGCAACTGCATCTTGTTTTCGAGGCTGTCGATCGCGTCGATGATGTAGTCGAATGTGTCTAGTTGGAACTTCTCGGTGTTTGCTTCTTCGTAGATGTCTTGCAACGCAATGATGTTTGCATGCGGGTTGATTTCTAACAAGCGGTTCTTGAGAACTTCGACTTTGACTTGGCCCACGGTTTTGGTGGTCGCCATCAGCTGTCGGTTCACGTTGGTAACGCACACGCGGTCAGAATCAACAAGGACGAGTTCCTTGATGCCGGAACGGACCAGGCTTTCGGCACACCAACTGCCGACTCCGCCGAGTCCAAAAATGATGACGCGTTTTTGATAGATACGGTCCATAACATCGTTCCCGAGAAGGAGCGATGTACGATTGAAAATCCCTTTTTCAATTCCCATGAGAATCCTGCAAACTAGCGGAATTTACCCGAACAAACGCAAAACGCGCTTGATACCTGCAACAAATCGGTCGATGTCTCGTTCGAGCGTGTACACGCCAAAGCTCAGGCGGAGCGTGGCATCTACGCCAAAGCGGTCCATCACCGGTTGTGCGCAATGGTGTCCGCTACGCACGGCGACGTTTTCTTCGTCGAGAATCATGGCGGCATCACCGACGGCAATTCCGTCCAATGTAATGCTGATGAGCGCGCCGCGTTCCTTCGGGTTGCCGAGGACTTTTACTTGCGGGATTTCGGCGAGCTGCTTCAGAGCGTACTGCGTAATTTGTTCTTCGTGCTTGCGGATGTTGTCGAGGCCGACGTTGTTCAGCCATTCAATGGCTTTTCCAAGTCCGATGACTTCGGCAATGGCAGGCGTGCCTGCTTCAAAGCGTGCTGGAACGTCGGCGTAAGTCGTCTTTTCAAACGTGACGTTCTTGATCATTTCGCCACCGCCATGCCAAGGTGGCATGCTGTCGAGCACGTCGTACTTGCCGTAAAGAACGCCGATGCCAGTCGGGCCGTACATCTTGTGGCCGCTGAATGCGAGAAAATCGCAGTCGAGCTTCTGCACGTCAATCTTGATGTGGCTAGAACTCTGGGCGGCGTCAATCAAAATTTTTGCTTGCGGAGCAAGCTTGCGGACGGTTGCAATGATTTCTGCAATCGGGTTCACTGTGCCGACGGAGTTGCTCACGTGGGCGACGGCGACCATCTTGGTACGTGGTGTCAAAAGTTCTGGGAGCTTGCTCAAGTCCAAATCGCCGTCATCGCGGACGGGAATGACCTTGATCTTTGCGCCCTTCATTTCGGCGACGAGCTGCCAGCTCACAATGTTTGCGTGGTGTTCCAAACCGCTGATTAAAATCTCATCGCCCGCTTCAAAGAACTTGCGTCCATAGCTCCAGGCAACGAGATTGATGCTTTCGGTGGTGCCGCGAGTAAAGACGATTTCGTCTTCGGATTTTGCGTTGATAAACTTCGCAACGTCTTTGCGGGTCTTTTCAAAGGCTTCTGTGGTGCGTGCGCTCAGGCGGTAAACTCCGCGCTTCACGGAGCTGTAGTGCTCGCGGTAAAAATCGTCCATCGCGTCGATGACGCTTGCGGGCTTCTGGGTCGTGGCGGTGCTGTCCAAAAAGGCGAGCGGCTTTGCTTCTTTGTCGCCTGCGACCAACATCGGGAATTCATTGCGTAAGACTTCTGCGTTCATGCCCCAAAAGATAGAAATCCTCTATAGCCGGAGTCAAATTCAAGTAAAATATTATTAGGGTTCAAGATTTTTTTTGATTATTCATTAGGGATTGTTTATAATTCGTTATATATTAAAACTATTCATGTATCATCCCGACTTAGGATTTGTCATCCTGAGCGAAGTCGAAGGATCCAGTTAAGTTTTAAAAGAGGTTTAGATGAAGAATCTTTTTATAGCAAGTTTGATTTGTTCTGCAATTTTGGCGCAGGGTGGTTTTGCCCAAGAAGCGCTCCGCAAGGCCGTTGATTCCAATAACTGGAAAAAGGTGAAAAAGATTGTCAATTCCGGCGAGCTCGAAGAGATCTATTGCGGCAAGATGTCTGCGAAGAATGCGACGAACATTTATGGCAAGCATTTTAAGCAGATGCCGGATGAAGCGTTTGCTGCTTGCCCGTCCCAGTTTGCGTATGGCTTTGGTCCGAAGGTGTGCTCGATGGCGAATGCCGCGAATGCCTGCTCGGGTGTCATCAAGTATTTGCTCGCCGATGGCGAGAAGGGGAGTGCAAAGGCTCTCAAGACGCTTGACGAGGTGGCTAAGGCGGCAACGAAGACGAAGGCTTTTGGAAAACAGTCGCTCGTGAGTGTCGATACCACGGTCTGGAAACCGTGCCCCAAGAAAGGCGCTGCACGAACAAAGTGCATTGCCCAGTGCAAGGTGGATGCAAATTCATTGATGGCCATTGACCACGATGTGAACTGCAAGACGAAACCCGAACAGATGGTGGACAAGACGATTAAGGTCTACAAGCCGTCTCCGGTTTTTGCAAGCTTGCGCGAAGGTCTTTCTGATGGCTTCTGGAAGGCTCCGATGTCTGTTGCCGGTACGTATGCCGCACTCGCTGGCAAGTATGCCAAGGTGCTCTCGATTCCCGATACCGCTGTGACGGGTCTCCATTACGTGAAGTCTTGGGCCGCCAAGCATAAGGGTGCTTCGCTCCCGGGCGGTCAGTTGTTCCGCTTCTGCACGGCCTGGAAGGGCAAAGTCGATCCGATTCTTTCTGAAGCTGGCTTCAGCACTCGCTGCCCGGTGTTTAAGAACTTTGTGGACAAACGAGACAAACAAGTTTACAAGGTCAAGGAAATCGGTGGCGTAGACTGGTTCGTCGAGAACTTGAACTACAACGATCCGGATGGCTCGATTTGCTACGACCGCGACGATGCAAATTGCAAGACGTTCGGCCGTCTCTACACGCAGGAAGCTGCCAAGAAGGCTTGCCCGGCAGGCTACCATCTCGCCACGGATGCGGACTGGAAAAAGCTTGAAGAATACGCCGGTGGCGCACGCTCTGCTGCACTCAAGCTCAAGAGCAACGGCAGCGACGATTATGCCTTCACGGCCATGTTCGGTGGCTACGCCAACAAGACCGGCGTCTGCACGACGATGGGTGAGGGCGCCTATTTCTGGACTGCCGATGTTGAAGAGGATTCTCGTGGCAAGGCCCGCACAATGTTCAGCTCCGATAAGGATGTCGGCTCCATCTCCGTGGACCCGAGTTTCTATCTTGCGGTCCGTTGTGTAGCCGGAGCTAACGAGTAATGGAAAATTTGAACTCGGGCGCGTTTGCGCCCACTTGCACGCGTGAAACTTGGGTCAAGCGCCAGGCGCTGATGGCCCGCGTCCGTGATTTCTTTGTTCGTCGTAATGCGCTCGAAGTCGAGACGCCTGTGCTTTCTGCATACGGTGGAACGGATCCGCAGCTCGATTACTTTGAGATTGAAGACCCGAAGCGGTTCATGATGACGAGTCCGGAATTTCACATGAAGCGTTTGCTTGCTGCAAAGTTCGGTGACATTTTCCAGATTACAAAGTCGTTCCGCAAGGATGAATTTGGCGGTCACCACAATAACGAGTTCTCGATGGTGGAATGGTACCGCGTGGGTATGCCTCAGGACAAACTCATGGACGAAGTCGAAGACCTCGTGAGCGAAATCATTGGAACCAAATTAAACGCCCGCCGCACCCGCTGGATTGATGCTTTCAAGAATTACGCTGGCGTGAATCCGTTCTGCGAAAAGCTTACAGACTTTGCAGATGCTTGCCGCGCTCGCGAAATTCCTGTGCCCGAAAAGAGCGAAACGCTCACGCGCGAAGATTGGTGGGACTATCTCATGGTCTTCCTCGTGGAACCCGCACTCGCAAGCAATGGTCCCGAGTTCATCTTGGATTACCCGCCCTCGCAGGCGGCTCTCGCACAGACGTACGTGGATGATGAAGGCTACACGTGGGCTCGCCGCTTTGAGCTTTTCGTGAACCAGGTGGAACTTTGCAATGGCTATACGGAACTTACGGACCCGGTGGAACAGCGTCGTCGTTTCTATGCTGATTTGGAAATTCGTAAGGGGATGAACAAGCCCTTACCGCCTATTGACGAACGGTTCCTTGCAGCTCTTGAATCGGGAATGCCTGCTTGCTCTGGTGTGGCTCTCGGGCTCGACCGCCTGTTCATGCTCGCCCTCGGCAAAGAAGAAATCGCCGACGTGATCCTCTTCCCAAGCCCGATAGCGTGAGTAGACGAAAGAGAGGAAATCGCGGCTAAGCCGCCCTATAAAGACGCACGAAGTGCCATTATTTTTCTCTCGTCTTTCGTCTATCAGCTATACAAAACTTGGCAACTTGTTGCCTTAGTTGTTGTTATCCACCTTGTGGAGAAGCGATCTTTCGTCTAAATTACTTTCCCAGCAGTCTCTTCAGTTCGTGCCGGACTCTTAGCTCGTTGAGCACTCCGACATCGACGTGCTGGATCTTGTCGTCCTTGTCGACCACAAAGCTTACGGGAATCACACCTGGATTCCCTAGCGCCTTGAGCGCGTCGTAGTTCCAGTGGAGCATCGTCCATGGAATGTCCATGCTCTTCTTGTACTTGCGGGCGACCTTCTTGGAATCGTCCTCGTCAATCATCAAAATCTTAAGGCCCTTCGGCCCGAATTCTTCGTTGAACTGCTTGAGAATGGGGAGCTCCGCTCGGCACGATGGGCACCAGGAGGCGGTCAAAACAATAAGTGTTGCCGTCCCCTTCTCGCTTGCGTAGTCCGATTTACCTCCCATTACATCGTCCGCCGTGAAGTTTGCGACGGCCTCCGGGAAGTTCAGGTTGTAGTGGGACTTGGCCTCGAACGCATAAAACGCGAAACCGAGGAAAATAATTGCCCCTACCCATGCGAGGATTTTATAAGTGGATGAACGCATTGCATAAAGAATTTATGAAATTTTTGGGCTTTTTAAATTATATTCTAGTGCATGGCATATAACATTCAAGATCTTTTAGCAGAAATGGTCAAACGTGGGGCGTCCGACTTGCATATTACGGCCGGCGCACCCCCTCTTATTCGTCTTTCCGGCAAGCTTACTCCCATCGGGGAGAACAAGCTCAAGCCCGACGAAACCATGCGTATGACTTACAGCTTGATGAATGAAGCCCAGAAAAAGACTTTTGAACAGCAAAAGGAATGCGACTTTTCATTCGGTATTGCAAATCTTGCGCGTTTCCGTGCGAACGCCTACCTGCAGCGTGGCTGCGTGGCGCTTGCCCTCCGTATTATTCCGCTTGATATCAAGACGTTCAAGGACCTCGGCCTCCCGAAGATTATGGCCGAATTTACGACACGTCCCTCTGGCCTCGTGCTTGTGACGGGTGCTACCGGTTCTGGTAAGTCCACGACCTTGGCTGCCATGATCGACAAGATTAACAAGGAACGTCACGACCACATTTTGACGGTTGAAGACCCGATCGAATTTTTGCATAAGCATCAGGGTTGCATGATCAACCAGCGCGAAGTTGGTAGCGATACGCACAGCTTTGCCCAGGCCCTCAAGATGGCTCTCCGTCAGGATCCTGATGTGGTGCTCATCGGCGAAATGCGTGACTTGGAAACAATCCGCTCGGCACTTACGATTGCCGAAACGGGTCACTTGACTTTTGCTACACTTCATACAAACTCTTGCGTGCAGACGATTAACCGTGTGGTCGACGCCTTCCCGAAGGGTGAACAGCAGACCGTGCGTACGCAGCTCTCGTTTGTGCTGCAAGGCGTCATCTGCCAGACCCTTTTGCCAAAGATTGGTGGCGGCCGCGTGATGGCGTACGAAGTCATGAACGTGACGCCGGGTATCCGTGCTTTGATTCGCGATGACAAGGTGCACCAGATTGAATCCATGATTGAAATTGGCCAGAAGTTCGGCATGAACACGATGAACATGTGCCTGTGCGACCTCGTCAAGAATCACAAGGTCGACCGCTTCGATGCGCTTGCCCGTTCGTCGAGCCCGGACCAGTTGGAACAGTTGTTTGTGAAGGAAGGGGTGTAATCGATGGCTGAATTTTTGTACAAAGCCCAAAATTCGCAGGGCAATAACTTTGAAGGTACGCTCGAAGCAAAGGACAAGGCCGAAGCCGAAGCCCTTTTGCTCCGTCGTCGACTGATTATTACAAGCCTCAAAAAGAAGCCTACCGAAATCAAGATTAAGATTGGTTCTGGCATCAAGACCGAAGACATTACTCGTTTTACGCGTATGTTCTCGTCTATGTGCTCGGCAGGCCTTCCGATGCTTCAGTGCTTGAACATTCTCGAAGCGCAGTGTGAAAACCCGGAACTCAAGAGCGTTGTGCATAAACTCACACAGTCGATTAACGGCGGTTCTTCTTTGGCTGATGCTTTGGCTCAGCATCCGAAGGTTTTTGACTCTTTGTATTGCAACATGGTGGCCGCCGGTGAAGCGGGCGGTATTCTCGAAGGCATTTTGGCTCGTCTGGCCGAAACTCTCGAAAACAACCAGCGTCTCAAACGCAAGGTGAAAAAGGCTTTGACGTACCCGATCATGGTTATCATTGTGGGTATTCTCGTTGTGATTGCCCTTATGACGTTCGTGGTGCCGACATTCGCTGAACAGTTCGCTGCTCTCGATGCAGAACTCCCTGCTCCGACGCAGGTTGTGATGAATATATCTGATTTTATACGAAACAACGGCGCGTTCATCTTTATCGGGCTTATCATTGTCATCTTTGCTTATAAGATGATTATGCGAATACCGCAAGCGCAATTTGCAATGGATAAGTTTACGTTGAAGTTGCCAAAGCTAGGTGATTTGCAGATTAAGTCTGCTACGGCTGGCTTTTCGAGAACGCTCGGAACGCTTTTGAATGCCGGTGTCTCTGTGATGGATGCGTTGAAGGTCGTTGCGTCAACTGCTGGTAACAAAGTCGTTGAAAAGGCTATTTATAAAATATCGATTGGTATTGCAGGCGGTAAGTCTATTGCCGAGCCGATGGAAGAAGTGGGCATTTTCCCGCCCATGGTGATCCAGATGACGGGCGTTGGTGAAAAGACTGGTAACTTGGGCGGTATGCTTTTGAAGCTTGCGGACTTCTACGACGAAGAAGTGGACGCCGCAGTTGATGCCGTCGTGAGTATGATCGAACCGATTATCATTGTGTTCTTGGGTGGCGCCGTCGGAGGCCTCCTCATAGCAATGTATATGCCGATGTTCTCGATGGGCGACGCCATCAAGGGCTAAAATTTCGCTGAAAACACATCGCGATACGGTCACGCTTTGGCTCACGTTATACGCTACGCCAAAGCGTTCTTTGTCTCGCTCGGTTTTGAGCAAAATTTGGAAAGCTGAATGGCTTTAGGCATAATCTTGAATTAATTTAAAGACGGAGCTGCGCGCCTCGTCTTTTTGCATTGTCATGCCCGCCTACCTGTCCTCGCGCCTGTCCTCGCTTGACGGGGACGAGCGGGCATCTCCTTTTTTGCGCTGTCATCCCGGCCATGTGCCGGAATCTCCATTTCGTATAACAATCCCTTCCTACTTCCTACCGTCTACTGCCTACTTCTCTTTCCATCCGGTGTATTTCGCGGTTTCGAGGATTTCGTTGGCGTTCTTGACGCGGTCGGCGGAGGGGGTTTGTGTGTCTTTAAGGGCGTAATCAATACCGAGTTCTTGGTATTTGCTCAAGGCGAATGCGTGGTAGGGGAGGACTTCGACGCGCTTGACGTTCCCTAGTGTTCGGATAAAGTCTCGTGTGCGTGTGAGCGCTTCGTCATTGTCACTGATGCCTGGAACGAGCACGTGGCGGATCCAGATGGGCTTTTGGATGCGGTCGAGGTAACGGAAAAATTCGATGATGTTTTCGTTGCCGTGGCCTGTGAGTTCCTTGTGCGCGTCTGCATCGATGTGCTTGATGTCCACGAGCAAGAGGTCAGTGGATTTCATCAACCGCTCGAACTTCGCAAACGGTTTGCCTGTGGGCCTGAACGTGATGCCGCTTGTGTCGACGCACGTGTGGACTCCCGCCGCTTTTGCAGCTTCGAAGAATTCAATCATGAAGTCGATTTGTGCAAGAGGTTCGCCGCCGCTTACGGTGATGCCTCCATCGGTTCCCCAGTAGGGCTTGTAGCGTACGGCTTTTTTCAGCAGGTCTTCTGCGGAAATTTCAAACGATCCGTTCGCGGTTCCGTTTGCACTTTTTGTGCCGAAATCCCACGTTTCCGGGTTGTGGCAGAACTTGCAGCGCATGGGGCAGCCCTGCGTAAATACGACAAAGCGGATTCCCGGTCCGTCGACCGATCCGAACGTTTCGAGCTTGTTGATTCTTCCAAGAGTCATGGTGTAAAAATAAAAAAGTCTTGCTCCGCATGAAAGAGATATTTTGGATTATAAAAAAGAAACCCTAGCAGTGAAGCGAAAATTTTTATCTTTGGCGCCGTGCCCAAGATTGTTAAACTTACTGATAGAATCCATTATTTGCAGATGTCGAATGACCCGCTGAGCGCGGATGTCATTGCCGTGCGTGGCGATAGTGCGTGGTGGATTTTTGACGTGGGCGCGTGTGATGAGGCGGCGCAGTTTATCAACGCGTTGTCGCGCATTCCTGTGGACCGTGATGCGGGCGAGAATGCGACGAATATTTTTGTATGTAACAGTGCCACGCGACTCGCTAAGAACATTGTCATATCACATTTCCATCGTGACCATTTGCTGAATGTCCAGCGCATGTGCAGTGACGAGATTTCGCTAGACATTGATGCACTTTACGTGGGCGCCTACACTTCAAAAACGTTCGGTGAAATTGAAGGTGTTGCGAAGAACGTCGTGATGGAACCGCTTGCGTTTGAAGATGGCATGCAGATTCAAATCTTGCCGATGCCCAATAGCCATGCTAAAGGCTCGCTTGCGCTCATCGTAGACGATTACGTTTTCTTGGGCGATGCGACTTACCCGATGGTGGGGCATGGTGCGCCTGACGTCTATAACGTGCAAATCCTTGGCGAGCAAATAAAGCTTTTAAAGTCGCTGAAACCTACGCGTTTTTGCTTGAGCCATAAGCGTGGACTTGTGCGCGATAAGACTTCTGTGATTCAGTTCCTGGAATCCGTTTACGCTCGCCGTCAGAAGAACGAAAATTACATTGTGGCGTAGAACCGTCGCCTTCCCATTTCCGCGGCATTTCGCCGCATCTCAACGCGCGCATTTCCTCATAAATCGGCATTCCCCCAATAACAAAAAAGGTTCCCCTTTCGGGAACCCTTTTAAATTTTGCGACTTTCGCAATCGTGTCGCTTTTCCAAGCGATTAGAGCACGCCGTGTGCCTGGCGGGCAATCACGTCGAGCTGCTGTTCGCGAGTAAGCTTGATGAAGCGCACTGCGTAGCCAGAAACGCGGATAGTGAAGTTCTGGTATTCTTCCTTCTCCGGATGTTCCATGGCGTCCTTGAGCTTTTCAACGCCGAACACGTTCACGTTCAAGTGGTGGCTGCTCTGACCAAAGTAACCGTCGAGAACCTGCACGAGCTTGTTGGCGCGTTCTTCGTCATCGTGACCGAGAGCGTCCGGGTTGATGGTCTGCGTGTTGCTGATGCCATCAAGTGCGTATTCGTACGGAATCTTGGCGACAGAGTTGAGCGATGCCAAGAGACCGTGCTTTTCGGCGCCGTAGCTGGGGCTTGCGCCCGGAGAGAACGGCTCGCCCTGCTTACGACCATCCGGGAGGGCGCCCGTAGCCTTGCCATAGACGACGTTACTTGTAATCGTGAGGATACTTGTCGTCGGTTCGGAATCGCGGTAAGTCGGGGTCTGCTTGATTTTGGCCATGAACGTCTTGAGGAGCCAAACGGCGATATCGTCTGCACGGTCGTCGTCGTTTCCATAACGCGGGAAGTCGCCTTCGATTTGGAAGTCTTGCGCAAGGCCTGTTGCCGGGTCGCGGATAACCTTTACCTTGGCGTACTTGATGGCAGAAAGGCTGTCAACAACGTGGCTGAAGCCTGCGATACCCGTTGCAAACGTACGGCGGACGTTGGTGTCGATGAGGGCCATTTCGGCAGCTTCGTAGTAGTACTTGTCGTGCATGTAGTGGATTAAGTTCAAAGTATTCACGTACAAGTGAGCGAGCCAATCCATGTAGAGTTCAAACTTGTGGACGACTTCATCGTAGTTGAGGTATTCGCTAGTGATAGGCGGATATTCCGGGCCAACCTGCGTACCCTTCACGAGGCATTCATCCTTACCGCCGTTGATGGCGTAGAGGAGAGTCTTGGCGAGGTTTGCGCGGGCGCCGAAGAACTGCATTTCCTTACCGGTTTGAGTTGCAGAGACGCAGCAACAGATGCTGTAGTCGTCGCCCCAGATCGGACGCATCGTGTCATCGTTTTCGTACTGGATGGCGCTGGTCTTCACGGAGATTTCTGCAGCGAACTTCTTGAAACTTGCCGGGAGGCGCGGGCTGTAGAGGATCGTGAGGTTCGGTTCCGGAGCCGGTCCCATGTTCACGAGCGTGTGCAAGAAACGGTAGTCGTTCTTGGTCACCTGATGGCGACCGTCTTGACCAATGCCTGCAACTTCGAGTGTCGCCCACACCGGGTCGCCGCTGAAGAGTTCGTTGTAGCTGGTGATACGGGCAAACTTGACCATGCGGAGCTTCATCACGAAATGGTCGATGATTTCCTGCGCTTCGGCTTCGGTGATGACGCCGTTCTGCAGGTCGCGGGTCATGTAAATGTCGATGAAGGTCGAGACGCGGCCAACGCTCATGGCTGCACCATTCTGCGTCTTGATGGCGGCGAGGTAGCCGAAGTAGAGCCACTGCACGGCTTCGCGGGCGTTTGTTGCCGGTTTCGAAATGTCATAGCCGTAAATCTTGGCCATGACCTTCATGCCTTCGAGAGCCTTGATTTGTTCCGCGAGCTCTTCGCGTTCGCGGATCACGTGTTCGCGCATGTCGGTAGAGTCGGTCAGAGCCTTGTCTGCCTTCTTCTGGGCGATGAGGTAGTCGATACCGTAAAGGGCAACACGGCGGTAGTCACCGACGATACGGCCACGGCCGTATGTATCCGGAAGACCCGTAATGATGTGTGCCTTGCGGGCCATGCGCATTGCCGGCGTGTAGGCGTCGAAAACACCCTGGTTGTGAGTCTTGTGGAATTCCGTAAAGATGCGGTGAAGTTCTTCGCTCGGTGTGTAACCGTAGTTCTTGCAAGATTCTTCAGCCATCTTGATGCCGCCGAACGGCATGAAAGCGCGCTTGAGCGGCTTGTCGGTCTGGAGACCTACGATTTTTTCGAGATCCTTAGTTTCTTCGGCGATGTAGCCTGCCTGGTGGCTTGTGAGCGTGGAGACAACGTCTGTATCCATGTCAAGGACGCCGCCCTTTGCAATCTCTCTCTTCTGAAGGTCTTGCAGTTCAGCCCATAGTTTGTTAGTAGCTTCGGTGGGACCCTGCAAAAACGACTTGTCGCCATCGTAAGGGGTGTAGTTTTTCTGGATAAAGTCGCGGACATTGATTTCTTCCTGCCAGCGACCGCCTTTAAAGCCTGTCCATGCTTCCTGCATATAGCCTCTTTTGCTCGTGCAAAGCCGTTAAAACCAATTGAAAAATTACTTAACTTTTCGGGTTGGGGAAAAAGGCCTTACAACGAATTTTCCTGTTTTTTCTGTCTTTTCTAATGTAAAGCGCAATATACATATTTAAAAGAGGGTGGGCAAGGTGTGAAATGCACCAAATTAAACTGATTGGACGCTTTCAAAAAACTTACGAAAATAATATCGGGTCAATCTTTGAAACATCGCTATTCATAAAATGGAAAATTTTACAGATTAAGCAAAAAAATCAATTTTTTATTTGATACGGTTGATACAGATTGTTTTGAATTGCATGTCGCAAAGCGTACGCTTTTCTTTGTCTGAATCTATCTTATAGACAGAAAGAACGAGGTTATTATGAAAAAGATTCTTATCCCGATGGTTGCCGTTGCGCTCCTTGCAGCATGCTCCGAATCCAATGATTCAACCTTCCCGGCGGCTCCGGTTGCTGGTGCATCTTCCAGCTCCGATGCTGTTGTTCCACCGACTGGCGCATCCTCTAGCTCTGCAGAAGCCCTTCCGGGTGTATCTTCCAGCTCGAATGCAGCCCCGCAGTTTACTTACGCTGTTCCGCCGCTTACTGCACTTGACCCGACGAAGGAATATGCGTTCTATGGTGCAGAACTTACTGGCGTGGAACAGTATATGTATGGCCGTTTTGAAGCACGCATGAAAATGGCAGCAATCTCTGGTTCTGTGAGTTCTATGTTCTTGAACTACGACAATTCCTGGATGAAGGGGGAAGAACCGTGGAACGAAATTGATATCGAAGTGCTTGGCAAGGACCCGAATTCTTGGCAGTCTAACATTCTTACCCGCGAAGGTGATCCTTCCATCAAAGGTCTTACAGCTTCTGAAAGCAAACCGTTGCATGCTTTTGGCTTTGATGCTACGCAAGACTTCCATTTGTATGCCATTGTCTGGACTCCGGAATATGTGGCTTGGGAAATCGACAGTGTCGAAGTTCGTCGCGATACGCTTGGCATGAGCCGCGGCAAGCACGCCGATGCAGACCAGGTGGCATTCTTGACCGAAAAGGAAACTCTCCGCTTCAATCTCTGGGTATCTAATACCGCTTCTTGGACGGGCAAGTGGGATGGCGGCATTGGCCTCCCGGTTGAACAGCAGATTGACTACGTCCGCGTCTATGCTTACGACCCCACAACCAAGGGCTTTACGCTGTCTTGGCAGGATGATTTCGATGGTGAAGATATCGATCCGAGTCGTTGGACAGCTGGTGACTGGGAAATGGAACGCGTGACGTATCGCCGAAGCAATCTCGTTGTTGAGAACGGCGTTTGCAGACTCATCCTGGACTACGAAGCGAACTAACAAGTTTGGTGTGTAATAGGAGGCCTCCTGGAGCAATCCGGGAGGCTTTTTTATATGTTTTTTATAAAGTTTTATAGATAAATCTATTTTTTTTCTATTTTGAACGGAAAAATTTGTAATAAATCATTTAACTAGTTGGAAAAATACATGAAAATTAAATATTATGCCGTTATCGCTCTGCTTGTCTTTGCTTTATTTGGCTGCGCTACGAACGAAGTCCACCGCGTCTCGGAACCGGGTCTTGAAATTTCTGGGAAGAAGTTGTACGTACTAGTGAACGAACGTGCCATGCACGAAGAATTGACGCAAAAGATAGATTCCGTGTGGAATGCGAATGCTTCCGATTTGGACTTGGAAACAGAATTTATTTATAACGAAAAACTTTCTATTAATCCGGTGCCTATCTCTCAGGTGCTCGACAATTGTGGCGGCAATTATGCTATGGTGCTTGGCATGGGGCTTGAATCCACGAATTCACTTGTTTCGGTTGAATATTTGCCAACGATGTTCAACTGCGACACCCGTAAGGTTGTGTGGAAAATGTCCATTCGCACCGGAGGCAGCTTTGCCAAGCATTACTTGGTCAAAGAAATCGTTAATGACTTCAAGACCAATAAAATCGTAAGGAGCAAATAATGAAAAAACTTTTGTCTGCTGTTTTATTCGCCTTTCTTTTGGCTGGTTGTTCCATAACGAATATCGGACAATCGAACTTTGAAAAAGTTTATGCGCTCAAGGGCGAAACGGTTGTCGTTATGGCTACCGCTAACAGTTCACTCAGGGACTTTGCAAATAAAGTTGCGGATATGATGGCTAGTTCGCTTGGCGGAGCGTATGGTGTAAATGCCATTGCGTTCCACGAAACCGACGAAGTGACGCTTTCGGAATCCCCGCTGGCGGAATTTGCCAAGCAGAATCGTGCAAAGTACGTTTTGATAAAGACTTTTGCAAAAATTGGCCTTTACGGTAACGCCATCGACACGTTTAATGAAGAACTTGCTTTGCTCTCCATTGCTGAACGTAAGATTGTCTGGAAAGCGACAATTAAGTACGAAGCCTATAACCGTATTGGTAAGACCCATGCAGCCAATGGCTCAATAAACAAGACGATTGAATTGCTCCAGAAGGATGGCTTTATCGCCGGTGGAATGTAAATTCTGTTTTTCGAAAAAGTTAAAGTAGGGCTGGCTGTGTGCTCGCCCTTTTTTATATATTGATTTTAAATATAGAGGTAATCATGAAAAAATTTTTCCTTACGGCTATTGCCGCAATTTCGCTCGCTTTTATGGCTTGCGCCCCTTCTAAGCTTGACATTCAGGAAGCTTCGATTACGAGCGATGTGCTGATTGAAGTGCGTCAGGTACTGAATGATTCAATTAGTTTGTATGTCGGTAACGTTTTCTATTTGAACTCTAGGCAGATTGTGGCCGATGACATGTACCCGCTGCACGCGAGTACACGCGACCCGTCGGAATTCGAAAAGCTCACGCCGACAGATGTGCTCAATAGCGACGAGGAATTCTTGAATTACTTGCGCCGCAAGGCCCCGGACATGATGAACGTGGGCGTCGTGATTGGCGAGACGGCGTACAACGAAGTCGGATTTGACGAGGCGGCCGCTGTCGCGAAGCTCACCAAGATTTTCCAAAAAATTCAGGGTGGCTCGCTTACGCTCTTCCACGAAAAAGAAGGCCATCTCACCGATATGAAAAAACTGTACTAGTAGTTGGTCAATAGTCGTTAGTCAATAGTTATTGGTGCTTTGTCATGCCCGCCTCCGTGCGGGCATCTCCTTTTTTTCTAAATTTGGGCTCGTAAAAAATCAAAGGAATAGCTATGTCCGAAAAAATGACTTCTGCGCAAGTGCGCGAATCCTTTATCAAGTTCTTCGAATCCAAGGGCCACCTCTTCGTGCGTTCTTCGCCGGTGGTTCCGCATGACGACCCGACGCTCATGTTCACGAACGCGGGCATGAACCAGTTCAAGGCCATCTTCCTTGGCGACAATCCGAAGGGCTGGAAGCGCGTATGCAACAGCCAGAAGTGCCTCCGCGTTTCTGGTAAGCACAACGACCTCGACGTCGTGGGCCGCGACAACTACCACCACACCTTCTTCGAAATGCTCGGTAACTGGAGCTTCGGTGACTATTATAAGAAGGAAGCTATTTCCTGGGCATGGGAACTCCTCACTGAAGTTTGGAAGCTCCCGAAGGAACGCCTCTTTGCGACCGTTTATCAGGACGATGACGAAGCCTGGCAGATTTGGAAGGACGTGTCCGGCCTCCCGGATGACCGCATCATGCGTTTTGACGCCCACAGCAACTTCTGGGAAATGGGCGACACCGGTCCGTGCGGTCCTTGCTCCGAAATCCATTACGATCGCGGTGACCTTGCTACGCAGGCCGAAACGTTCAAGGACCCGATCAAGGGCGTGAACGGCGAAAACGACCGCTACATCGAAATTTGGAATAACGTGTTCATGCAGTACGAACGCGTGAGCGACGGAAGCTTGATTCCGCTGAAGGCGAAGAACGTGGATACCGGTATGGGTTTCGAACGTATCTGCGCTATTTTGCAGGGCAAGACCAGCAACTACGACACTGACGTGTTCACCCCGATTATCGCAAAGATTGCTGAACTCAGTGGCGTTCCGTATAACGATGGCGAAGCCGGCACCCCGCACCGCGTGATTGCCGACCACATCCGCGCTATTTCGTTTGCTATTGCCGATGGCGCTCTCCCGTCTAACGAAGGCCGTGGCTACGTGCTCCGCCGCATTTTGCGCCGTGCTAGCCGCTTTGCCCGCCTCCTCGGTCAGAAGAAGCCGTTCATTTGCCAGCTCGTGCAGGTTCTCGCCGATACGATGGGCGATGCATTCCCGGAAATTCGCGAACGCAAGGAATTTGTTGCTAGCGTAATCAAGAGCGAAGAAGAAAGCTTTATCCGTACGCTTGACGCTGGTCTCGAACGCTTCGCCGCTATCTCTGCCGAACTCAAGAAGGGCGACAAGATTCCGGGCGACAAGGTGTTCCTGCTTTACGATACCTACGGATTCCCGCCGGACCTCACCGGCATCCTCGCCGAAGAAAAGGGCCTTACGATTGACGAAGAAGGCTACAACAAGTGCATGGAAGAACAGAAGGCCCGCGCCCGCGCCAACATGAAGCAGGGCATCAACACGATGGGTACCGAAGGCTGGACGCAGTACAGCCAAGCTAGCACAAACTTTGTCGGTTATGAACTCTCCGCTTGCGAAACGAAGGTCGTGCGCTGGCGTGAAGACAAGGGCGTGCTCAGCATCGTGCTCGAAACTTCTCCGTTCTACGCCGAAATGGGTGGCCAGGTCGGCGACAAGGGAACGCTCGTTTCTGCCGACCTCGAAATCCAGGTGTTCGACACCGTGAAGGTGAACGATACCGCTCTCTGCCGTGGTAAGGTTGTGAAGGGCGAAGCTAACGAAAAGACGATGGGCGCCGTGTTCATGGCAACCGTCGATAACGATCGTCGCGCTGACATCCGCAAGAACCACTCCGCAACGCACTTGCTCCAGGCCGCTCTCCGCGAAGTGCTTGGCACTCACGTGCAGCAGCAGGGTAGCTTCGTTTCGAACGAACTCCTCCGCTTCGACTTCAGCCACTTCAACGCGATGACCGCCGAAGAAATCCAGAAGGTCGAAGACATCGTGAACGCCAAGATCATGGAATGCTTGCCGGTCCACACCGACGTGATGGACGTCGATGAAGCTAAGGCTAGCGGTGCTATGGCTCTGTTCGGCGAAAAGTATGGCGACAAGGTCCGCGTCGTGAAGATGGGTGACGCTGGCGTCGAATTCTCCCGCGAACTTTGCGGTGGCTTGCATGTGCAGAACACCGGTAACATCGGCATGGTGAAGATTGTTTCTGAATCTAGCGTGTCCGCTGGCGTGCGCCGTATCGAAGCTGTCTCTGGCCGTGGCGCCTTGAGCCTCCTCCGCGCTGGTACGCAGATCCTCAACGCTCTCCGCGAACAGCTCCGCTGCAAGGATGCCGAAGTTCTCGACCGCATTCAGCAGACGTTTGCCAAGACGCAGAACCTCGAAAAGAGCCTCCAGTCCGTGAAGCTCGAACTCGCAACGCTCGCCGCTGCCGAACTCTTGAACGGTGGCGTCAACGTGATGGGCGTGAACCTCTACGTTCGCGAACTTTCCATCCCCGATGAAAAGTACAAGAACTTGCTCGACGGCGTTCAGAACAAGCTCGACACAGACAGCGTCGCCGTGATTGCGAACAAGGACAACGGTTCCGGTAGCATCGCCGTGATGGTTGGCAAGAACGTTCAGGCCAAGGGCATCAAGGCTGGTGACATCGTCAAGGATCTCGCTAAGGCTTGCAACGGTAAGGGCGGTGGCCGTCCGGACCGCGCTCAGGCTGGTACCCGCGAACCGGAAAAGATTGCCGAAGCTATCGCTAACGCTAACAACTGGATCCGTGCCAAGTTGGGTGCTTAATTAAAGTGTTTCGCGCGGAAACAAACCGCGCGACAATAGCATGTCATTCCCGCCTCCGAGCGGGAATCTCCTCCTATAAAAGGTGTTCCTCGCGTTTATGCGTGGCGCCTTTTTTTTGTTTGTGGACCGGGGGGGGGCCGCGCGCTTCTCGGTTGCTCGTCTCTCGTAAAAAAGCAACAGCCTGTTGCTTGCTTTTGCTATAGCTTGGTTCTATATTATACTCGTCAAAAGAAATGATAAACGATTAAAAATATTTTATTTGCAAAAGGAGAATATTATGGAAGTACGAGAAGTTTTGCTTAAGTTGCGCTCAAATCAAAACCTGACCCAGGACCAGATGGCCGAACGCTTGCATGTAACGCGCCAAGCTGTGAGCCGCTGGGAAACTGGCGAAACCCAGCCGAATACCGAAATGCTCAAAGTCATCTCCCGTGAATTCGACGTGTCCATCAACACGTTGCTCGGCGCTCCACGCCAACTCTTCTGCCAATGCTGCGGAATGCCTCTCAGCGAAGATTCCATGATCAGCCGTGAACCCAGCGGCGAATTCAACGAAGATTATTGCAAGTGGTGCTATACCGACGGTAAGTTTGTTTACAACGACAAGTCGGTCCTCCTCGATTTTCTGCTTTCGCACATGCCCAATCCCGACAATACTCCCGACGCAGAACGCCGCGCCTTTTTCGACAAACACCTCTCGCAACTAAAGCATTGGAAACAAGCGTAAAGCGTTTTGCACAAAATACGTATAGAAAAATCCTATAAAACGCTATAGTTAAATATATCTTGCTGATAACTCTTGCTAATCCTATCTTTTGTGCGAAAAAAATAGGAGAGTAAAAATGAATATCAGTAAGATTATTTTGTCTGTTGCTTTTGCCGCTATTGCTACGTTTTCTGCCGAAGTCATCAAGGTTGGTGCGACTCCGGAGCCGCATGCTTCCATCTTGAACTTGGTTAAGGATGACCTTGCCAAGGCGGGTTATGAACTCAAGGTTGTTGAGTTCACAGATTACGTGACTCCGAACGAGACGCTGGAATCTGGCGAATTAGATGCCAATTACTTCCAGCATTTGCCTTACCTCGAAAGTTTCAATAAAGAAAAGGGAACGCATCTTGTGAATGCGGGCGGCATTCATGTGGAACCTTTCGCAGTTTATCCGTCGAAGAATTCCAAGAAAAAGGTCAAATCGCTTGCGGATTTGAAGAAAGGTGCAACGATTGCGATTCCGAACGACCCGACCAACGAAGGGCGCGCCTTGCTTTTGTTGCAGGCTGCTGGCCTTATTAAGCTTGATCCAAAGTCTGGCATCACTGCAACTCCCATTGATATTACCGAGAATCCGAAAAAGCTGAAGTTCAAGGAACTGGAGGCTGCTTCGCTCCCGCGCATTTTGCAGGATGTGGATGCGGCAGCCATCAACGGCAACTATGCGATTCCGGCAGGTCTTAATGCATCATCTCATGGTTTGTTTGTTGAAAATGCGAGTTCGCCTTACGTGAATGTTATTGCGGTCAAGGCGGGTAACGAGAAGTCTGCAAAGATTCAGGCCTTGGTGAACGCCCTCAAGAGCGAAAAGGTCAAGAATTGGATTAAGGGCAAGTACACCAAGGGCGAAGTGGTTCCCGTTTTTTAGATTGCATCAATGCAGCTTAGGCTCGAACATCTCAATAAAACATACACGACAAAACGCGCAAGCGTCACGGCAGTCAAGGATGTGTCCCTTGATTTTCCTGATAATTCCATCATCGGCATTATCGGCAAGAGCGGGGCTGGCAAATCTTCGCTGTTGCGGCTTGCGAGTTTGTTAGAAACTCCCGATAGGGGCGAGGTCTATTACGATGGCGTTCGTGTGGACCATTTGCCCAAAAAAGAGCTGAACCGCCGTAGGCTCGAAATCGGAATGATTTTCCAGAATTTTAATTTGTTCAATTCTCGCACGGCAGGCAAGAATGTGGCGTTCCCGCTGGAACTTGCCGGTTGGAACCGCCGCGATATCGACGCTCGCGTCAAAGAGATGCTTGCGCTTGTGGGCCTTGAAGACCGCGAGAAGTCGCCGATTACAACACTTTCGGGCGGTCAAAAACAGCGCGTGGCGATTGCACGTGCCTTGGCGCCGCGGCCGAACATTCTTTTTTGCGACGAAGCGACGAGTGCGCTCGACCCGCAGACGACTCACGAAATTTTGGACTTGATTAAGAAAATCCACGCAGGAATGAATCTCACAGTGGTGATGATTACGCACCAGATGGAAGTGGTGCGCGATGCTTGCCAATATGTCGCTGTTGTAGACAAAGGTTACGTTATCGAGACGGGTGCGGTGTCGGATGTTTTCCGTTCGCCCAGGCACGAAATCACTCGTGAATTTTTGTCGAACATCCGTCGCGAAGAAATCACAGTGGATTCCGCTATCGCTTATTTGCAGGCTCAAGGTTACGAGGTGAACAAAAGATGAGTCCTATAACAGAACTGGTTTTGCAATCGACTTGGGAAACTGTCGTCATGGTTTTCTTTTCAACGTTGTTCGCGATACTTCTCGGATTTCCTCTTGGAATTTTCTTATTTGTCACATCCCCGCGCGGTATCGCTCCCAAAATTATTCCGTATCAATTAATTAGCCGTATCGTGAATGTGCTGCGTTCGTTCCCGTTCGTGATTTTGATGATTGTGCTGTTCCCGCTTTCCCGTGTGGTGTTGGGTACGGCGATTGGAACTGAGGCAACGATTATTCCGCTATCCATTGCGGCGGCTCCTTTTATTGCGCGCTTGACCGAAACGGCGTTGAACGAGGTGGACAAGGGCGTAATCCAGGCGGCTGTTGCCATGGGCGCATCCAAACGTCAGGTGGTGCGAAAAGTGTTGATTCCCGAAGCGCTTCCATCGATTATTTCTGGTGTTACTTTGACTATAATCACGCTGATTGGCTATTCGGCGATGGCGGGGGCAATCGGTGGGGGAGGTCTTGGTGATCTAGCCATCCGTTATGGCTACCAGCGTTTCCGTACTGACGTAATGATCGAATCGGTCGTTATCATCATTGCGATGGT
Source organism: Fibrobacter sp. UBA4297 (assembly GCF_002394865.1). Taxonomy (NCBI): domain Bacteria; kingdom Pseudomonadati; phylum Fibrobacterota; class Fibrobacteria; order Fibrobacterales; family Fibrobacteraceae; genus Fibrobacter; species Fibrobacter sp. UBA4297. The sequence goes on along the minus strand of NZ_DGUZ01000023.1, from coordinate 52,620 downwards.
GGAGGTTATCCAGTTCCTCGGCAACAAGGCGGCAACTTTGGTGGTGAAATACCCTATCGGGAGTTTTGGACGCCAGAAAAGTCCTAAATAATTTCTTGAAACTTCTTTTTTTTGTTGCAAAAAGCGTTTTTCTGCGGAACCCTTATTGCCAAGATTGCCTAATTATAATGTATAATTAGGGAGCAGGTTGGAAATATGGAGCCGTTATTTAATCTAGAAAGCATTTATGTTACTAACGTAATCGGTATAGTCCTGATTGCGGTTATGATTGTATGTAATTTGTGGCGATTCCAGACGCGAAGCCGTGCTGACAAGAATTTGTTGATGATGATGTTTTTGTCGTTGACGAGTTGCATCGCGGATCCGATTTCCTATACGATGAAGGGCGTGCCGGGAATTCTCCCCAAGATTTCGGTCTACGTGACGAGCTCTTGGCTTTTTGCGGCGAATATGCTTGCGAGCTTTTTCTGGGTACGCTTCCTGTCTTATCATTTGAATGGAGGAATTCCGCGCCGTTCTAGAATTGTGCTCGACTCAATTGTCGCTGTGGGCATTACTTTGCTCTTGATAAATCTCTTTACGCCGATTGTATTTTCTATCGACGAGAACAACCTTTATTCGAGAACTAATCTGTACGCCTTCTTTTTGGTGGTGGATTACCTGTTTGTCGTTTATAGCCTTGTTGTTTACTTTAGGGCGAAGGCAAAAGGCGGCATTCTCAAGTTTTTCCCGATTTGGGTTTATCTCGCGCCGATTCTCATCGGTGGCGTGGTGCAGTCGCTTTATTATGGCATTTCTGTGATTCCGACAAGTATAGCCGTCTCGATTGCGGGCGTGCTTGCGAGCCTCCAGAACGAAATGATTTACCATGACCAACTGACAGGTCTTTTTAACCGTTCCTATTTGAATTACCTGTTGGACAAACTTACGGACCGGACGAAGTTGAACATTACGGGTATCATGATTGACTTGAATGGGTTCAAGCGTATCAACGATGAATTAGGCCATGCGGTGGGTGACGATGCGTTGGTGATAACGGCCCGAATCCTGAAATCGGCGGTGGGTAACGCAGGTAGCGTAGTTCGCTATGCGGGCGATGAATTTATTATTTTGTTGAATACTCAAGATGACGTTGCGATAGAAAATTGCCTTGCTCGAATTCGCCACTCTTTTGATAAATTCAATAAAGAAACGGACAAACCTTACAAACTTTTTATTTCCGTTGGATTCCACAAGTTCGACATGAAGAACGAAAGTGCAGATGCCTTTATTAACGCTGTTGATGAGCGCATGTACGAGGATAAAGAAGCGTTCTATGCCGCGCATGCCGAAATGAATCGCCGTAAGCGTTGACCTTTCGAGAGGCGTGAGCCTCTCTTTTTCTATCTTTGCGCAGTATGAAATTTGAAGAACTTCCTTTGGCAAATCCGTTGCAGCGGGCCGTCCGCGCTGTTGGTTACGAAACCCCGACCCCGATTCAAGAACGTTCCATCCCGAGCCTTCTCGAAGGCAAGGATCTCTTGGGAATTGCCCAGACGGGAACCGGCAAGACGGCTGCTTTTGCTCTCCCGATTTTGCAGCGACTTTTGGATTCCGGGAAGTTCCGTTCTCCCAAAACTTGTCGTGCTTTGATTTTGTTGCCGACACGTGAGCTTGCCATCCAGGTGGAAGACTGCTTCAAGGATTATGCGCAGTTCACGGCGATTTCGACGGCGTGCATTTTTGGTGGCGTGAACGACAATCCGCAAAAGCAAAAGCTTATTCGCGGTGTCGATGTGCTTGTCGCTACCCCAGGACGTTTGTTGGATTTGATTGGACAAAAAGCCGTGTCGCTCAAGAAGCTTGAATTCTTTGTGCTTGACGAAGCTGACCGCATGCTCGATATGGGCTTTATCCATGATATCCGCAAAGTCGTCGCGATGCTCCCGCAAGACCGACAGAATTTGTTCTTTAGTGCTACGATGCCGGAAGAAATTTCGAAACTTGCCGCGACGATTTTGCGCCCGAATCCCGTGCGTGTTGAAGTTGCTCCGCAGAGCACTCCGATTGAACGTATCCGTCAGGAGCTTTACCGCATTGACAAGCGCCGCAAGGGGGCTCTCCTCAAGGAACTCTTGGCGGAACACCCTGAAATGAAAAAGGTGCTAGTCTTCTGTCGTACAAAGCATGGTGCAGATAAAATTGTGCGCGTGCTTGAAAAGGCGGGCATCAAGTGTGCCGCTATTCACGGGAACAAGAGCCAGAACCGCCGTCAAGAAGCTCTCGGAAATTTCAAGTGTGAACAAATTCGAGTGCTTGTGGCAACAGATATTGCAGCGCGTGGCATTGACGTGGATGATGTGAGCCATGTGTTCAATTACGACTTGCCGAATGAACATGAAACGTTTGTGCATCGCATTGGCCGTACGGCCCGTGCAGGGAAGGAAGGCGTTGCCATTTCGTTCTGCTCTCCGGATGAAGAATCCGATTTGCGTGGAATTGAAAAGCTTACGCGTGTGAAAATCCCGGAAGGCGATCAGAGCATTTACGAAAAGCTGCCGCCTCCGCAAAAGGAGACCGCCGAAAGTTTGATGCGCAATTCTCGCGGTCGCATATCGCGCGAAGAAGCTGAGACTCGCGCTGCGGAAACTCGCAATAATCGCGGCAATCGCAAAGGAAATCACGGAAAGCAGAATTCTAACAATGCACCGCACAATTCCGAGCAGATTTCTCGCAATCCTGCCCAGAACGTGAACGCGCAAAACATTCCGGCTGACAACACCCCGAATCCGCAGAACGGCGGTCGCCGTCATCGTCGTAATCGCCCGGGTTCCCGCGCTCGCCGCCGCATGCGCGAATCGCAATCCCAGCAACAGTAAAATCTCGCTCGCGGGCGCAATACCCGCGCATCTCGTTATCTTGTCAAGCCCGCCTCCGAGCGGGCATCTCCCTTTACATTGTCACCCCGGATTTATTCCGGGGTCGGCATTTTCTATATCAATAAAACATTTCTACAATACATTTGTGTTGTGGAAAATGCTTAAAATTTTATAATATTTTCTAAAATCTTTTAAAAATTTGTAAAAATAAACATTTTGTGTTGTAAATCTATTGCAATTTTAAAATTTATGTTGTATATTTGATTTCAAGAACGAAACGGACAAAAGAGCCGCAATTCGTTTGTTTTTACGGACCCTGAAAAAATTTAGGGATTGTCGTAAGGAGGAAAAATGAAAGAAATACTAGAATATACGAGCTATCGCCAGTATATTGCGGATTATTACGCCGATAAAAAGGCGAAATCCGCGTTTACTTGGCAAGAGTTCGCAAACGAAGCTGGATTCTCTTCGCGTGTTTATCTGAAATACGTGAGTGAAGGCCGCTTTAACTTGAGCGATTCGGCGACCGCCCGTGTGGCAGATGCTATGCGCTTGGTCGATTACGAACGCGAATATTTCACCGAAATGGTCAAGTTCGACCACGCCAAAACGGATGCCGAGAAGAAGGCTGCATTCAACAAGATGCTTGCAATTGCAGACTCCCACAAGGCTAAAATCTTGGAAGGCGATTCGTTCCGCTTTTTCGAAAACTGGAAAAATCCGGTCATCCGTGAACTTGCGCCATCAATGCCTGGTGCAAAGCCGCTTGCGCTTGCCCATGCCTGCCGCCCAGAAATTACCGCCGCCGAAGTCAGCGATGTGCTGAATTTTTTGGTCAAGGGAGGTTTCCTTGAAAAGAACGACGAAGGTAATTATGTACAAACAAATAAATCCTTGACGACGGGCCGCATGGAAGTGACTCCGTTGGCCGTCCGTACAATGCACCGCCAAATGGGAGAGCTTGCGCTTGAAGCAATCGAGGGTGTGGCTCAGGATAAACGAAATTTCTCCGGTGTCACATTCGGCATCACCAAAGATGGCTACGACGAAATCGTGCAAGAAATTGCCGATTGCCGTAAAAGAGTCATTGCCATTGCTCGGAAAAATGCGGCCACAGACGAAGTCTATCGTCTGAATATGCAGCTTTTCCCGCTGACACAGAAACAAGATTTGAAAAAATAAACGAGGAGGAAACCATGAATTATTCAAAAATTAGCGGACAGTTTGTCTGCAAAATGGCGATGCTGCTCGCCTTTATGTTCGCAGCGTGCTCGGAAACGAATTCAGGAAACGGTGTTGCCGGTGGCACCGTTGAAGAAACAGGCGTTTATGCCTTGTCTGGACGCGTGGGCGATGTATATCCCAAGTTGCTTGCGAAGGAAGGCAATAGCTCGGCAAATATCCAAAATGATGAAGGTTCCCTGTATGCTGCGAAAGGAACCGTTGTGACTGTTTACGAACTGAATTCGTCATCTCTTGCGGCCACAGGTCGTACGTTTGTCGATACGATTGATAATGATGATGGTCGTTTTTCGTTCGAAAACCTTACCTTGAATAGCCCGTATGTATTGATTGAAACGCTTGATTCCTGCATCACCAATAATTGTCTTGAGCGTGCTGGTGCGTGGGGCTTTACGACCGATCTTCCTACGAAATTTGATTCAACAGGAGCAATGAGTGTATATGGATCGCAAAAATATCCGGTTTTGAGGAGCGCTATTGTTGACTTGAAAAAGTATAAGAAGATAAGCGTCAATACGTTGTCCAATAAAAAGGTCCCGCTAGTGCGGGCGTACTTTGCCGAAGGAATGTCGTTTGCGGAGGCCAGCAAAAAGGCTGAACAGGACATTCTTGAAAACATGGGCATTTACGAAGATCTTGGAAGCTTTGAAGACCTGGAAAATGAAGAATTGAATTATGTTATGGCATTGTACTTGGAAATTTCTGAACTTGACGATTTGGGACGTGGAGGTGGAGATGAAATAAAAAATGAATTATTGGGTTATAATTTTATCTGGATCTATAAAGAAGTTTACTTTGCGCCTTTGTCGCGATTCTCTGCGTCAGAAGAAATGCAGCAATATTATTTGAATACAATAAAGTTGTTCGAATATGAGGTTGGCTATTTGGCTCATAAGGTTGGATTGGGACAATGTACGGAATTGCGTGAAAACGATGTAGATACTATTGCGATTCGTGAATTTTATGAATTGCCCAAGTTCGCAGTCACCTGCCGGTCAAAAAAATGGGTGGTTGATTCCAAAAAGGCTTCATACACAAGTGGAACGATGGTGGACAATCGCGATGGAAAAACATATAAGACCGTTACGTATAACTGGGGTGATGTCACGCAAACGTGGATGGCCGAAAATCTGAATTTTGCGGATACGGTGTCTTCAAGTGTTGATAGTACCTTGAAAAAGAATTTGCTTGGAAAAACGAATTGCTGGGAATACGATCCGTCATGTGAAAAACTGGGCCGTTTTTACAAGTGGACTGCGTTTATGAATATTGATGAATCTTTTCTTAAGTTGAATGCCGATGTTTACGACCGTGTGTTGGGTAAGGACATGGTACTAAAAACGGAGTCTGTTGAAGATCGGTGCTTGACGGTTGAGTTTGATTTGCGTGCGTATGAAGATGAAAGTAATAGGATTGAATATTGCTTTATTAGAACTGAAGCGGGTGAATGTTATGAATTAGATACTGCTGAAACGTTGTGGGATTATTGCAACCATAAATATGGATATGGAATCTATTTTGATAGTTCGAGTGTTATCCCTGAATCGGAACTTGCAACTTATCAGGGCGTGTGCCCAGATGGATGGCGAATCCCCAATAAAGCTGATTGGGATCTCTTGATTGAAAACATGGCAAGTCAAGGAGTCTTGTTAAAGGACGCTGATGCGAGTGGCTTTGGGAATATTGAAGGAAAAGTTGTGGAATCCTATGGTTCGGGAGTTCCTAGGCCGAAGGTGATAACATATGGTTACTATGAATTTGCCTCGGTTCTGGATCAAGATGGTAGTTTTGTCCGAGTTGGCAAGAGCGAGCAAACTCCTCTTTTGGCTACTACATCCCGTAAGAAAGTCCGATTCAACTTTTTTAACTCTGACTTGTTCGCAGTCCGCTGCATCAAAAACTAAACCAATGAAAACTTAACGGAAATACTGTTAGGAGGAAAGGGAAGACGGGCTGCGGCCCGCCTTCTTTTCGTATTACATTATCATCCCGGACTCCGTTCCGGGATCGATATGACCCATGAATTGTCTGAATCGTCATTCCCCGCTCCGACGGGGAATCTCCTTCTACACGTTTAACTCAAGTCCCGCAATTTGACTTTCGAGCTTTCCCGCTTCGGTGTGTTGCTTTTTCAAAAATTCCGCGGTGGCTGTTAAACTCTCGTCTTGAATTCTGTGGTTCGCCATTTTCATGAACTTTTCCACCTTGCGGATATCTTCGCGCGTTTTTTCGCTGCAATACGTTTCTGCCATTCGCTCGAAAATGTAACCTTCTGCCGTCTTAGACAAATGAATCATGTCATCATCGTAAAAGCGGTAGTCGCGCAGTTCGTCCATCACAATCTCGTAACTCGGGAAATAACTGATGGTCTCGGCTCCCACGTCATTGCGAGCCGAAGGCGAAGCAATCTCTTGAATTACTTTATTGATCGCTAACTGCAATGTCGCTTTTGAAAGCGTATTTTCGTGTGCGCCATCGCTCAAATGCCGTAGTGGCGAAACTGTAAAGACGATGTGAAACTTGCGGTCCTTGCCCGTTTCATCATTGCGAACCGAGGACGAAGCAATCCAGTCATTTTTTATTTTCAGCAAATCGTGCACAATGCTTTTCAACGCTTCAGCTGCATGATCCACGGAAATCATTTTCCGGATGAACATGTTTGGATTTTGCCGATGACAATTCGAAACGGCAACCCCGTTTCCTCTCAAAAAGTACACAAACGCAGTTCCGAGCGTGATAAACACGACGTCGGCTTTCTGCAAAAACTCTCGAGCTTCTTGTGTGGCTGCGTTCAATTTTGCAATACATTCTTCACGAGTTGCTGCCGAAAGTGAACCGTGTGCGTTCCAGCAGTGCCAGGGGCCGCGAATCTCATTGCCGTTTTCCGAAACGCCTAATCGTGTATCCTGAAAAACGTCCGCTTCTCCAAAAATTTTCCCGTTCGCAATGGCTTTAATCTGCATTGCCGCTGAGAGCGGGTTGTAAACCGTTCCGAACGGATTTGCCAAAACGTTGAATTTCCGCGATGCAAACTGCGCCGAAATATTGTCTGCAAAGCACGATCCGAAAAATGCGAGCCTAGAATTGTAGTCAATCTGCCAACCGGCAGCCGGAATATTGATTTTCGTGAAAAAGTCCATGAAGTAAATATAGTAGGTTATTTCTATAATATTCTTTATATTGTAAAATTCTGTGATTTTTGTAATCGTACTTAAAATCTTCAAAATTATTGTAAAAATCAATAAAATATATTGTAAAACTATTGATTTTTGGAAATTTATGAGCTATATTTAGATTAACAACAAATGATCCGACAAAGAGATTGTTTGTTAGGAGGAAAAATGAAAGATATACTTGAATATACGGACTACCGCCAGTATATCGCAGATTACTACGCCGATCGAAAGGCGAAGACTGCGTTTTCTTGGCAGGAGTTTGCTAAAACGGCGGGTTTCTCTTCGCCGGTCTACCTTAAATACGTGAGCGAGGGCCGCTTTAACTTGAGCGCCGAAGCTGCGGTTCGCACCGCGCAGGCGATGTGTCTCGCCGATTACGAACGCGAGTTCTTTGTAGAAATGGTCAAGTTTGACCACGCAAAGAACGATGACGAAAAACGCGCGGCATTCAGCAAAATGGTCTCGCTCGCGGAATCCCGCAAGGCAAAAATTGTCGATGGCGAATCCTTCCGCTTTTTTGAGGACTGGAAAAATCCGGTGCTCCGTGAACTTGCCCCGGCCATGCCTGGCGCAAAGCCTTTGGCGATGGCGCATGCCTGCCGCCCCGAAGTTTCCGCTGCCGAAGTCTCTGAATCGCTGAGTTTCCTGGTCAAGGCGAATTTGCTCCAAAAAGATAAAGATGGGAACTACGCTCAAACCGATAAAGTCGTGACCACTGGCCCGATGGAATTTACTCCGCTTGCCGTTCGCGGATTGCACCGCCAAATGGGCGAGTTCGCGCTCGACGCCATTGAAAACGTCCCGCAGGACGAACGTCATTTCTCGGGCCTTACGCTTGGAATCACTCGCGAAGCGTACGAAAAAATCGTGCAGAGAATTGCCGAATTTCGCAAAGACATCATTGCGATTGCGACAAGTGAAACTGCAACAGATGAGGTCTACCGTCTGAATGTGCAGTTCTTCCCGATGACCAAAAAGAGTGCTAATAAAGACTAGGAGGAAACCATGAATTATTCAAAAATTACTTTGGCTGCGCTGATGGCGCTCCTTTTGGTGGCCTGTTCCGACGAAAATAAACCGCTTGGTATAATGGGCGGTGCCGAAGAGGAAACAGGTGTCTATGCCTTAATGGGGCAAATGGGTGATGTATTTCCGAAATTGAGTATGGTCGATTCTTCGTCGCGTGGAAATTCAATGCTTGCACCTAAGGGGAGTTCTATCATTGTTTATGAACTTGATTCCTTGACTTTCGATACGACGGGTCGTTCTGTTGTGGATTCGATTATTGACGATGAAGGACATTTTGCGTTTGATAGCCTTGATTTGAATAGCCCTTATGTGTTGATTGAAGAAATTGTGCCTTCCCTTGATACGTGCAAGTATGTAAGTGGATTGTTGCTTCCGCAGATAACTTTGGGTGTTGAATGCCTTGCGTACACGATCCCGTCTAAAGAGCTTCGTGCTATTGTGGATTTGCGAAAAAAAGAAAAAATAAGTGTGAATTCGTTGACGACCGCCAAAGTTCCACTTTTGCGAGAATATGTAGCCGAAGGAAAGACCTTTGCTGAAGCGAATCAAATGGCTGAACGCAAAATTCTTGAAGACTTTGGAATATACGAAGACTTAGGCTCGTTTGAAAAAATGTTTGATGAAAATTCTGAATTGTCTTATGTAAATAAGCTAATTCAATACACGGAAAAAGATGCTCGCAAGGGACTTGATTGGTTTGATGCTGCTTACCATTATGCTTCGCCCAAAGAATTCATGGGGAACGTTCAATTGGAACGTTATCTTCTGAATTTAAAGAAAATGATAGATTATAGAATTGGCTTCTTGGCTAAGATTGATGGATTAGGGCAGTGTACCGAAGCTCGCGAAAATGATGTAGGTGAAATTGGAATTCTTAATAGCGAGAATTCGGTTAGTGTTGTGTGTCGCTCTGGAAGGTGGACTATGGGCTTTAAAACGGTGGAATATACAAAAGGTTCGTTGGTGGATAATCGAGATGGCAAGTCTTATAAGACGGTGACGTATAATTGGGGCGGTGTCACGCAGACTTGGATGGCGGAAGACCTTATTTATTCAGATTCCGCTCACGCTTTATGTCAAACACGTAGTAATGCAAGCCTTTGCAGAATATACGGTCGATATTTGTGGTGGAATGCAATGGATGTTTCGATGGAAGATTTGAATATATATTGGGTTAGTTTGCGAGGGGATACGGTTTATTTGAACTTGGAATGTCGAAAAGCATTTGCGGGCCTCTTGGATTCGACAAACGAGTTTGATTATGATGCCTGTTATGCGGGAAGAACAAGCTCCGAAGAACTTTGGGATTATGATTATGCCAATGCTGAGCTTCAGTCAACTTTGAATATGCATCAAGGAATTTGTCCAGATGGTTGGCGTATACCGACTACGAATGACTGGAAAACCTTGTTGCAGAATTTGGGAAGTCTGTATGGGGTCGATTATGTTAAAGCAGTGCCTGTCCTTTATGATGAAACTGCAACAGGTTTTGGTTTGAAAAGTTCAAGTGGGCTTGCTATGGATGATAATGGCCGCATATATGTGACTGGAAGGATGGGAGATTTTTATAATCATTTTGCAGTGACGGATCTGCATTTATCTAAAGTTGCTTTCTTTGGTGGATTTGGTAGCGGATCTGGCTTTGGATTTAGAATGCCGACTAAATATCAATATAGTGAAGGCGCACGTGATATACCTCCTTTTGATGAAGTGAATGTCCGCTGCATCAAAAACTAAACCTTTTTAAGCGAGTAAAAAATATTTGTTAGGAGGAAAGGGAAGACGGGGTTCGCCCCGCCTTCTTTTTATGCTCTGTCATCCCGGCCTTGTGGCGGGATCGGCATCTCGTTTTGTAGAAATGGTGGTTATTTTGTTTATATTCTTAAAATTGCTTGATTTTTATAAAAATTGATAATAATGCTTAAATTTTTCTAAAATCACAAATTATTTATCATAAAACTATTGACTTTTTAGATTTTGTAGGTTATATTTCAAATTAGAAACGACACGGGTCTTCGGATCAAGAGGTTGTTTTGTTGGGAGGATACGATGAAGGATGTACTAGAGTACACGAACTATCACCAGTACATCGCGGATTATTACGCCGAGAAAAAGGCAAAATCCGCGTTTACTTGGCAAACTTTTACGCGGGCGGCAGGGTTTTCGTCGCCGGTGTTCCTAAAATACGTGAGTGAAGGCCGCTCTAACTTGAGCGAAGAAACTGCAGGTCAAGTGGCATCTGCGATGGGCCTTGCAAATTACGAACTGGATTACTTTTGCGAAATGGTCAGGTTCGACCATGCGAAAACGGACGAAGAGAAAAAGTCCATTTTCAACAAAATGCTCGCTATCGCTGACATCCATAAAGTAAGAGTCCTTGAGGGAGATTCCTTCCGTTATTTTGATAGCTGGAAAAATCCGGTACTCCGTGAACTAGCCCCTGCCATGCCTGGCGCAAAACCGCTTGCGCTTGCCAAAGCCTGCCGCCCGGAAATCACTGCCGCCGAAGTCTCTGAATCGCTGAGTTTCTTGATCAAGGCGAACTTGTTGCAAAAAGACGAAAACGGCAATTATGTCCAAACTGAAAAATCCGTAACGACAGGACCTATGGATGTGACTCCTGTGGCTGTTCGCGGAATGCATCGCCAGATGGGCGAGTTCGCACTTGAAACTATTGAAGGTGTGCCGCAAGATCAACGCCATTTTTCTGGCCTCACGCTCGGTATCACGCAATCTGCTTACGATGAAATTGTTGAGGAAATCGCTGCATTCCGCAAGCGCATCATTGCGATTGCCACGCGCGATGACGAAACGGACGAGGTCTACCGACTAAACGTTCAGTTTTTCCCGTTGACAAAAAAGAGTGTTAAAAAGGGTTAGGAGGATATCATGAAACATTCAAGACAAAATTCGCTGTTGCGAGATTTTATTGGAGCTGCGTTCTGTTTGGTTATGGCGTTTGCTCTTCTTATGATGTATGTAGGCTGTTCCGAAGAAGTTAATCATTCTCCGTTGGCGCATGAGGGTGGTTCTACGGAAGAAACGGCTTCACTTGAAAATATTACGGTGAAGGGCCTTGCTTTGGCAAGTGTGCGGCAGGAGCCTTTGGATACTTCAAAACCAGAAGTGGGACTGTCTATTGGTGGAATGCCGAAGGGCTCCATTGTGACTCTTTATGAACTTGATGGGGATTCGCTTGAAAAAACGGGCGTGTCTTATGCCGATACGATTGATAATGATGGCGGCTTGTTCAACATCCAGGGCGTGACGCTAAAGTCTCCGTATGTCTGGATTACGGCTGTTGCACAGAAATCGTTAACCGTGAGCGTTGATTGTGATTTTTATGGATGCGGAGGCGATGGAAGTGGCGATGCGCTTAGCTTAAATGCCTTTATTGATGTCCGGGATACAACGCCTGTTACTGTTGACGTTTTCTCTGATTTAATAGCCTATCGTGCACGAGTCCTGATGTTGATTGGAAATGATTTTGCGGATGCGATGGCACAGGCGAAACGAGAAATTCTAGAAGCTTTTGGTCTTTATGGAATTACTTTCGACAGTTTGGATGTTTCGGGACTTGATTATTACGCGATGCAGTCGGTATTTGTTAAAGTCATGGTTGATCCATATGCTAATGGAGACTCTAAGGTGGAGGCCTCTATTTCGAAATCGTTTGAACAGACGGGTTCTTTCATGAGAGAAAAAAATACCGTGAAAAACGGAGTGATGAGAGCCGTTAACGATTTGAAGTTTAAACTGAGTATTCCGCAGGGTGTCTATGATAACATGGGGCCACAAGTGGCAAGGGAATACCAAGCAATGCTGCTTTATGAAAAATACCTTGCGGGGATGATGTCTGTAGTGCTTGGATCTGGACAATGTACTTCTGAATTGGAAGGCACTGTCGTAGATGTTACTGAAGGGGTTTATGTGTCGTCAAATGCAAAATTCAATATAGCCTGCCGTTCAGGAAGTTGGCATGTTGCTTATGAACAGGTTCCTCATACTTTTGGAACGATGACAGATGCTCGCGATGGCAAGGTCTACAAAACTGTAACTATAGACTTTGGCGATAAATCGCAAACTTGGATGGCCGAGAACCTTAATTATAGCGGTGTAAAGACAAGTTGCCTCGACGGTAATGAACAAAATTGCGCAATCTATGGCCGTCAATACAATTGGCTAGATGCCGTGGGGCTTGATGAATCTGTTCTAAGCAATGAATTTGAATCTATACAGGAATGTATTGATTCTTTGTCTCCGCGTTATTCGACAACTCCGATACCGTATGATTCTGCGTATATCGCGAAATGTATTGCGGAATTAGAAGAACCAGATGAATATGACATTGAAAAATGTGAATACTATGGAGGTGGCATTCCTGTTAATTACGATTCTTTACGAGTTGTATATGATGCCGAAATCTTGGAACGTTGCGAACAGTATATGAGCGATATGTATAAGTTTATTGACATTAATAAGGTGAACTTGGATAGTCTCGCCGTGACTCAGGGCGTGTGTCCGGATGGCTGGAGAATTCCCACGTTGGATGACTGGGAAACGATCTTTGTATACGTTGACCAAAGATGGCGTTCTGCTGCCGAGGCTGCATTCTTGCTTGCTGCGCCTTCTATAGGAGATCCGTTTGGTTTTAATTTGTACAATACGGTTGCAATGGAATGGGGCGGTAATCGTTCTCTGAAAATTGAAAAAAAGAGAGCTGAGTATATCATGATTTCAACGAGTAATGATAGGCATTTGTCTTATGCGGGCCGCGTCAAATCAATACCGCGGATGAATACTGCGTATACATTTAGTTATGATGTGGTTTCGTTTGATTCTTATTATGAAAATTTATTTGTTCGCTGCATTAAGGATTAGGGGGAAGTATGTTTAGCTGGAATAAGAAAATATTTTGTGGTTGCATCACATTATCGCTTATGCTTTTAGCTTGTTCTAATGACGATACTAATGCTGTAGCGCCGATTGCCTCACCTCAAATAGAATCTGAAGGCGGTTCCGCCCAAACGACCATGGTTGTAAACTTGAACTGTGCCCATGTAGAAGGCCGTGCAGTTAGTTTAACGCGAATGGACAATGGCCAGAAATACGAATTTCATAGTTACGAATTGGCATCCAAAGTGAGGATGTATGAGCTGGATTCGGTTACGCTTGATACTACGGGAACCATTTGGAGGCGGTTTGTCCTCGATACGAATGGAAACTTTAGTTTTGACAGCGTATCGCTAAAAAGCCCGTATGTGATGATTGAAGTGGAGCCGGTGGAAGATTCGTATTTGAAAATAAATCCTAGGTTGATAGTTGATGTACGGAAAACAAATAGCGTGAGAGTCAATATGCTCACTTATCTTGAAAGTTTCCGTTTGCGTCATTTGGTGCAGTCTGGAATGTATTTCGATGATGCCCAAGCTCAAGCAAAGCGTGAAGTTTTAGATGCCTTTGGCTTGTATGATGAATCGCCGGATTTCGATAAAAAAGACGATGAACGAACCCAAGAGTACTTGAATTTTGCAGGGTGGTTTTTCCCGTATATTTTGGTAGATTCGGTGACGGTAGCTTTTGGCCAAAGTGGGGTATTTAGAAATATTGATAGCAGGTCTATGGATGCTCTTGTTAATTGGGCTTCTGAAGAGATAAGTACTAGCGGTTATGGCTTGGAACTTCCTTATGAATATTACGAAGCCATTGGCTGGGCGGATTATTACCGTTATTCGTACAATCATATGGTTCTTGCGCTAAATTTCTTGTCGGCATTGAAAGGCTTTGGTAAATGTACTGCAGAAAAAGAAGGTGTCAGTTACGAAATTCATGATGGTTATTATGGTATTCAATGTGATGGAACCCAGTGGAAAATATTAATAAACGGATTTAAAAAAGTGGATTTTACCACGGGGACGATGACAGATAATCGTGATGGAAAAACGTACAAGACGGTTACATATAACATTGGTGATTCGACACTGACCGTGATGGCGGAAAACCTGGACTATGGCGATAATGTGCATAAGGAATTGTGTATTGATGTTAATCCGGAAAATCCCAATGTGAGTGTCCGTAATATGGAAGGTGTTCGCTCTGCAGAATCATCGGGCTGTGGCGTTTATGGCGGGTTGTACAGGGTTATTGATGCGTTGGCGTTAGATACAACTTTTTTAGTGGAAAATGCTTTTGATACGTGTGTGGCGGACTATGTCAAATATCGGCGTTGGCATGGCGAAGGTCCGGTGGTTATTGATTCTAATCAGATTCGGGAAACCTGTTACTACACTTCTGTGAATGAACAAAAAATTACGGCATGGGCTGATTCTGTTGAGACTGCTAACGGTCATGTCCAAGGAATTTGCCCAGACGGATGGCATATCCCATCAGCTGAAGAATGGAATACTCTGTGGACACATCTGGGTAGCGTGTATTTGGGAGATTCTCCGTTTTGGGATCCTTCGGGCTTAGCGCTGAAATCTATAGGTCAAGTAGACGAGCCAATTGATTTTTTAGGGAAAAGCAATATTTATTTTGCGACACTCCCTGAATCTCTTTCTGAGTTTACTGTTTGGATGTGGTCTTGGGCTTATCAGGTGGCTCATCATGATGCTTTGAGTGGCATTGGCGTTATGATATCTTTTGTCCGCTGCATGAAAAATTGATCCCTCGTGTGTGAGTAGGAGGAAATGAGGGACAGGAGACGGGCTTCGGCCCGCCTTCTTTTTTCTTGTCATTCCCGCCTCCGAGCGGGAATCTCCTTGTGGAAATATTGTATCTTTACTCTATCTAGCGCATTATGTGTGAAAAGGAATTGTTATGAAACCTGGTAAGACTGAACTCCGTTTGAATGCTGATATCGAAAAGCGCGGTGCACTTTTTGCTGTGCTCTTGGATCCGGATACTTCGGACGAAGCCGCCTTTGTCAAGGCTGGCACGATGGCTGCAGAAAACGGTGCGGACTTGCTCTTGGTTGGCGGTTCTTACCTCGGCAATTTTACGCTCCCGAAACAGGTCGCAGCCCTTAAGGCCGCAGTCGACTTGCCGGTGATTCTTTTCCCGGGTGGCGCTTCTCAGGTGGTTCCAGGCTTTGATGCCATGCTTTTCATGACGCTCGTGAGTGGTCGCAATCCGAACTACCTCATTGACGAACAGGTGCGCGGTGGCGCTCTTGTGCGTGCGCTCAACATGGAAGCTATCCCGACGGCCTACCAGCTCATCAACAGTGGCAAGCGCACGACGGTCGAGTACATCAGCAATACGATGCCTGTGCCTGCAAACAAGCCGAAGCTCAGCATGGTGAATTCCATCGCCGCAGAACTCATGGGCATGCGTTACGTTTACCTCGAAGCCGGAAGTGGCGCCGAAGAACCCGTGCCGGTCGAACACATCGCCTATACCCGTAAAGCAACCGAAATGACCATCATCACCGGTGGTGGCATCAAGGACCCGCAGACTGCAGCCGTCCGCGTTGCCGCCGGCGCCCAGATCATTGTGACAGGCACCCTCTGGGAAAAGGTCAACGACCCTGCACTCTTGAAAGAATTCGCCTCTGCAATTCACGTGAAAGGCTAGCATTGTCATTCCCGCCACCGAGCGGGAATCTCCTTATAGAAAAAAACTAATTCATAATTTTTAATTATGAATCTTATTGAAAGAAAGTATTAGTCAAGAGGGCTAATTCCATCTAAATTTGGAGCCGAAAAAAAGAGCTCTTGAAAAATTCAAAAAAAACAATCTTAAGGAGATTGAACATATGAAGTTCAAGTTCGTTGCCGTATTGGCTCTTTTTGTCACCGCCATTGCATTTACTGCATGCGAAAAAGTTGAAAACTGCCATTACGATGAATCCGCCAAGACGCTCAAATGCCAAGGCCAGACCTATTCCACCGTTGAAACGGGTGGCCGCGTGTGGATGGCTGAAAACGCCAACCTTCTGAATTTTGATTCCAGTTACTGCTACGGCAATAACCTCGACAACTGCAAAAAGTATGGCCGCCTCTACGATTGGAAATCCGCCAATGACGCATGCCCCACAGGCTGGGAACTCCCGAAACAGGCAGACTTTGAAAAGGCTGACCTCAAGGCGCTCAACATCGGCAAGGATGGCTTCCGCTATTACGATGGCAAGTTTGCCGACGAAAACGTGAGTGCAAGCTTCTGGACTGCTGATGCATTCGACGAATCCCGCGCTGTGATGGTCCGCGTACAGGATAAAGTAACGTACGAACATTACAACAAGACCATCGCTGCCTCCGTCCGCTGCGTGAAAGTAAAATAGCGCTAAAATTTGTCATGCCTGCCCCCGAGCAGGCACCTCCCTAATCAATCCTCTTAGCTGAATCATAACAAGAAGGCCCTGTGGCATCCCGCCGCAAGGCCTTTTTTGCGTGTATTTCGCTTAAATTCGCACGATATTCGTGATTTAGCTCGCCTTTTTTATCTATAAATACATATATTCAAAATGTGAATGCCGTGCGGGTCGTACGGCTTCGTTTAGAGGTTTACGATGCAAAAAATTGTGATTGTCACTCATGTGCTGAGGGCGCTCGGTTTTATCTTGGTGCTGCTTTCGCTTTTTGGCCACGAAATTATCTTGAACGTTTTCCCCGGTCTCGAGGGCAAGTCTATCAACCCGATTTTCTATTCGGGCATTGTCGTGTATTTGGTCGGTGCCGTCATTTACTTTTTCATCAACAAAAAGGAAAAGGCGGACCGTCGCCGTCGTGAAATCGAGGAATCCTACAAGACGGCAGGCCTCGGCGATTCTGACGAAGGCGATGATTCTAGCAGTGCTGAAAACAGTGCTGCAACCGAAGAAAATTCTAACAAGTGATTGCGTGTATGAGTGATTTGATGATTGAAATTGAGCACCTGCACAAGACGTATCGCAGTGGCTTTACCATGAAGCCGAAGCTTGCGCTCAAGGATGTGAGCTTCAATGTCGAAGCAGGCAAGGTGTATGGATTTATTGGACCTAACGGGGCGGGCAAGTCCACCACGATCAAGGTTCTGACGGGACTTTTGAATTTTGATTCGGGCAAGGTGCTTGTAAATGGCATCAGCCCGCGCGATGTGAAGAGTCGCCAGTACATTGGTTATTCTCCGGAACAGCCGTATTTTTACGATTATCTCTCGGGTCGTGAACTTTTGCGCTTTTACGGAAAGCTCGTGGGCCTCAAGGGCGCGGAACTCGAATTCCGCATTGGCTGGGCGCTTGAACTTTTGCACGCAAACAAGGACTGGATCGACCGCCGCTTGCGTTCGTATTCCAAGGGCATGATGCAGCGCGTGGGGATTGCCCAGGCGATTCTTGGCAAGCCGAAGCTTTTGATCCTTGACGAACCGATGAGCGGCCTGGACCCGATGGGTCGCCGCGACGTGCGCGAGGCTATCCAGCAGCTCAATCGCGATGGCGTGACGATTTTCTATTCGAGCCATTTGCTGAGTGACGTGGAAAGCATCAGCCACCGCGTGGCGATGATTGTCGATGGCAAAATCGTGCGTGAAGGGACTGTCGATGAAATCACGGAATCCTGTGGTGTGGAATATCATGTGCGGACGCGCCAGGCTATTTTGGAAGCGGACTTGCCTCGCGGTGTTTCTGCAACGGGTCACCCGCAAGAATACATCTGCGCCGACGATGTCGCCCGCGACCGTTTGCTCGGCTTCTGCCTCTCGAACGGGATTGCCGTAGAAAAGATGGACCACAAGCGTCCGAGTCTCGAAGATATTTTGACGGAGGAAATTGCCCGTGCAGACGCTTAAGCATATCGGCATTATTGCCCTCAATACGTTCCGCGAATCCATTCGCGATAAGATTCTTTATAACATTGGCTTTTTGGCGATTGCACTTACGCTTTTTAGCATTGTGCTTGGCGAGTGGTCGGTGTTTGACCGCGCTTACGTCATCAAGTCCACGACACTTTCGGTGATGAGCCTTTCGGGCCTTTTGATTTCCATCTTCGTGGGCATTAGCCTTGTGCAAAAGGAAATCCAGCGCCGTACGGTGCTCACGCTTTTGTCAAAGCCCATTAGCCGTGCCGCGTTTATCGTGGGCAAGTACTTTGGACTTTTGGCGGTTGTCGCGGTGCATCTCGTGCTCCTCACGGGAATCTACTATGCGATTCTGTGGATTACAAATTCCAGCCCGACGGTGAGCCTCCTGACGGCTATTTACCTCATCTTTTGCGAGATGGCGGTTGTCATTGCAGTGGCGCTCCTGTTCAGCAGCTTCAGTAGCACGGTGCTCTCGGCGCTCTTTACGCTTGGCGTTTATTTTGCCGGCCACTTGAGCGACCAGCTCTTGGAACAGGTCAAGTTTGCAAGCCGCATGGGCGAACTGCAAGGCGCCTCTTCTGCAATTCTTGAAAAGGCGGCTGTCGTAATCCACGCTGTGTTCCCTGGACTTTATCGCTTTAACGTGACGAATTATGTGGTGCATGGTGTTGCACTCCCGGACATGTACGTGTTCTGGAACAGTGTGTATGCACTCGGTTATATCGGTGTGTTCTTGGCCATCGCAAGTTGGTGGTTTAGCCGGAGGGATTTCCTATGAGAAATCAGTACATGGCAAAAGTCCTTGTGCACAACAAGGTTGTGTCCGAGGATCAGGTCAAGGCCCACTGGGGCGAAATCTCCGACTCGATGGATATCGGTCAGGTTCTTGTTCGTGCGGGAATCTTGAAACAGTCCATGTACGATAAGGTTCTCGCGTTTGTGAAGAACCTCGAAGCGAAAAACGCAAAGCCCGCTGAAAAGCCCGCAGCGTCTCCGTCTGCTGCCGCTCCCGCGCATTCCGCATCAACGCCGGTGCCGTCTTCGGCTTCGGCTCATCCCGCAGCTCCCGCGCATTCCGCATCTGCGCCAGCGCAACCTTCGTCTCCGACGCATTCTGCGCCTCCTGTGCAGCCCGCTCCAGCAGTTTCTGCCGCGCCAGCTCCCAAGCTCGCGGAAGAACCTACTATAAAGATTGAAGGCAACAGCAGCCTTTACGGTGAAGCCTCTTCTTCGACGGTCGTCATCGAGAAGGTCGAAGGCCTCGAAACGACGAGCATGGCGAGCGTGCAAGTTCCGGTTGAAAACGAAACGCCCGCCGAAGAAACTGCGACCGAAGAACTTCCGTCGCAGTTCGCCGTTGCTACCGGCGAAGGCGAAGCCGTTGAAGCTCCTGATGTCTTGCATCCGATTACACCGCTTGCAAAAAACATCGCTTACGCCCGCAAGTTTAACGTCACAGACGTTTACCTCTACGCCGACCGCCAGATTACTATGCGCCAGTCCGGCACGCTCTTTATCGCGTCCGAAAAGGTGCTCGAAAAAACGCATTTGATGGACCGCCTGACCGAAGCGGCCGAAGGTTTTGCTGACGGCTACAAGATTGTGGTCGGCCGCAATTTCAGTAAGACTTTTGCACTCCCCGGTGTTGGCCGCGCACGCATTTCTGTGACGTGGAACGACGTCACGCCGAGCATTTCTATTCGCATCATTCCGATGGAATCGGTGGCGCTCGAGAATCTTTACTTGCCCGAATTCAGCATGCAGTTTGCAACGCTCAATAGCGGGCTTGTGCTCATTGCGGGCCCGTCGTCGAGCGGCCGCTCCACGACGATGACCGCCTTTGCCGAATGCATCGCCGCGAATCGCCAGGTGTTCATCCAGACGGTCGAAAAGCCGATTGAACGCTTGCTCCAGAATCCGAACGGCTCCATCGCCCAGCGCGAAGTAGGCTTGCATGTGCGCTCCGGTGCCGCTGGCATCGAACTCGCCATCCGCACCGGCGCTGACGTGATTCTCTTTGACCATCTCGAAACGATGGAAGAACTTTCCCTGCTCATGCAGGCTTCGAACGCGGGTGCTCTCGTGTTTGCAGTCGCGAGCGGTAACAACATCAACGCGCTTCTTTCGCGCCTCCTCATGTCCGTGCCGAGCGAGAACCGCAGCGCCTTTGCGTGCTCGCTTGCCGATCAGCTCAAGGGCGTCATCGTGCAGCACTTGATTCCTACAGTGCAAAACCAGGGTCTTGTGCTGGCGACTGAAGCGATGAAGGTCACATCGACGATTGCGGGCATGATCCGCAAGTGCGATGTGTCGCAGATCCTCTCTGCGATTAGCAACCAAAAAGACCAAGGCATAACGCTTGACGATTCTTTGCAGATGTGCGTAGAATCCGGTTACATCGAAGGCAGCGAAGCCTGGAAACGTGCAAACGACAGCCGCCGTTTTGCGTCTTACCGCAAGGTTTAGCGAGGTTCGTCATGGCATCAGAAATTGAATCTCTTTTGGAATACGCCTTGAATATCGGGGCGAGCGAATTGATTGTGACCGAGGGCGCACCTTCGGCAGTCCGCTTTGCAGGCCGCGTGTGTGCGGTCCCTGAATCTTCTGCACTCCCGTTTGGTTCTCTGCTTGAATTTTTGGGCGCGCTTGATGGCGAGTCGGGAACGTTTGTCGGTGGCCCTTGGGTGAACTCCAGGTGGCGTGTGAAGTACTTCCGCGAAGCGCACGGCAATGCCGCAATTTTCCGCCCGCTCATGCCTGAATGCCCGGAATTTACAGCTCTTGGCGCGCCAGCCGCACTCGATAACTTGCTCGGTCTCAGTTCTGGCCTCGTGATTTTTGCAGGGCCTGCCTGCTCCGGAAAAACGATAACGGCAACATCGTACGTTTCAGCCTTGTGCAGTTCTGGCATTTTGCGGTTCTGCGATTTGGATGAAGGCCATGAAGTACCCGTGAAGACCGGCGAAAGCCTAAAGCTTGTGAATACGGTCGGCTCGACCTCCGAAAAACTGGAACAGGGACTTCGCAGCGGAACAGATCTTTTTTGGCTTGGCGATTTTGACGGCTCGTCGTTGATTTCCATTTTACGTGCCGCAGAATCGGGCGCCTTGGTGGTCATGAATGTGACGGCAGGTAACGCCGTTGGCGTTGTCGATGCGCTCCTTTCTGGTGTTTCTCCTGAAAACCGTGACCTTGTCCGTACCATGCTTGCGGCATCTCTCAAGGCTGTTGTCGTGCAGAGACTCTTGCCCGCTGCAGCTGAAGGCGGTGGCGCCGTTTCTGCCTGGGAAATCCTTTTTAACACGCAAAACGTGGCTGCTCACATTCGCAGCGGCGAACAGTTCAAGCTCACGTCCGTGATGGCATCCTCTTCATCTGAAGGCATGCTTTTGATGGATGATTGCTTGGCGGAACTGGTTCGCTCTAACTATGTGACAGCCGCAGAGGCAGGTCGGTATGTTTCCAACCCCGCTCGGCTGGCTTAAAAAAAAGCTCCTTTTGACGGCGGCGATCGCCTCTGTTTACGTGGCGCCTGTAGAGGCGGCACATTCCGCTGATGAAACGCTTTTGAGCGCTATGCAGCTTGTCCCTGATTCGCTACAGGCCAAGAAGACCAAGTCTGTGCTTTATCTCGGTGGTGGCGAGCGTTCGCCGTGGTTCCATTTGGGCGCCTTGTACGCTTTGGAAGAATACAAGATTCCCGTGGATTCCATTGTCGCGACTTCGTGGGGTGCCTGGATGGGTGCACTTTGGTCGCTCGGCGTCTCGATTGACGATATCCAGCGCTTGATGATGGATCCGCACGTCGCGGACTATTTGGGAGTCAACGAAATTGACGCAAAGACGGAACACGATGCCTTCCGTTTGCCTGTTTCGGTGGATGGGCTTCCGTCGCTTCGCCAGAGGTTCTCGTTCTATGCGGATTCGGCAGGGAATGTCTATCGCAGTATGCATGCGCTTGTCCCTGATACAGCCTCTATTGAACGCTCGCTTTCGCGGCTCCGCTTTGAGGAATCGCTTTACCGCCAGCGTGGCTCGTTCCGCATTCCGTTTGCACTTCAAACTTGCGATAGCGTCATTGAAAATCCATCGTATGCTGATATCGTAGCATCGCTCCCGATTGCAGGAAACGAAAAGTCTGGAGAACTTTGTCCGTATCTTGCCCTTCCGCAGTCCAAAAATCCGCAAGAAGCGTCGTTAATTGTTATAGCTGATCCTATCCGTTATGAACTTGTTGGTAAACCGGAAGTCAAGACCCTCAAGAAAAACGCACTTTCTAAAATTGCAGATCAGGGTATTTTAGTAAGGGCTCATTCCATTCGAGATACATCCCGCAATTCCTTGATTCAGGCCGGATTTTCGGCTGTAGAACATGCTTTGCGCGAAATTATTCCGACAGTGGATGGCCGCCGGGAATACTCTGATAAACAGGCGTCCGACCCGTGGTTTGAATTCCACCCGGTATTCGATAGCCTTTCTGCCGAGCATCATTCATCGGTTCTTTCTTACTGGAATCCAAGCGATACGGGTTTTGCCGCTCCAGAAAAGTTTGCCTATGCCATAGCAGCCAAGGCACCTTACGATACCGTCTCCTTCAATATGCTATCCGATGGTGGCCTCCTGATTGATGTGGGGGTGCACCCGACCGTTGATGTCGCTGTTGGCGGTTTTGGCTCTAATGTGAATGGTGCCAATGCTTATGGTGAAGTTGCGTTCAATTATGTGAACCAGATGGAAATAACTTTCAAGCTCGCCGGTTTTTACGGGACGGCGTCTTACGGATTCCGTCCGCGTTTGGAACTTTCAAACTTGATTAGCCGTCACTGGAAATTTGGCTTTGGTTATGATATGATGAAACTTCGGTTCTTGAAAGGCTTCGAGAACGATAACATCCCGCCAGAAAATCGCATAGAGTACGAAAAGCGGAGTGACCTTTTCTTGTCCGCAAAGTATAATATTGATGACATGCAGTCTGTCGAGGTCAAGTTCCTGTTTGGCAGTCGCGATTTTGAACTTGCTCCAAGCGCAATTCCCGAGGTGGACTTCTTTGATGATTTTATTGTGAATACGAGCAGCCATTATGAGACGACTCCTGTAACGCAGACAGTGCGCTATTCTCTGTTGAATGGCGATGATGATTCCTGGTTTGCGACGAAGGGCTTTGCGGCAAATGCAACTCTGGGTTTGAACTTGATTGGTGTCGGTTATCACCAGAGAGGCCCAATTCACGGAATCTATGCTTTGGATGGCCGTGTCTCGTTTTCTCCGACGCAAAATACTTCGTTCTCGTTTGGTGCTGCAATGGGCTTTGATGCTTACCGCGATGGCCATTTCAAATTCCCCAAAAATTTTGACAACGCTGCGATGGAAGACGTTTTCCGTATGCATGTCGCTGCAACGCCATGGTCTGGGGACTGGCTTGACCCGGAACTTGCAACGCATGGCTATGCTATGTTACGCATGAATGGTGGTGTGCATCGCTATGGCTTTGGCGCCTGGCTCTCGTTTGCGTACGTCCATGATTTCGAGGACAAGTCTACAGCACGGCTGAATTCAAATAAGTTTGTGTTTGAACCGGCGCTCCGCTATAAGTACCGCTCGTTTACGGTTTACGCGGGTCTAAACCGCGTTGTCGATACGGAAACTTTTGGCGATCTGAACGAATTTAAAAATTACCGGTACTTTATCCGTATCGGCGATTACAATCTTTTTTAGACGAAAGAACGTCCGCTAAAGCGGACTATAGACGAGGGACTAGAGAGGTGTTTAGGTAATAGGGATTAGGGGTTTGGTTTTAATTATTCGCGGCTTCACCGCCAAACTAAATACTTCCTACTGCCTACTAACCACTAACCACCAACCACTGCGGCTCCGCCGCTACTTTTTCTCGCCGCGGTTCTTGGCGGCTATATCCTTGTACTTGTTGTGGTCGGCGAGGTTCGTGCTAAAGAAATGCGTATGCGATCCATCGTCCTTGGCGACAAAGTAAAGCGCTTCGGTCTTGTCGGGGAAGAGCGTTGCCTCGATAGCCTTGCGACCTGGATTGGAAATTGGTCCCGGCATAAGTCCCGGGAACTTGCGGGTGTTGTACGGACTGTTGCTGTTCAGCTGGCTCTTGTAGATCGGTCCGGTCAAGTTCTTGAAGATGAACCGCACGGTCGGGTCTGCCCCGAGCGGCATGCCGATGCGGAGTCTGTTATGGAACACGCCTGCAATCAGCGGACGCTCGTCGGGAATACCCGTTTCTTCTTCGACCACGCTTGCAAGCGTCAACACGCGGTGCCAGTTGCCAAGCGTTTCCCACATCGATCCTTTGCGCTGTTTCATCTCGTCGCGCACTTTCAGGTTGGCGGCGACCATCTGTTTCAGTATGGATTCTTCGTCGGAGTTGATGGCGAACGGGTATGTGTCCGGCAAGAGATAGCCTTCAAGCGAATTCGCGTCAATGCCGAGCGAGTGGGCGAACTTCGGGTCCTGGACTAGTTTGTTCCAACGGGCCGTGTCGAGGTCCGGGAAGCTTTTCTTGAGGTAGGCGGGGATTTCCCAGGAGGCTCGACCTTCAGGAATGGTCACCTTGCGGACGGCATTTTTGCCGCTTTCGAACAGTTCGGCAAGCTCATCGAGTGTCTGGTGGGCGGGAACCTCGTACCAGCCGGCTTTGAGGGCTGGTTTGTTCAATTTGCACCATAAATTGAACGCCAGGTCGTCTGTCCAGACCCCTTTCTCGTGTAAAATTTGTAAAACTTTTGTGGGGGAACTGCCCTTCGGAATCTCCAAAATGACAGTTTTTTCGTTGAGTGAAACGGCGCTCAATCGTTGATTTACGTGGAAAAACGCAAAAACAGCGATTAAGAGGAGGATAATGGCGGTAATTGAAAAAATCTTCTTCATTGCGTAAAAATTTAAAAGAAAATGCAACGGATTGGCAAAATAAAAAGTATATTCGTATAGCATTGTTGAATATTTCCCTTGTTTTGAGGATTCGCTATGAAAATGATGAAAAAAATTATGTTTGTCGCCTTCGCTTTGTTGGTTGCCTCTTCCTTTGCAGCCAAGAAGGTCAAGTCTAAGATTGGCGACGTGGAACTCACCAAAGAAAAAGATGGTGGCTCCGTAGTCTGCACGGCTAGCTTTAACGACGAAATGACCGTCTTGAAAGAAGGCGATACCGAAGTCCTCGTGAAGGGCGCCTGCGGTCAGGGCTGGGTTCCGAAGTCCAAGATTGAATACGTTGCCCAGAAGGCTGGCGACAAGTCCATGAAGTTGGAAGACGTGGACATTGTGGGCTGGCTCGATAACCCGAGCGCCGTGTTCGTGTTGGAAAACGACGATATCGACTTCGACGGTGTGAACATCGACCGTGACTTCAAGGAATACTTGCAGCACACGATGGACCGTGAACAGATTGAAATGCACAACAACGAAAACTAATCCTAGTTCTGGTTGCTAAACATTCATGAACGTTTGACCCGTGGTTAACGCCGCGGGCTTTTTTTACCCAAACTTTAAAAACTCTAAGTTTTTCCTACTTCCTATTTCTAACATCCTACCGCTTATTGTCTACTTCCTACTAGATTTGCATGTATTTAAATATTTGCATAAATCACCCCAAAGTCTCTTAAAAATGCTATCTTTGCACCCATGAGTTATTTGAAGGGCTTAAAAGACGGTTCCCCGATTGGGCTTGGCTATTTTGCCGTTTCGTTCTCTTTTGGTATTGCTGGTTCGAAGATATTTTCGTGGCCGCTTGTGACGCTTATATCCATGACGAACTTGACCTCGGCAGGCCAGTTTGCGGGTCTCCAGATCATGGCGGATGCCGCCGGCACATTTATCGAGATGGCGCTTGCGACGTTCTTTATCAATCTCCGCTATTCGCTGATGGCGATTTCCCTGTCGCAGAAGGTATCTCCTGATTTTGGTACGGTAAAGCGCCTTTTGCTCGCGACGGGTATCACGGACGAAATTTTTGCTGTGGCCATGTCGCAGAAGCGCGTGACACCGATATACTTCCTCGGGCTTTCGACGCTCCCTTACATTGGCTGGTCGCTTGGAACGCTGGTCGGTGCCATTTGCGGTGAAATTCTCCCGGCGATGGTGACGAACGCCCTTGGCGTTGCGCTTTATGGCATGTTTGTGGCAATTGTCGTTCCGCAGATGAAGATGCATGGCCCGACGGTTTTTGCGGTCGTTATTGCTGTGGCGCTTAGCTGTGCGTTCAAGTTCTTCCCGCCGCTGAGCGGCGTGTCTGTCGGTTTTGCAATTATCATTTGCGCGCTTGTGGCGTCCTTTGTTGCGGCGTGGCTTTTCCCGATGGAAAATGTCAATGAAGATGACGAGGTGGCCAAATGAATATCGACATGCAGACTTACCTGGTTTATTTGCTTGTGATGGCAGGCGTGACGCTGTTCTTGCGTGCGGTGCCGTTCATTTTGCTGCGCAAGAAGCTCAAAAGCGTTTTTTGGAGCTCGTTCCTCGCTTACGTGCCGTACACGGTGCTCAGTGCGATGACTGTGCCTGCGATTTTCTTTGCGACGGATAGCCGAATCACGGGCGCCTGCGCGCTCCTTGCCGCTGTGGTTGCTTCGCTCCTCGGTGGAGGCCTTGTGACCGTCGCTGCGGTCTCTTGCCTTACCGTGCTTGGTGTCGATGGGCTCATGCTCTTGTAGAATTTGGATTTGAAAGGCCAATTCTAAAATTTTGCCGTTTTTTACGTGAAAATGATGCTTGCTTGTGATTTTTTCACGTAAAATTAATGACAACGTAAATGGCCTTGCTTAAAAAAAGTCTGTTCGGGAGTTTTTTTCCTGTTTTTGGGGGTACAAAATACCTGTTTGGGGCTAAAAAGATTTTTAAAAGAACGTAATCGTTGGAGTAATAGAGAATGTGTTACATACAACATTGTGAAAATACGTGAAAAAAATTGAAATTGATTAAAAATTCACGTAAAAACAGGGCTTTTGGGAAAATTTCGTTTTTCTGAATGTGAAAAGCATGTTTCTTCAGCCACTAAATTGTATATTCTTGCGTGTAATTTACCTTTTTTCGTTATTTTGGAGCTGAAATGGATATTGGAGCCCTTCATTTTCAAAATCCCGAAGCCTTTTGGCTGTTGTTGTTTGTTCCGCTGTTGATTGCGCTTTATGTTTACCGCCAGCAGCGCCGCAAGAGTACAATCAAGTTCCCGGCGCTTGCCATTGCAAAGAAGGCTGTGCCGAGCCGTCGTGTAAAGTTTAGGCATATTGTCCCGGCGCTCCGTTTGGCTGCCCTTGTCTGTTTTGTGGTGGCGCTTGCACGTCCGCAGAATGCGATGGAAGTCGAATACACTTCGACCGATGGCGTCGATATCATGCTTGCGCTCGACGTTTCGGGCTCGATGGGCACGCTCGACATGCTTACCCGTACCGAACAGGCTAAACTTGGTGTGATGAACGCCGAACGCATCTTGAAGCGTGGCGAATACTGGAAATACAGCCGTCTCGGTTACGCTCAGGACGTGATTGCCGAATTCATTCAAAAGCGCCACAGCGACCGCATCGGGCTTTCTGCTTTTGGTGCACGTTCGTTTACGCAGTGCCCGCTTACGATGGATTACGGCTCCTTGCTCGAAATCTTGAAGGCAAGCGACGACCTTGCCCGCGATACGCTTGTGAATAACAGGACCGCTATTGGTGATGGACTTATGAATGCCCTTGCAAGGCTCAAGATGTCCGATGCCAAGTCCCGCGTGGTGATTCTCTTGACCGATGGCCGCGACAATGCGAGTGTCGTCCCGCCGGTGCGCGCTGCCGAAGTGGCGAAGTCTCTGGGCGTGAAAGTTTACACTGTTGGCGTTGGCAAGAAGGACGGCAAGATTCTAGCGTTCCAGCAGAACCCGTGGACGGGTGAAATCTCCTGGGGTGAGCGTGATATTACGCCCGAAGAAGGCATTGACGAGGGCGTGCTGAAGGCGATTGCTTCAAAGACCGGCGGACGTTTCTACCGTGCCGAAAACAAGGCCGAACTCGAAAAGATTTACTCTGAAATCGATGAACTCGAAAAGACAGAAATCGAGACCATCGCTTACGCCCGCTATGCCGAAAAGTTCTACCCGTGGCTCTTGGTTGGCGCGCTCCTCATTCTGCTCGAACTTATCCTTGCGAACACAAGATTTGTGAGAATTCCGTGATTTTAGAACTTAGAACTTAGAACTTAGAACTTAGAACTTAGAACATCTCTCTTCTCTTTAAGCATTTCTAAGTTCTGCCAACTAAGTTCTGCCGACTAATCCTTCGGTGCCGGAGTTTCAGGCTTGTAGCAGTTCTTCTTGGCTTCGTCGAATATCTGCGAAATATTGCTTGTCGAAATGTTCGAAATTTCAGCGTAATGCAGGCTGAACGAAATCTTCCACATGTTCATGTCGGCTTGCATTCTGTCGCGGTCGCACTCGCGCACTAGCTTTTGGCAGAAAGCTTCGATTTCAGAAACTTCGTCGCGTTCCATGATGATGGCAAACTGCCTTTCGCCGGTCCTTGCGAGGAATGCGTTCTGCCCTCTGCACTGGCGCTTGAAGAATGAGGCTAGGTCGG
Organism: Fibrobacter sp. UBA4297; assembly: GCF_002394865.1. Lineage (NCBI taxonomy): Bacteria > Pseudomonadati > Fibrobacterota > Fibrobacteria > Fibrobacterales > Fibrobacteraceae > Fibrobacter > Fibrobacter sp. UBA4297. The sequence goes on along the minus strand of NZ_DGUZ01000023.1, from coordinate 23,967 downwards.
CTATGACGCGGTCAGACATTTCGTAGCCGAAGTTGCGGACAATCTCCTTGAAAAAATCTACTTCCATCACGAGGATGAACAGGCGCTTGCTAGAATCCTGGTGCTGTGTGATGTATTGCAGGTAGTCAATCAAGCGAATTTTGTTGTTCACGCCCGTGAGCGGGTCCGATGTGATTCTGTTCTTCAGGAGTGTGACGTAGACGTGCAAAAGGGTTAGTGCAAAAATTGGGTCGGTGAGTGGAACATCCGGGATGAAATACTGTAGGATGCAGCTTCCGCTTGGCACGAGGGCGATAAAGGATAGGTAAAACGCTTCCTTGCGGTTCGTGGAATTCTTTTGTGCAATCGCATGTTGGACGCCGAGAAACAAGGTCGCGAAGATGTAGATGAAGTTCAGCCCGATGAGGAATGGCATGAGCCTTCTGAACTGTAGCGAAGTCGTATGGCAGTCGTTTGTGAACCCGTAGATGCTAATGCCGATGCAGATAAAAATGCCGATAATGCTCGGCGTCGAGAACAGCGGGAACAGGTGCTTGTAAGTATAGACACTCTTGCGGATTCGTAAGAAAATGAAAGAAAACCAAAGCTGTGCAAGAAGCAACGACGAACTCAGGCTTAGCGCATACATGACGGCGTAAATGACGCAGACCTTTTGGTTGCTGGAATAAAGGTCGCTCTGCATGTGCACCGAGTAAAGCATCTTGGTTACCGTGCTTAGCACGATGTAGATGATGGTGTCGATGATGGTGAATCCGAGAATGCGCTCTTCGAGGTGTCTGAGAATACTTTCCTTGAACTGTAACAGTGTAATGATAAGCACTGCTATACAAATGATGTTAATCTCTATTAAACCGATGTAAGACATTCTCGAAACCTGAACCTTAGTAGGAAATATAACTATTTGTACGTTTTTGGTAAGAAGACTTTGTGAAAAGAAATTTGAACTTAGTCAATGGTTGTTGGTCAATGGTCGATCGTTTTTAGAATTGCACCGTAGGCATCTGATTAAAGACTAATAACTAATGACTAATGACCGATATTTAACTTTTTCCTTTACACTTTTGTATATTCTTGGTGCTTGCTGATGCAAGATGTTTTATCGGAGTAGATAATGAGATTTGCAGAACCGAATTTTTTGTGGGGCCTTTTTACTCTGCCCCTATTTGCACTTCTGTTTGTATATGCGTACCATCGCCGTAAAAAGCTTGCTGCCCGTTTTGTTTCGCTCCCCATGCTTTCGAAACTTTCGACGAGCGTTTCTCCGTGGAGGCGCCTGACGAAGGTCCTGCTGTTGCTCCTTGCCATTGCATTCTTGTTTGTGGCGCTAGCCCGCCCGCAGTGGGGCCGCAAGATGGAGCATGTGGAACGTCGTGGCCAGGACCTTGTGCTGTTGCAGGATATCTCGCTTTCGATGCTTGCCGAAGATGTGAAACCGAACCGATTGGTCCGCAGCCGTCACGAAATTTCGGCGTTTCTGGAATCGCTGACCGGCGACCGCGTTGGCCTTGTTGCGTTCAGTGGTGAAGCTCAGGTGATGGTTCCCCTGACGCTTGATTACGGTACGGTGCAGATGGTGCTCCGTGAACTGAATCCGGGATGGCTCATGCCGGGTACGAACTTGGAAAACGCTATCCGTAAGGGCATGACTTTGTTCAAAAACTCCGGTGGCGCAAACCAGCATTCCGTGATGATTCTCATGAGCGATGGCGAAGAGCTCGAGGCTGCTGCTGTGAATGCGGCAAAAGAAGCTGCTGAACTCGGCATCAAGATTTATACAATCGGCATTGGTTCCCGCGAAGGCGTGCCTATACCGCTCAAGGACAAGAATGGCGGCAGTGTCTACAAGAAGGACATGCAAGGCAATATCGTGACGACCCGACTTGAAGAAGGGACTCTTCAGGAAATTGCGAGTGTGACAGGTGCGCTTTACTTTTATGCAAGTCCAGGCGAGTTCCAGCTGCAAAAGGTCTTGACCGAGATTGCAACGCTCGAAAAGAAGGACCAGAGCAGCGACCGTATGGAAAATTACCAGGACCGCTACCAAATTTTCCTCGGGCTTGCCGCGCTCCTCTTCTTGATCGAGGCGGTAATTTCGGAACGCGGACGTCGCCGCAAGCAGCTCAACGGAAGATTCAGTTAGTCTTTGGTCAATGGTCATTAGCTATTAGATATGTCTTGCCCGCATTCATGCGGGCATTTTTATTACAAGAAGGAAATTCCCTCCCGGAACGGGGTCCGGGATGACAAAGGTGGCCATGCGCACTATGGAACAAAGTTCCAAGTGCTGTCCGCCCGCTCGTCCCCGTCAAGCGAGGACAGGCGCGAGGACAGGTTGGCGGGAATGACATGGAATAAAAAAAGGCCCGGCGCGCTCGCGTCGGGTCTTTTTCATAGGAGGGATTGAAGAAGCCTTCCTGGTGGGGCTTGTGTCTCGACTGGAGAACTGTGCGGAAGCCGGAGGTAGGCTTTCTCGCGTGTTGTGGCCACTAGGAAGGCTCAAGTATTAATATATGTCTATTTGTGGAATGGGGAGCAATAATCCTTAAAATGGTTGCTCTATTTTGGAATGTTCCGATTTAGTTTACTATTTTCTAACTGATGAAAACGAATTGCTTTTTTTCAGTTTCTTTTTGTGTTGCCTTGGTGGCCTTGACTTCGTGCTCCATGTTGCCGAAAAAGTCGTCGCATGTCAAGCATGTGCCGGATATGTACGCTGCCGCAGGAGAAAGTTCTAGTTCTATCTCTGTGCAGGATGGCTTGCCTTCGCACTATAGCAAGATTGTGTTCCCTGAATACAAGTATGTGGCGCCTTACCCGAAGGATTATCGCGTTGAAATTGCCGATGGCATTACCGGCTACATTGTGAGCGATTCGTCGCTTCCGCTGGTGGATTTTACCGTCTACTTTGAAGAAACGAATTTGCCGCAGGTCCTCAAAGACGAAGCCGCTTTTGAAATGGTCGGTTCCATGATCCGTCGTGGTTCTGGTGGCGGAATTTCGCCGCATGTGCTTGAGGATTCCCTGGAGTTTGTCAGCGCTTCGATTTCTACGAGCGTGGGGACGTTCCTTTCGGCTTTTGATATCAACTGCCTCTCAAAGGATTTCCCCTCGATGCTTGAACTATCGAAGAAGGTGCTCATGGACCCGTCTTTTGACAAGAACCAGCTTGAAATCGTGAAGGCGAATTATGTGACATCTTATGAACGCCGTTACGAGACTCCTGCCAAAGTGCTTGCTGCCCTCAAGTCCAAGGTAAACTACGCCCCGAACCCGAGACTCTGGGATGCAAACGCCGCCGAGTACAAGGCGGTGACTGCTGCTGACGTGAAGCGCCTTGCAAAGGGCGTGTTCTCGTCCAAGCGTATTGTCTTTGCGCTTGCGGGCGATGTCGACAAGGATTCTATGGTGGTTGCGCTCAAGAAGTTCTTTGCAGATTGGAATATCGCTGCGCCAAAGGCGGAAAAGTCGAAGCCCGCTCCGCTCGCCTTTGTCCGTAAGCCTGGTGTGTATGTTGTTGACAAGGATATTACACAGGCCAATATCACTATGAACCAGCCGTTTGTAAAGCGCCCGCATCCGGATTACTATCCGACGGCAGTGGCAAGCTTTATCCTTGGCGGCGGAAGTTTCAGCTCTAGGCTCATGAACCGCGTCCGCAGTGACGAGGGGCTTGCCTATAGTGTCTATAGCACGGTCGGGAACGACTACCGCGATACGGCGATGACGACGATTGCTTTACAGACGAAAGTCGAAACGGTGGATTTTGCCTTGAAGCTCATCTTTGAGGAAGTGGAAAAACTTGCGAAGGACGGTCCGACTCCCGAAGAACTCTCTCAGGCGAAAAAATCCCTGATAGAAAGCTTGCCGAGCCTCTTTGATTCGCCTTCTTCAACGGCGTCTATCTTTGCGAAGGGGGAACTTCTTGGCAAATCGGACAATCATTATATAGATTATGTGACAGAAATCAATGCGGTGACGGCAGAGCAGGTCCAGGCGATGATAGCTAAGTATTTTGATAAGGAGAAAATGACTATTTCGATTGTCGGTCCTGTCGCCATGTTCGATTCTCTGAAGCCGTTCACGGTGATTCCGCTGGATAGTCTAGAGTTCAGATAACCTTAAGGAGCGAGGTTTATATGCAGGGAAGAAAATTGCGTTTTACATTACTGGTGTGTGTTAGCGTCTGGCTTGCGCTGGGCTCTTCTCTGTGCTTTGCTGCGAAAACCGTCCCGACATCGGAGGTTTCCCGTCGGCAACTTTTGATGAAGATGAAAAACAAGGACGACGATATTCGTTCGTTCTGTGCGGGCATGAACAAGTGCCTGGACATCAAGTACGAGGCCTGCACTGAAGTGGATCTGAAGCCTTGGCCTAAGGTCTCGTATGACGAGGAATTCTGCGCTCCTTATAAGGAAATTGTCAAACGCGGTTTTCCGCTTGATATTAGGGCTCCGATGGTGACGGATGTCTTTTTGCGCCTCGGTCGCCAGTACAGGGCTATTTACGAAAGCGAAGGGACGCTCCCGCTTGAAGTCAACGAGATTTCATTTTTGTTCGATAACATGCCCTTTACGGCGGACCTGATAAACGCTTATTTGGAATCGGAATACACGTTGGAGTATAACAGCATGAACCGCCGCTACTTTTCGGGCGGTAACGGTCATGGGCTTTCGGGCGATTTTTACTGGGCCTTGCAAGATAGCGCAGGCACAAAGACTATGCTTAGGAACATGTTCTTTGGTTATGGCTATGCGCAGATTTTGAAATGGTCCTTGAAGGGGACTGCGGTTGCATTTTTGGATATGGACCTGGTCGCTCCGCGAAAGCTCAAGTACAAGCTTACGGCGGTGGTGTTCCCGGCGAATTCCGTGTTGAATTCCATTATGCAGTTGCGCGTCTTTAAAAGCGTCGTGAATTCTAAAATCGACGATGTCGTGAACGATATCAAGAAGGCCGCTTCGATGTACTATGGCGGTAACAGAAAGCCGCTTTCGAAAGAAATTCTCCGGACTCCGGAAAATAAGCGTCATGTCGCTGAATTTGACAAGGTGGTTGCCGGAAGCCCCTGGAAACTTGGTGATGCCGAACGTCTTGAACGTTCCCAGATGGAACTTTCTAAGCCAAAGCCGGTGGCGAAGCCGGCTGAACCGAAAGAGAAAAAAGAGACTATTGAATCGCCTGATTTTAAGGCAAATACTTTTATAATGAAGGAATAAAAAATGAGTGAACCTAAGGATTTGGAAACTTTGCTTGCTCGTGTCACGGAACGCCGTCGCGAACTTTTGACCTCTGTCGTGAATCGCCGTACGCGCCATTTTTGCATGGTGCTTGAGGACTTGTTCGACCCGCACAACATTTCCGCCGTTATCCGCACTGCCGAAGTTTTTGGTCTCCAGGATGTCCACGTTATCGAAGAAGACAACGCCTACAGCGTGAACAAGTCCATCTTGAAAGGTTCTTACAAGTGGATGAGCATTTATCTGTACAAGAAGCGTATGCTCTGCATGGAAAAACTCCGCGAGAAGGGCTACAAGATTGCTGTGGCTAGCACGAACACGACGAATTCTGTGTTCGACCTCGATTTGAGCCAGCCGATGGCTTTTTACCTGGGTAGCGAATTCCATGGCAACCATCCGGACACGCTTGCCCATGCGGACTATGAATTCAAGCTCCCGCAGTACGGCATCACGGAATCCATGAACGTCTCTGTAGCTGGTGGCGTGCTGATGACCTACCTTGACGTGTTCATGCAGAAAGAGGGACGTGAAAAGTTTGCGCTCCCGCAGGCGGAACGCGACGCCCTCTTGCTCGACTGGCTGGACCGCCATGTGAACGGCATCGAGACGAACAGCCCCATCGTGAGGGTGGAAGGGTGATTAGGACTTAGGACTTAGAACTTAGAACTTAGAACTTAGAACATCTCTCTTCTCTTTAAGCATTTCTAAGTTCTGCCGACTAAGTTCTGCCGACTAGATTCTTCCCTTATTTTTGAACAAGCCTCCAATGCCAATCGCAAAATATGCTAGATTAGTTTTAGAATGAAAAAGAATACCGCTTTATATTTCTCAGTCGGACTTGTCGTTCTTTTAGCCATTTTCATTTTGATATTTGGCATGTTCTTTTTGAACGAGAAGGATCTGCGTGAAACTTTTGACGTGTACCACTTGCGCTTTACGCAGGTGAGTACGCTAGTTTTGGATGACCCGGTCAAAATCAATGGCGTGAAGCTTGGCCGTGTGGAGTCTATCGAACTTTCTGGTCACCGCGTTGTGGTGACGATTAGGCTCAAGTCCAATGTGAAAATCCCGAAGGATTCCGAAATCCGGGTGCAGAACATCGGCATCATGGGCGAACGCCAGATTGGCATGATTCTTGGCGATTCCGAAGAGTACTTTGTTCCGGGCGATACCATTACGGGCCAGTTCGATGCGGGCATTGCAGAAGCGCTTGGCCTTGCGGGTGAAGTTTGCGACTCTACAAAGGTGCTCTTGGAAGCGGTAAAGACGGCTTTGAATGGAACGATTGCGAACCCGGAATTCCAGGACCGTTTCAAGACGCTCCTTGTGAAGGCCGAAAATCTTGAAGATCGCCTGATGTCGCTTGTCACGACGACCGATCCGCAGCTCAAGAAGAGTCTTGCAAACCTCAACAAGGTGACGGTCAAGGTGAACGAACTCGTCGATGGTGTAAAGGAGCCTATCAACGGCCTCTTTGCAGGAACGGACAAGGTTATGGGGAACGCGAACCAGCTGATTTCTGAACTGGAAGGCGTGACAAAGCATTTGGATGGGCTGATTGCAAAGGTTGAAGGCAAGATGGATTCGAAGGACAATACCGTCGGTATCTTGTTGAACGATAGACAGCTCCATGACGACCTGGTCAAGACAGTGCGCTCCGCGGACAGCTTGTTCAAGATTATCTTGCAGGATGGTCTTGACATTAATGTGGATTTTTTCTGAGGAATTGATGATTACAAAGTTACTTACTGTTTCCAACAAACTGGGTATTCACGCCCGTCCGGCCGGAATGATTGTTGATATCACGGGTCAGGCCAAGAGTGATGTGTCCATCGTGTTCGATGGTTCAAAGGCCAATGCGAAGAGCATCCTTAACGTGATGATGCTTGCAATCCCTGCGGGTTCCGAAGTCAAGTTCGAAATCGACGGTGAGGATGAAGAACAAGTCGCTCAGCAGTTGGAAAAGCTTTTTGATGACCACTTCAACGAAGAACCCTGCTGATTTTGTAGCAAAAGCAGCCGATGAAGCTTCCCAGAACGCATCGAGGATAGAGCTTGTCGGCGTGCCGTCGTCTCCGGGCTTTGCCATGGGGACGGTTTTCCCGGTTGCAAACCGTGAGTTTTCTGTGGTCGATGAGACGCTGCCTGAAAGTCGTCTTGCCGCAGAAGAGCAAATGTTCTTGAAGGCGATTAGCAAGACCTCCAAGGAAATTGCCCAGATTAAGGAAATTTCGGAATCCAGGGCCGGCGTCAAGGACAGCCTGATTTTTGCAACCCACCTGATGATCTTGCAGGATCCGGGACTCGTGAATGGAGTCCTCGACAAGATTAAGAAAAAGCACAAGAATGCGAAGTGGGCGGTACATATTGTATTTAGCGCCTACATCGACAAGTTTGAAAAGATTGATTCTCCTGCCATGCGCGACAAGGCGGCAGACCTTAGGGACTTGTATAACCGCCTGATGTCTGCGATGGATGACTCCGGACCGGTATTGGAGGACGTGTCTCACGAAGATGGCGTTGTTCTCGTGGCCCATGAGTTTGTTCCAAGCTTCCTCATGACGCTTAAGCCTGGACAAGTGAACGCTATCGTGATGGATACGGGTGGCCGTACAAGCCATGTCGCTATTTTGTCCAGAGCGTTGCAGATTCCGGCGGTGTCGGGCCTTAGGAATGTCGCTGCCCTCGTGAAGAGTGGCGATACGATTATCGTTGACGGTGCTGATGGTAAGGTTATCATCAACCCGAATGAAGAGGATATTCGCAGGTTCCATGAGCGCCAGGAGACGTTTGAACGCCAGCGCCGTGAACTTTTCACGATGCGCCAGCTCGAACCGATGACGCGCGACGGCAAGTACATTGTGTTGCATGCGAACATCGAAATTCCGACAGAAGCGGACAAAGTAGCGGACTTTGGCGCAACGGGTATTGGGCTTTACCGTTCAGAGTTCTTGTTCTTCAAGAAGGACACGCCGACCGAAAAGGAACAGGAAAGCGCCTATAGGCACATTCTCGAAAAGATGAACCCGTACCCGGTCGTGATTCGTACGCTGGATGCTGGCGGTGACAAGCTTGTTTCGGGCGTTTCTGCGGTGAACGAATCGAACCCGTTTATGGGTTGGCGCTCTATCCGCGTGTGCCTTGATCGTGAAGATATTTTCATTACGCAGTTGCGTGCGCTGTTGCTTGCAAATACCAAGGGCAACTTGCGTATCCTGTTGCCGATGATTTCTAGCATGACCGAACTCAGGCGTGCAAAGGCGTGCATTGCGAAAGCCCGCAAGCAGCTTGAAGATGAAGGCCATAAGCTTCCTGTTGTCAAGGTGGGCTCGATGATCGAAGTCCCTGCGGCAGTGATGATTGTGGACAAACTTGCTAAAGAAGTGGATTTCTTTAGTCTGGGTACAAACGACTTGATTCAGTTTACGCTTGCCGTTGACCGTACGAATGAACTTATCACCGATATGTTCCAGCCTCACCATCCGGCCGTCCTCAGCATGATTTACCAGACTGTGGTTGCTGCTCATCGTGAAGGAATCCCGGTTGCGGTTTGCGGTGAAATGTGCACGGATCCGCTGAGCGTTCTTTTGCTGGTGGGACTTGGTGTCGATGAACTTTCAATGACGCCGTGGAGCGTGATGACCACGAAGAAGATTATCCGGTCCATCAACTTTGAAGATGTCCGTGAAACGGCGCTTGCGGTCTTGCAGATGGAAGATGCCGAGAGTGTGAACGAATTTTTGCATAAAAAGTATGCTCAAACGATCATGGAACTTGGTATATCTAGTTTTGTGGGTCAAGTCGAAAAATAAAATTTGCTGGTTTGTAGATGAAATTATTTTATTCGTTATTGTTTGCGTGCACGGCCGCCTTGTATGCTCAGGTGGACGGTTCCGTATATTCAACGTACAAGTCGCCTTTTGCGGAACAGGAAATGATTGCTCCGGACCAGTTCCAGGATGCCGTTATCCGGGCTGCCCGCGCAAAAAAAACAATGAACGATATTTCGATTTCGCAGAACCATCGCGATTATGCCCGGGCCGCCTACTACTATTACAGTGGCCAATGGGATAGCGCCTATGCGGCCTACAATTCCTTGCGCAAACGTGAACCGGATTTGCTTGGCCCCATTGTACTGCGCATGGCGAAGGCGAACTTTAAGCAGGAACGATACGCCAAGATGCGCGAGACGCTGCGCCTTGAAAAGAGCCTTGAAAACGATAGGGCTTGGCGGGAGGCTGCTGACCGCTTACGGATTGAAGCCTCGATGGCTGATATTTCTCTGAATGATGTTGCCCGTGCGGATTCGCTGATGGCATACCTCAACGGAAATCCGGATGGCGACGACGTGGACCCGCTGAAGTTCAGCTATGCCCGCTATTTGGAAGATTCCTACCAGCTCAAGCAGGCAAAGCGCATGTACATGAAGCTCCTCACGAGCCGTACTTCGTATAAGGATTCTGCTTATGCGGCTGTGCGTCGCCTGAGGGAAGTTCTTGGGGCGCCGGAATCGCTTGCCGAAAAAGTCGCCTATGCAAAGATGGCATGTACGAAGGACGAGATGAAGAGCTGCCTTGAATTGCTCGATTCTATCCAAATCCTGGATGCGCAACAGGCGCAGAAAAATCCCGCATCGGTGGTGGTGCTTGACGATCCGGCTTATGCTCGCCTGAAAAAGAGCACTCTTGACTTGAATACGCGCATTATGCTGTGGGAAAAGCGTGCGGCGGCGCTCCGTTCGCTGAACAGGAACGAAGATGCGATTGAACAGTATCGTAACTTGATTGAAAATGTGGAAGCGCGTCCGTCCTGGATTCAGGCAATTTTGAAGTTGTACCGCAAGGAAGCGGCTGGGCTCTTTGACGAAGAAATCCACACTTACGACTCGCTTTTGCAGGATGTGAGCCAGTTCAGCACTGAAAACGCCAATAACCTTTGGTTGCGCGGCTTTGAGTTTGAACAGAAGCTGATGTATGACAAGGCTATCGACTGCTACAAGAAACTTATCCACAAGCGATTCAAGAGCAATCTCAAACGTCAGTGGGCGAGATTCCGCATTGGGTATTGCTACTTCAAGCGTGGCATGTGGGTCGAGGCTGCGGCATACTTCCGCGATGCGACAAAGGATCCCTTCCTCTGGAGCGGCAGTGCATCGAGAATGTTCCTCGGCGATACGTACATGAAGATGGGCGAAGACTCCCTGGCGCGCGAAGCGTATCTTGATTGCATCAAGGATTTCCCGCTCTCGTACTATGCGCACCGCAGCCGCACAAAGCTTTTGGAAAATCGTCTGTTACCCGAAAGCAAAATCCCGTATGCTCATGGCGTGCCGATGTCGCATGCGGCGACGTTGGATTGGATTCGCTCTGTCAATAAGCTCGGGAAGCCTGATGCCTCGTACAGTAAGGAACGTTACGAACGCATCAAGAAGCTTTTCTTGTTTGGCTTTGAAGAAGAAGCTTTCAGGCTCTATGACGAGGTCAAGAAGAAAAACTTCAAGCGCATGGATTTCTTGTATGAATACGGAAAACTGTTCTACGAGATGGGCGAAACGGCTGCCGGTTACAGGCTTGCTCGCCAGTTCCAGGCGAAGATGGATAGGCGCTTGTTCATGACGCCGCCGATTGATGTTTTGCATTATCTTTTCCCGGTTCCGTATGCAGACCCTGTGGTTTACTATTCGGGCACGAGCATCGATCCGTTCTTTGTGTATAGCGTGATGCGCCAGGAATCCATTTTCGATTTCCAGATTACATCGCCTGCGGGCGCCTGCGGCCTTTTGCAGATTATGCCTGCGACGGGCAAGATGCTTGCGGACAAGGAAGAAATTTCGGGCTTCAATCCGAAACGCTTGTACAACGCCTACATGAACATCCGCTTGGGTATCCGCTATTTGGTGGATCTTAAGGACGAGTACAAGAACGATTACATGTACGTGCTTTGCAATTACAATGCGGGCCCGAAGCCGACGAAACGCTGGCAAAACGAGAGCGAAGGCCTCCCGTGGGATTTGCGCGTCGAGGAAATCAGCTACTGGGAAACCCGCGATTACGTCAAGCGCGTCATGGGAAATTACTGGATCTACAAAGAAATCTATGACGGGATTTAGCGGATGCTTTTCCTGCTCTTGACAATCGGTCCTGCGTTTTTGTTTGCTTGTGGAAACATCCTGGAAAAGTCCGGGGTGTCCACTGTTGGCAAACGAACGGGCGGTACTTCTAGGCCTTGGGAATTTTTCAAGGGCGTTATCACGAATAAGTTTTGGTGGCTTGGCATTGCGTGTTCAGGACTTGCAACGCTTGGCTATTACATTGCCATGGCGCAGTACGATTTGAGCCAGGTGCAGCCGATGATGGTCTTGAATCCGGTGCTGACGGCGCTGATGGGGTTCTGCATCCTCAAGGAAGTCTTGACCAAGCGCATTGTTGTTGCGATTTGTTTTGTCGTGGCGGGACTTTTGTATTCCGTCGAGAATCTTGGGGAATCGACTGCGGTGCAGAACGTTGGAACGCTTTGGCTGTATGCGGGCGGACTTAGCTTTGCAACGCTCATTGCGCACCTCTGGGTCAAAGACCGCGAAATGGTGGACTCGCTCATTATGGGGGTTGGCTTTGGGCTTTCGGCGGCATTCTACAAGAGTCTCGCGATGGATTTTGACTTGGACCATATCGAGTTCTCGTCGGTGGTAAACTTGCTCATGGATTTTAGAACGCTTGGCTATGTGGCGACTTACAGCATTGCGTTCCTGTATTCGCAGGTGTCGTTCTCGCGTGGGCGCGCACTGTTCATTATTCCGTTCAGCGCTGCAGTCGGCGCTGCAGTCCCGACGCTTGCGGGGGCTCTCGTTTTTTACGAGGCGTTCCCGATGGGCAAGGTGATTTCTGTCACGCTCGTGCTGATTGGCGCATGCCTTTTTATTGTCCGTAGACCGCGTAGAAAGAAGGCTGTTCCAGTAGATTCCGAATCGGAAGCTCGTTAGAACCCGATGGACTAAAGTTCAACTGTCAAAAATTGCCTGTTCTTATTTAAAACTTTTATAGCGATAGCGCGGGTTCATTGATGTTTAAAGAATATATATTCACGCTTATGGTGTGGATGGTATTTCGTTTTGTAGTTGCTTTCACGGCGCTTCTGGTGGCGTCCTGTTCTGATTCTGATGTCATTACAGCTCCTCCGGAAAATGTACCCATAGAACTTCCGCCGAAACCAAAACTTCCGTATGTCGGGAACTCTTCTGTGATTTTTTCCGAAGTCAATACGGTCAACTTGATTTATAAGGACCACGAAGGGGGTGATGCGGGGTGGATTGAATTTTTCAATCGGACTTCGGAACCGCAGAACTTGTCTGGAATCTACTTGACGGATAATCTCGATGAACCGCGCAAGTGGAAATTCGGGGATGTTCAATTGGCACCGAATGATTTTATGCTTGTGTTCATGTCCGGAAAGAATTTGCCGGATCTTGTTGCTCCAAGTGACACGATGAACATGATTGGTCCTGGCTGTTGGGTTTGGACAGATTCGCAAAATGAGGATGTGCCGGGCGAAAGCTACGCAGACCCGCTTGAAGGAAAGAAAAAGTTTTGTTTTAAGGAAAATGGCAAGTCCATGTTCGGTGCTAAAATGCGCCTAATGGAAAATGAGGACCTTGGCTGGTCTTCGATTTCTGCATTTGTCGGGACAAAATCTTCGGGCAAGTCGGACGACATGGATATTTCTAGTACAAATGAAATTTTGCTGAACGCCTACATTACGAAGGATCGTAAAGTTTCAATGCGCCTTGCGCAACCGGATGTAGATGACTGGAAAGGTTATGAATTTGTCTTGACTGGAACGGGGGATTCCTCAACGGTTTATCGTCTGCTTTTGCCGCAGAAAGTAACATTCCCGGATTTGGTGCATATTTACGGTACCCGCTTTAGCCCGGAAGACCATGAAAAAAATGAAGTCGTGATGAAGGCGTTTTCGTACATTGCGAGAAACCGTGGCCATGAACCGCATGCAGGCTTTAAGCTGGATAAGAAGGGCGGTAGCCTTTATCTCGTCAATGCTGAAAGCGAAATTCTGGATTCTGTCGCTTATCCAAAATTGCCTCCTGAAAAATCGTGGTCCCTTGGAGTGATGGCTGACGGCGAATCTGTCGGTTTTGGCTATGCGGCGCCTTCGCCGTTTGGCTATTCTCCGGAAACTGTGGTTCCTGTGCGTTCGCCCTCGATTGATTCTTTGGTGGATCTTCCGCCGTCAGGATTTTATGCGGAAGCCTTTAAAGTGTCGTTCCCGCCCGAGGCGACTGTGCATTGCTCTGTTGGCGGGCTTGCTCCTAGTGCTGATGGCCCGCTGACGACATCTTTGCTCATTGATACAACGAAAACGATTCGCTGCGCCTCTTTTTCAACAAATGCACTCAGAGGAGAAGAACTTGTACGTACCTATGTTTTTGATGCGGTTCCGGCGGTGCCTGCGGTTTTTGTGACCGCAGACCCGAATTCGCTTTTTGATCCGGATTCTGGAATTTATATGAAAGGCAACTTCGCAAATAACAAGGTCCCTTATTACGGTGCGAATTATTGGCAGGATAAGGAAATTCCGGTGTTTGTGGAAATGATGGAATCTGGGGCTCAATCGCCTGCATTTGCCGAAGCTGCTGGTCTTGAAATATTTGGAAATTACAGCCGTTCAAACAAGAAAAAATCGGTTGCGATTACCTTCCGCGAGAAGTATGGCGATAACCGCTTGAAGTATGCGTTATTTCCTGAATTCCCGGAGCTAAAGTCCTTTAAGGGATTTGTCCTTCGCAATAACGGCAATAATTTTGGAAAGGACTATATTCGCGATAGACTTGCAAGTTCCATTAGCGAAGGGCTTGGTGTAGATTACCAGCGTGGTCGATTTGCGGTTGTCTATTATAACGGAGAATATTACGGAATCCATGACATTCGCGAACGTTCCAACGAGTATTATTTCGAAACGCATTACGGAATAAGTTCAGATGAAGTCGATTTGCTGAAGGCGGGGAATGAAGTTTCGGCCGGATCGTCCGTGGACTACACCGCACTCATGGAATGGCTAAAATTGAATCACCTTGACAGCGATGAAAACTTTGCGTATGTCGCATCGCTAATCGATGTGGATAATTACATGAACTACGTGCATACGGAAATGTTTGCTGATAATCGAGACTGGCCGGCAAACAATCTCAAAAAGTGGCGTGGTACAAATCCGCAGACAAAATGGAAATGGTTCCTTTATGATATGGATTTTGGATTTGATAACGGCAGCAATATGTATTCAAATAACATTTTTGAATATGCGACTGCAGAAGATGGCGATTCTTGGCCGAATGGCCCTGAACATACGCTGCTCTTGCGTCGCTTGCTTGAAAATCCTGGATTCAAGGCGGCGTTTATCAATCGTTTGATGGTGCTGTTGCAGACAAATTTCGAAAAATCAAGAGTCCTTGCGCGTATTGACGAAATGATGGTGGAAATTGAACATGAAATTCCTCGGGATCAAAAACGCTGGAAACTGAATGATTTTAAAATGGGTGTCCAGCTGGATGTGATAAAGGAGTTTGTTCAAAACCGTGCGCAGGTGCTGACTCGCGAACTTCAGGAATTCTTTGAAATGGACCGCTTAGCGCAAGTGACTCTAATTGCTGAAGGCCCGGGCCGAATCAGGGTCCATGATTTGCCTGTCGATACGCCTAAAGCGGGAGTGAATTTCTTTACCGGGTTCCCAGTGATGCTCTATGCAGAGCCACTTCCTGGAAGTGTTTTTGTAGGTTGGAGCGATGGTGAATTGGAACCGATGCGTATCATAAAACCGGAATCCGTGAGCTCGGTCACGGCGCAATTTAGGTAGCGTGGAATGCGGTAAGGATTGCCTTGGGAAAAGACTTGCTTTTTGAAAGGCTTTAACATCGTGTGGCGCTGTAATTTCTATCTTGTAGTATCATGAGTTTTGAAACTAAAATTGTTTGCATTGGTGCTGGCTATGTCGGTGGCCCCACCATGACTGTAATTGCCGACAAGTGCCCCGATGTCAAGGTCACCGTTGTTGATATTAACCAGTCTCGTATTGATGCCTGGAATAGCGAAAATCTCCCGATTTTTGAACCCGGCCTGGATGATGTTGTAAAGCGTGCCCGTGGCCGTAACTTGTTCTTTAGCACGGATATTCCTGCAGCCATCAAGGAAGCGGATATCATCTTTGTTTCGGTGAACACCCCGACAAAAACGTTTGGCCATGGCGCCGGCAAGGCTTCTGACTTGCAGTATTGGGAAAAGACCGCCCGCAACATTTTGGAAATTGCCGACGAAGGCAAGATCATCGTCGAAAAGTCGACGCTCCCGGTCCGCACTGCTGCGGCCATGGAACGTATTTTGAACAGCAACGACAAGGGCCTCCACTTTGAAGTGCTCTCGAATCCGGAATTTCTCGCCGAAGGTACAGCCATCAACGACTTGTTTGAGCCCGACCGTGTGCTCATTGGCTCCCATCAGACGGAATCGGGCCTTGCTGCCTGCCAGAAGCTTGTGGACGTGTATGCCCACTGGGTGCCGCGTGACCGCATCCTTACGACGAACCTCTGGAGCTCCGAACTCACGAAGCTTACGGCGAACGCCTTCCTCGCACAGCGCATTAGTTCTATCAACTCCATTAGCGCTCTCTGCGAACGTACCGGCGCCGATGTCGACGAAGTCGCTTACGTGATGGGCAAGGACCGCCGCATTGGTTCCAAGTTCCTCAAGGCATCCATCGGCTTCGGTGGTAGCTGCTTCAAGAAGGACATTCTGAATCTCGTGTACCTTTGCGGTTATTATGGACTGCCGGAAGTCGCCGCTTATTGGGAAAGCGTCGTGAAGATTAACGAGTGGCAGACGCACCGCGTGGTAGACCGCATGCTCGAAACCATGTTCAACACGATTGCGGGCAAGAAGATTGCCGTGTTCGGTTTTGCGTTCAAGGCCAATACCGGTGACACCCGTGAAAGCCCGGCGAACCTTGTGGTGCGCGACTTGCTTGCCGAACATGCACTGCCTGTCGTGACCGACCCGAAGGCTATCCCGGATGCTAAGCGCGACCTCAAGGACGTGATTGAACAGGTCTCGTTCGAAGAGGACCCGTACAAGGCTGCCGAAGGCGCTCACGCCGTTGTGGTTTGCACGGAATGGAAGTGCTTTGCCGAGCTCGACTGGAAACGCATTTACAGTTCGATGGCGAAACCAGCCTTTGTATTTGATGGCCGCAACATCTTGGATGCGGACGCCCTCAGGAAGATCGGCTTTGAAGTGACTAGCATCGGTAAGGGCAAAGCGGAGTAAGGAATGTTTGATTACCTTGTTGTCGGGGCTGGTCTTTTTGGAGCAGTCTTTGCACATGAAGCTATCAAGCGAGGAAAGAAAGTCCTCGTGATAGACAAGCGTAACCATGTCGCGGGCAATGTCTATACAGAAAATGTAGAGGGCATCAACGTACATAAGTATGGCGCCCATATTTTCCATACCAGCAACAAGGAAGTTTGGGATTACGTTCAGCAGTTTGCTGAGTTTAATCGCTATACGAATAGCCCCATCGCATGTTATAAGGATGAACTGTATAATTTGCCCTTTAACATGAATACTTTTAGCAGGATGTGGAACATCAAGACTCCTGCCGAGGCGAAGGCTAAAATCGATGAGCAACGTGCTGAGGCTCTTGCTGCGTTGAATGGCCGTGAACCTGCCAATCTGGAAGAACAGGCGCTGTCTCTTGTCGGTCGCGATATTTATGAAAAGCTCATCAAGGGCTACACCGAAAAGCAGTGGGGCCGTAAGTGTAAAGAACTCCCGGCGTTTATCATCAAGCGGTTGCCGGTCCGTTTTGTTTACGACAACAACTATTTTAACGACAAGTATCAGGGAATCCCTGTTGGCGGCTATACGCAGATTGTCGAGAAAATGCTTGAAGGTGCAGAAGTGCGCCTTGGCGTTGATTTCTTTAAGGACCGTGAATCGCTTGTTGCCTCTGCAAAGAAAATCGTTTTCACGGGTATGATAGACGAGTTCTACGGGTATAGGTATGGTGAACTGGAATACCGTACGTTGCGTTTTGAAACGGAAGACTTGCCGCAGGAAAACTATCAGGGAAATGCCGTTGTGAATTATACGGAAGCTGAAATTCCGTATACCCGCATTATTGAACATAAGCATTTCGAGTTTGGATGCCAGGGCGGGGTAGCGACGAATCATACTGTGGTGACGAGGGAATATCCGGCTGCATGGAAACATGGCGACGAACCCTATTACCCTATGAATGACGATCGGAATAATGCTCTTTTTGCAAGGTACAAGGCGTTGGCTGAATCGGAAACGAATGTGATTTTTGGTGGCCGCCTTGGAATGTACAAGTATTTTGATATGCATCATGTTATTATGGAAGCACTTTCATGTGCAAAAAAGGAAGTTTGGTAAATTATGTTTGAATCCTTTGTGATATTTGGCGGATGTGGATTCATTGGGTCTCATATGCAACGGCTACTTCGGGAAAAGTATCCGAATGCGAAAGTGTATGTTGCGGACTTGCTTGCTGATGGCACCGAACTCTCTCAAAAGGTCGATGTTCGTGAACCGATTGAAATGCAGGGAGAATTCGGTAAGAATACGCTTGTATTTAATTTTGCTGCAATTCACCGCACTCCGGGGCATCCGGACCATGCTTACTTTGAAACAAATATTCGCGGTGCAGAAAACGTCTGCAACTTTGCTCGAAAGCATGGAATCGAAAATATCGTGTTTACCAGTAGCATTGCCCCGTATGGCGCTGCAGAAGAACTGAAAACAGAAGAAACGTTACCCACGCCGAATACCCCTTATGGTATTTCTAAGTTGGTAGCCGAAAAAATCCATCGCGAATGGGCTGCGGAAAATGTAAACCGCAGGCTCTCCATAGTGCGTCCAGGAATCGTGTTCGGTACTGGTGAAAACGGAAATATGACGCGCCTGTACAAAGGTTTAAAAAGTCATAAGTTTGCATACGCCGGCCGCAAGGATACTATCAAGGCGTGCATTTATGTGAAAGACCTTGTGCGTATCATGCTCGAAATGGCCGAAAAGTCTTTGAATGAACCGCAGACTGAAAAAGTCCAGCTTTACAACTGCTGCTATTATCCGTCGTTCACGATTGAGCAAATTGCAAATACGATGCTCAAGGCTGTCGGAATGAAACGGTTTATTCCTTATATCCCGAAAAAGCCCATGATGGCGGCCGCTACAGTGTGCGGTATGCTTGGTGGTCTGGGGCTTGGCATTTGCCCTGCCCGCGTAAAGAAACTCATGGTTTCTACAAACATTGATGCAAAGAAACTTGCGCAGAACTATCCGCTGAAATTTACCTTGGAAGAGGCTTTTGCAGATTGGTGGAACGATTGCAACCAGAAGTGCTTGGAATAAAGCCTGATAGAGAAATTTGTATGAACGTAAAAGTTATTGTCGCGACTCACAAAACGTATAGAATGCCGACGGATCCTATGTATGTGCCTGTTCATGTTGGCGCAGAAGGAAAGCCGTCTCTTGGCTATATCGGGGACAATACTGGCGACAACATCAGTTTAAAAAACAAGAACTATTGTGAATTGTCTGGGCTGTACTGGGCCTGGAAAAATATGGATGCTGATTATCTTGGCATCGCCCATTATCGCAGGCATTTTTCAATCCATCCGAAAAAGGACAAGTGGAGCTCGATTCTGTGCGAAAGCGAGCTGTTGCCCCTTTTTAATGATTGCGATGTCGTTTTACCGAAACCTCGTGATTATTTTATTGAGACCAACTATTCTCAATACGCTCACGCCCACCATGCAATCGACCTAGATACGACTAGGGAAATCCTTACGGAAAAGTATCCGGAGTATATCCCTGTATACGACGATTACATGAAGCGGACGATTGGTCACCGCTTTAACATGTTCATCATGAAAAGGGATGTGTTGAACCGCTATTGCGAATGGCTTTTCGACATCTTGTTTGAACTTGAGAAAAGGCTGGACATTTCGCAGTATAGCCAAAACGATTCCCGCGTCTTTGGTTTTGTCAGTGAACGCTTGTTGGATATCTGGCTTGAAAAGAATTCTGTGAAGTATAAGGAAATTCCTTGTATGTTTATGGAAAAGCAGAATTGGATTGTGAAGGGCTTCAATTTCCTGATGCGAAAATTGACTAGGTGAGTCAATGATTTATTTTGTAACCTATGTCATTGCTGCCCTATTGTGTGAGCTCGGTTTTAAAAAAAATGAACGTGCCGCATTTTTTTTAATTTTTGCGGCTTTGTTTTTGCCTGCTTTTTTAGCAGGCGTTCGAGATGATACAATTGGGACGGATCGACATGTTTATGGCGACGATCTTTTTTATGATGTGTTGAATAGTCAGGATCTTTTCCATTTGGATGAAATATGGACTGGATGGATTGAACCCGGCTACATTTATTTAAACGTTCTGGTCGGAAAAATTTATCCTAGTGTAAATTTCTTTTATTTTGTTTTGTCCTTTATTCAGGGCTCATGTGTGCTTGCTGCATTTAAGGTGCTGAATATCCGAAAGTATGCGGGCTTTGCATATGCCGCTTATTTGTTTTTGTTCTTCCAACCGTCGCTGAACGCTCTTCGACAATCGTTGTCGGTTTCTGTCTCTCTTCTTTGCATTGCTTTTATAATAAAAAATAAAAAAATTCCTGCGGTGGTTTCTTTCCTTTTAGCCATGTCTTTTCACAACTCAGCGATAATTGTCTTGTTGGTTCTGGCTGTTATATTGGTCCTTTTGAAAAAACATTCAAATAAATTGTATGTCTTCATGTCTTTTGCAATATTGGGAATTTTTGCATTTGGAAGTACGTTAATCGATACTTTTGCCCCGATATTGAATATGGAGGCATCCCGCTATAACTACTATTTTGCGGCATCTGATGTAACAGGTTTTTCAAATACGGAAATGGTTTTTGCGTTGTTCCAAGGATTTTTTATTTTGTTGAATTATAAAAAGTTCCGCGGAATGTCGTTGACGCTTAATTTCTTTGTATTTGCTACAATCGCATCTATTCCATTATCACAGATTTTGATGTTTGGTGGAGATTATATAGGACGGTTAATTGTCTTGTTTAATTGGATGGTGCTTCCAATGTATGCAATTGTTTTACGATTGACCGATAGACGGGAACTTGTTTTTGCTGGATTATCATGTTATCTTGTATTTTTTTGGTATTATCATTACATATATATGGGATGGAATGAAACCTACCCGTATACGTCAGAAATTTTAGGGATAAATTGATATGAGCGAAAATGGCGACCTAATTTCTGTAGTTGTTCCTGTATATAATGCGGAAAAGTATATTGATAAATGTGTTGATAGTATTCTCAATCAGTCATATAAAAATCTGGAACTGATATTGGTTGATGATGGATCTAGTGATTTATCTTTAAAAAAATGCGAAGCAAAAAAAGAATGTGATTCAAGAATTGTTTTGATTAGCCAAAAAAATTCGGGCGTTACAAAAGCTAGGAGTGTTGGTGTTGAAAATGCAACTGGAAAATGGGTTTGCTTTGTAGATTCGGATGATGTGCTACCTGTAGATTCTATAAGATGTTTGTATATGAATTCTGAAAGCGCTGACATTGTTGTGGGACAGATTCATTACAATGGAACTTATGAATGGAATTACCCAAGGTTTAACGATTGTTTAAGCTCGTTCGATGCTATTGAAGCAATGTTTCATGATCGCATTCATTCAGGACCAGTGGCAAAATTAATAAAAAGGGAGCTGTTTGATAGCCTTATTTTTGATATTCCCCGTTCTATAACGCATGGTGAAGATTTTATCATGAATTATCGATTGTTCCAGAAAACGGAATTAATAAGAGTTATAGATCAAATTGTGTATGAGTATATAGAAAATTCGCAGAGTACGTCAAATAAAAACGACCCTTATAGAAGTTTAAACTATTGCAGATTGCAAGAAAAAATTTTGAATGAATCAACCTTGCCTTGCAATAAGAAAAAGATGGAACCGCTATTGAAAGAATTTTATTGGTTCCATAGAAAAGGCTTTCTGAAAAAATGGATAAAATCATTTTTTAGAAATTGTTGAATGAATAGGTGTAGATTGGCACAATGTCCTCAATAACGTCAAAATCAATTCACGGGATTATTTGGAGCGCTGTGGAAAAGTTCTCTTTACAGGGTGCTCAATTTTTGATAGGTGTTATTCTAGCTCGATTGTTAACGCCCTCAGATTTTGGCATGATTGGAATGTTGTCTATTTTTTTAGGTGTGTCGCAAACGTTTGTGGATTGTGGCTTTTCAAATGCTTTGATTCGCCAGAAAGAATCTTCTGCAAAAGATTATGGTACTGCATTTATTGTTAATTTCTCTATTAGCGTATTTGCCTATCTGGTTTTATTTGCGATTGCACCGGTGGTTGCCAAATTTTATAGTATGCCTGAATTACTGCCTGTGATGCGTTGGGTATCTATAACTTTGATTATCAGTGCGTTGTTTGCAGTCCATAAGGTTAAGCTTACTAAAAATATTGATTTTAAAACTCAGTCCAAGGCATCTTTGTCTGCTGCAATTATTTCTGGAATATTTGGTATTGTGCTGGCTTACAACGGTTTTGGAGTATGGAGCCTGGTTTATCAGTCAATTTGCAATTCTGTATTAAACTTGTTGTTTATGACATTACTGCTGAAGTGGTTTCCAAGTATAGTCTTTAGTAAAGAATCTTTTCGATCGTTGTTTGGGTTTGGTTCTAAGTTGTTGATTGCTAGTATAATCTCTTCAATATATTCAAACTTATATAATATTGTGATTGGGAAAAAATTTTCGGCTAGCAATTTAGGGTATTACACTCGTGCTGATCAGTTGGGAAATTTTCCTTCGCAGAATATAGCGGGAATTCTTTCTAGGGTCACCTATCCGATTTTATCGCAATTGCAGGATGACGATAGATTGAAGACTATATATGTCAAGTATTTACAACTGTCTTGCTTTGTTGTCTTTCCCTTAATGATGGGGCTTGCTGCGCTTGCCAAACCAGTAATTGTTCTTTTATTGGGCGATAAATGGTTGCCGTCATCGTTGTTGTTGCAGATTTTATGCTTTGGTCTGATGCTTGATCCTGTATGTAACATCAATCTTAATTTACTTTATGTGAAAGGTCGGTCTGATTTAGTTTTAAAATTGGAAATAATAAAAAAGACTATTGCTGTATTGATATTGGTCGTATCTCTTCCTTTCGGTCTAGTTGGAATATGCTTGGGCCGGGCTACATATGGTGTCGTTGCAACATTTTTAAATATGGTTTATACAAAGAATTTTATTGATCTATCTATGTGGGGACAGGTCAAACTAATAATGCCGTCGTGGATTTTGTCTGTTGTCATGGCTGTTTTAGTATATAGCGTGACATTTTTAAATGTGAATTTTATAACTCAATTGGTAGTCGGTGTGGTTGTTGGCGTTCTATTTTATTTTATTATTGCTGTATTGTTTAAAATGGAAGCTGTATTTTTCCTGAAAAAACTAGCAAAATTGTAATTTTTTGATTGAGGTTGCTGAATGCTTAAATGTCTAGAAGCTCTAAAAGATGTAGTAAAAAAATGCATACCCGATGTGCTTTATCTTAAAATGCAGTTTAAGAAGAAGTTGGGATATTCTTTGAATTTAAAGGATCCTCAAACTTTTGATGAAAAATTACAGTGGCTTAAGCTCCATGATCGAAATCCTTTGTATACAACACTTGTTGATAAGTATGCTGTAAAAAAGTGGGTCGCTAATAAAATTGGACCGCAGTATGTTGTTCCGACTTTTGGTGTCTGGGAAAAATTTGATGATATCGATTTTAGCAAATTGCCAAACCGATTTGTCCTCAAGTGTACTCATGATAGCGGAGGAGTTATTGTTGTAAAAGATAAAAGTCAATTAGATATGGATGCCGCTCGTAGAAAAATATCTGATTCTTTGAGGAAAAATTATTATTGGGCAAATAGAGAATGGCCGTATAAAAATGTCCCTCCTCGTGTTATTGCGGAGGAATATTTGGAAGATCAACGAAATGGTGAGCTAAGAGACTATAAATTCTATACTTTCGGTGGAAAGCCTCATTTTTTACTCATAGCGGCAAATAGACATAAAGAAACGGGACTAACTTTTGATTATTTTGATATGGAAGGGATGCATATTGATCTAAGCGATGTTGGTATTCCGAATGCTAGTGGAACGCCACCACTTTTGCCATCTAAATTTGATGAAATGAAAAGATTGTCTATGGTTCTTGCGGATGGTATCCCGCATGTGCGTGTGGATTTCTTTGATGTTAATGGTCGAATTTATTTTGGCGAAATGACTTTTTATGATTATGCGGGATATATGAATGCCGTTCCCCAAAATTGGGAACTTGAGTGGGGCAGATTAATAAAAATTTCGGTATAAAATGAAAAAGAAAAAAGTCCTTTTTTTTGTACAAGACAGCGTTGGCGGTGCGGAACGTATTGCAGTTCTGATATCTAAAATTTTAGATTCAAATATATTCGATATCAAGTTTGTTGTTGTTCCCTATAGCGATGTTGCTAATTCGATTGAGGATTTTCTTCCAAAGGAAACTAAACGGGTCAATATCGGGAAAGTCCGTCCTGTACTGAAAATGTTCAGGATGTTTAAGGTAATATGGAGAGAAAAGCCTGATATTGTTTTTTCTTCGGTTT
>NZ_DGUZ01000022.1 GCF_002394865.1 Fibrobacter sp. UBA4297 | reverse complement strand
TCATCACGGCGCTTCGGCAGGCTCAGCGACCTTGGCGCATTCCGAGCCTGCTTTAAAAACCGCTGTTGAAGAAGCTGGCTTTGAGTTTGTCGGTGAAGTTTAAACTTTGCTTAAAACGTAAAAGCCCGCTTTCGCGGGCGTGATGATGTTTTAAACTTCGCCGATTCTGGCAAGTTTTAACAATGGCATTCCGACTTCTCGGCTTTCATCGAGATTGACCGTGAAATCAATGCTCCAGTCGTTGAATCCTTCTTCGTCCTGGAGCATTTGCTGTATCTGCATAATGTTCCCTTCGTACGTGACGATTGTATGGCAGAGTGCTCGACCTTCCACATCCATGCGGAACTTGTGGTGTTCGGCAGTGTAGGCGGCCATCGTTTCGATGAGCCGTTTTTCTGTCCATGGGATACCTTCGGCGTCCGCCAAAAGTTCGCCTTCGGCAAGGTCGTCGGCGAGGCTGTCCAGAACATCCGAGAAGTCCTGCTTTTGCAAACTCATCATAATCTGGAAAATGCGCTGACGCACCATGTTGAGGAATCGCTTCTTGTCGTAGGTGATGTCTGCGGCGGCCTTGTCTGCACCGAATGCCTTTTCTGCTTCGTCTTCGGCAGTTCCAGCGTCCAAGCGTTTCTGGTAATCTTCCGGGTGCGCCATCTTTTCCCATTCTTCGAGCAAACTGGAGTCTACGCGGCGGATCATTTCGCCGAGGTAGTCCTGCATTTCCAAAAGTTCTTCGTTCTTGTAGCCGTCAGGCACGGTCTGCGAAAGCACCTTGTAAACGCCGTTCAAATGGCGGAGCAAAATCGCTTCCATGCGCTGCAAATTGTACTGCTTCACGTAGCCGCTGAACGTCGTGAAATTCTCGAACATCTCGCGCACGATGGATTTGGGTTCAATGTTTTCATCGACCCACGGGTGAATGTCGGCAAAAGCGTTGAAGGTGTCGTAAATGAAGTCTCGCAGTGGCTTCGGGTATTCAACTTTTTCAAGCTCTTCGAGGCGCTGGTTGTATTCCATGCCTTGCGCCTTGAGTTCGTTCATGCGGGCATCGCGAGCCTTGCTCTGCTGGATGCGCAAAATGGCTTCGGGATTCTCGAGGATGCTTTCGCACAAGGTAATCACATTCAGGGCGTATTCCGGCGAATCTTTGTCGAGCTTCGGGAGCGTGTCAAGTAAGTACAGCGATAGCGGCTGGTTCATCGAAAAGTCGTCTTGCAAGTTCATGTTTACGCGCAAGTGGCTGTAACCCGGAGCTACAGGCGGCACGAATTCGATAATCTTCTTTTCGACGAGGCTCCTGAACAGCAAAAATGCGCGGTGCTGCAACTGTTTTTTGCTGGCCGCACTTTCGTGGCAATCCTTGAGGAGCGCACGCATGGCGCGGCAACCGTCCGTCGGACGGCTCAAGATGTTCAATAACATCCCGTGATTCACTTGGAAACTCGAAGTGAGCGGTTCCGGAGATGCGTCAATCAAACGCTTGAATGTGTTTTCATCAAACGGAATGTAGCCGTGCTCGGGTGGTTTCCTCTTTTGGAATTTTTTGCCTGTCGTGCGTGACTTCGCTTCGAGTTTCAGATTCTCGATGACGTGCTCGGGCGCTTGTGCGACCACGTAGCCAACATTGTCAAAACCTTTACGGCCTGCGCGGCCTGCAATCTGGTGGAAATCTCGCGCGGTCAAAATGGCGGTCTTATCGCCGCTGTACTTGCAGAGCTGTGTGAAAAGGACTGTGCGGATTGGAACGTTCACGCCCACGCCGAGCGTGTCTGTGCCGCAAATGACCTTGAGCAAACCTTGCTGGGCGAGCTTTTCGCAGAGAATGCGGTACTTTGGCAAAAGCCCCGCGTGGTGGAGCCCAATGCCTTGCTTGAGCCAACGCTTGACATCCGGACCATACGGGCTTGAAAATCGGACTTCCTTGATTGCTTCGTTGATCTTGACTTTTTCTTCTTTGGTGCAGAGGTCAAGACTCATGAAGTTCTGCGCATTGCTTGCCGCAGCGGCCTGCGTGAAGTGAACGACGTAAACTGGAGCCTTGCCTTCGTTCACAAGCTTTTGCACTTCGGTTGAAATTTCGGTAGTGCTGTAGCTAAAGTCGAGCGGCACCGGGCGTTGCGTGGAACGGACCGTCACGGATTCGCGGCCCGTGTGCTTGGTCATATCGCGTTCGAAAAATTCCGTAGCGCCAATGGTAGCACTCATCAAGAGGAATCTCGATTGCGGGAGCGTCAAAAGCGGAACTTGCCAAGCGACACCGCGTTCCTTGTCGCTGTAATAATGGAACTCGTCCATCACGATGTCTGTGATGGTGAGCGCTTCGCCTTCGCAGAGCGCCATGTTCGAAAGAATTTCGGCCGTGCAGCAGATGATGGGGGCGTCGCGGTTGACGGTTGCATCACCGGTCGAAAGCCCGACGTTTTCGGCGCCGAATTCCTTGCAGAGCGCCATCCACTTTTCGTTCACGAGCGCCTTGATGGGGCAGGTGTAAACGCTACGGCGGTTGTGTACAAGACTATCGAAATGGAGCGCCAATGCGACCATGGATTTTCCGCTACCCGTCGGCGTATTGAGGATGACATTCTTGCCGTCCAAAAGTTCCAAAATGGCTTCTTCTTGCGCTGGGTACAACGTTGTTCCGCGGGCTTCGGCCCACGCCATAAATTGTTCCAAAACGTCTTCAGACGAGATATCGGAACGGTGGCCGTTGAACTTTTCAATCAGTTCATTCAAAAAATCTTTAAGAATCCGCTTGTTTTGCTCTGCCATAATGGCTCAAAGATAATATTAATCGTAAGAAGTTTTCTATTTTCGAATGTAAGGAGAATTGTTATGAAAGGAATCGTACTCGCTGGGGGCTCCGGCACACGTCTGTATCCGCTCACGATGGTCACGTCGAAGCAACTTTTGCCAGTTTACGACAAGCCGATGATTTATTATCCGCTTTCGACCTTGATGTTGGCGGGCATTCGTGACATTCTCATTATCTCAACGCCGACGGATTTGCCGAACTTTGAACGTTTGCTTGGTGACGGCTCTGCCATGGGTCTCAACTTGAGCTACAAGGTGCAGCCGAGCCCGGATGGACTTGCCCAGGCTTTCATTTTGGGCGAAGAATTTATCGGTAACGATTGCTGCGCCATGGTGCTTGGCGACAACATCTTCTATGGAAACGGCTTCAGCCAGCTTTTGAAGGCTGCCGTCAAGAACGCCGAAGAAAATGGCCGTGCGAGCGTGTTTGGCTACTACGTCGAAGACCCGGAACGTTTTGGCGTTGTGGAATTTGACGATAATGGCAAGGTGATTTCTGTCGAAGAAAAGCCGAAGGAACCGAAGAGCAATTACGCCATAACGGGCCTTTACTTCTATGACAATCGCGTAGCGGGCTATGCTAAGGTGCAAAAACCGAGTGCTCGTGGCGAACTTGAAATTACTGACCTCAACAAGACTTATCTCGACAAGGGCGAACTCGACGTGAAACTCCTTGGTCGTGGTTTTGCTTGGCTCGATACCGGTACGATGGATAGCCTCATTGAAGCGGGCGAGTTCGTGAAAATGGTCGAAAACCGCCAGGGCATCCAAATTTCAGCAGTTGAAGAAATTGCGTACAAGAATGGCTGGATAAGCAAGGAAAAGCTCTTGGAATCTGCCGCCAAGTACGGCAAGTCTCCTTACGGCCAGCACCTCAAAAAGGTCGCCGAAGGAAAGATCCACTACTAATCTGTAAACTCAGTTGTTCTAATTGCTTTTATGCCCGGCCCTGTGTCGGGCTCTTTTTTATATGTATAAATAACTGAATCTTTGAGTGTAAAGTTATGTTAGTTTATAAATGAAATTTTTAGCTTATATTAATTGATAGAATTGTTTTGTTTATAAATTGTTGATAAATTTGATTGTTTTTTTTAGTTATAGTAGATTTTGTTGATAACATGTTGTTTGTTTAAAATAAATTTTATTTTTAATATTTTATCTTGATTATGTTATAAAAATGAATATATTTTGTTTGCCTCATATAACATAAGGAGATAATATGAAGAAGATTACCTTGTCTGCCGCAATTTTGGCAATGACGATGATGGGCTGCTCTGATACTGGCCTTGACAATTCTGTTGCTTCTACGAACGATGTGAAACAGGAAAAGTCTCATAATTCTTTGGCTAAGCTCATTGATTCTCAAAATAAGGACTTTCATCGCCTTCTAAATATGCAACCTACGGATATCCATGGCAATGGTTTTGAATATTATGCGTTTGTTGACGCCGGTATTGGAATTCAGTTTTATACTATTGATGACCTTGATTATGACGGCCATGAGGCTCAAGCTCTATTTAATATAGCGCAAGCTCCGTTTAATCCAAATACACTTCTTGTTGCTACAGGTCTTTTCTCTGATTGTGACTCTTATGGTTATTGCATAGGGTTTCATAATGTAGGCGTAGCATATAATGAGTATGAAAATATAAGCAATGTCAGTATTATAAGCAATGTCAGTGTTCAGTCGCCTCCGAATCCAGAAGGGGATAAGCTTTCTCGGAATAAGTGGTACAAGGAATTTGGTACGATCTCTGCATTTGTCGCTGTTTGGAACCAGGGAACGCCTGATGAACTTGTGACGAATGGGGCGATTTACCATGGTGGGATGTTCGAAGGCCCTGATGGTGCTTCAAAGGCTCGTGCAATTTATAGCAGATATATTTGGCCTGAAATTTACGAAAGTCGTCTGTTTAAAGAATAGATCATGGATTATCACTAGTTCTATTTGCTAGTCCTATTTTGACTATAAGGAACTCGGCTCTGTGTCGGGTTCTTTTGTGTTTGTCGCCCTTAGAAAAAGTTGCCCTTTACTATATTTCTCCATGTAAATTGGAGAATTTCATGAAACGATCCATCGTAATCACTGGCGGTGCAGGCTTTATTGGTAGCCATGTCGTTCGCCTGTTTGTCAATAAGTATCCTGAATACAAGATTATCAACCTCGATAAGCTCACGTACGCGGGAAACCTCGCGAACCTCAAGGATATCGAGAACAAGCCGAACTACAAGTTCGTGAAGATGGATATCTGCGATTTCGACGCCTTCTACAAGCTTATGCAAGACAAGCATGTTGACGGCATCATCCATCTCGCTGCCGAAAGCCATGTGGACCGTTCTATCAAGGACCCGTTCACATTTGCTCGTACAAACGTCATGGGTACTCTCTCCCTCCTTCAGGCGGCCAAGCTCTATTGGGAAAGCCTCCCGGAAAAGTACGAAGGCAAGCGTTTTTACCATATTTCGACCGACGAAGTTTACGGTGCCCTCAAGATGAACCACCCGGAAGGCATCACGCCGCCGTTCACGACCACGGCTTCTAGCTCGGAACATCATCTGGCATACGGTGACGATTTCTTCTACGAAACGACGAAATACACGCCGCATAGCCCGTATTCCGCATCGAAGGCTGGTTCCGACCACTTTGTGCGCGCCTTCCACGACACTTACGGCATGCCGACGATTGTCACGAACTGCTCTAACAACTACGGTCCGTACCAGTTCCCCGAAAAGTTGATTCCGCTTTTCATCAACAACATCCGCCACAAGAAGCCGCTCCCGGTTTACGGCAAGGGCGAAAACGTTCGCGACTGGCTCTTTGTCGAAGACCATGCCCGTGCGATTGACGTGATTTTCCATAACGGCAAAATCGCCGAAACTTACAACATCGGCGGTTTCAATGAATGGAAGAACATCGACATCATCAAAGTCGTCATCAAGACTGTCGATAAGCTTCTCGGTCGTGCCGAAGGTGAAGACTTGAACCTCATCACGTACGTCACCGACCGCCTGGGTCACGACGCCCGCTACGCGATTGACTCCACCAAGCTCCAGAAGGAACTCGGCTGGGAACCGTCGTTGCAGTTCGAAGAAGGCATCGAAAAGACCGTGCGCTGGTACCTCGACAACCAGGAATGGCTCGACAACATCACGAGCGGCGACTACGAAAAGTATTACGAAAGTATGTACAAGGGAAAGTAGAACTTAGAATTTAGAACTTAGAACTTAGATTTATTTGTTCGTCTAAGAGCGAAGCGGTCTAAGTTCTGCCAACTACCAACTAAATATGTCCAAATTCAATTTCATCAAAACCTCCATCGAAGGTGTGAAAATCATCGAACCGACAGTCTTTGGCGATGCGCGCGGTTACTTCATGGAAACCTACAGCAAGCGCGACTTTGCCGAAGGCGGCATCGATGTGGAATTTGTCCAAGATAACGAATCCCGTAGCAAGAGGGGTGTGCTTCGCGGTCTGCACTTCCAGAAGCAGAATCCGCAGGGCAAGCTCGTCCGTGTAATCGAAGGCGAAGTCTTTGACGTGGCTGTGGACCTCCGCAAGAACAGCAAGACTTTTGGCAAGTGGGTGGGCGTTACGCTCTCTGCCGAGAACAAGAAGCAGTTCTACATTCCGGAAGGCTTTGCCCATGGCTTTGTCGTGCTCTCCGAAACGGCTTCGTTCGTTTACAAGTGCACGCGCTTCTACGCTCCGGGCGACGAAGGCGGTCTCATGTGGAACGATCCGGAAATCGGCATCAAGTGGCCGGTAGGCGAGGACTTTGAACCGCTCCTCTCCGAAAAGGATACCAAGAACCCGTGCCTCAAGGACCTTGGCTTCGCTTTTGACTTGTAATACCTTTGGCGCAGTTACTAGATGCTGGTTGAATGTTACTAGAGCGTTTCGTCTTGAGATAATCTAGTAACTGGTAACTCAAAACTATTAACTTGTTTTTTAATTTGCTATTTTTTATTTACTATGAAAAACATTCTTGTCGTTTGTACCGGGAACATCTGCCGTAGTCCTACAGGGGAGTATCTTTTAAAAAAAGAACTCGGACCGGATTTCAATGTGATGAGCGCTGGTCTCGGAGCTTTGGTTGATAATCCCGCACATGAGCTATCCCAGAAAATCGCCTTGCAGCATGGCATTGATATGAGTGCACATCGTGCGCGTCAAATCAATTTGGACATTCTCAAATGGGCTGACTTGATTTTGGTTATGGAAAATGGCCACAAAAGGGAACTCTTGCACAAGTACCCGTGGCTTGAGGGTAAGGTTTTCCGTTATGGTGAATCCCACCAGGTGGACATTCCTGACCCTTATAGGCGACCAGAAAATGCTTTTGTGCTGGCTTGGAACTTTATCTCTAAACTGACTCCGTATTGGGTAGAAAAGATTAGGCAAAGTGAAGCCACAAAATAATTTCTAAGAGGGAAAATATGAATAAAATTGGTATAGCTCTTTGTGGAGTTGCTGGCGTTATCTTGAGCGGTTGCTTTGCCGCTCCGCAGATGCGTATGGATATTCCCGAAGATTCCACAACTTATAATGGAATTACATTTAAATTGCATTCCATTGAAAAGGGCGACATGGGAGAACCTATTCCGGTGGCCGAAAATCCGCACGAAGGCAAGCTAGAAGACCTGATTGTGGATACCCTTCCCCAGCTGGAATACAGAATCGGACCTTTAGACCAGGTGCAGGTGGTCGTTTGGGAACATCCTGAACTCACGTCCCCGATGGGGCAGTACCAGACGGCAGGTCAGAAGGTGACGACCGATGGTAAGCTTTTCTACCCGTATGCCGGTGAAATCCAAGCTGCTGGCCTTACCGCCCAGGAACTTCGCCTCGAAATTACGAAACGTCTTTCCGACAAAATCCTTAATGACCCGCAAGTGGATGTCCGTGTGACGGGCTATTATAGTCGTAAGGCTTTTGTCACGGGAGCCGTGGCCAATCCGGGCTATGTGAGCTTCAATGAAAACCCGGTAACAATCCCTGATTTGGTTGCATCCGTGGGTGGCTTCGATGAAGCAGCTGATCCTTCGTTAGTCCAGCTCCGTCGTGGAGACAAAGTTTACACAATCGACTACATCCGTGCGTTCAAGGAAAATATTCCTATGGACCGCATCCTCGTGAAGCCGGGAGACCAGCTGTTTGTGCCGTTGCGTAAGGATACCGAACGCGATAGAAAGGTGTATGTCCTTGGTGAAGTGAACAGAACTGGCATTGTCCACATGGATAACTATATCACCTTGGCCGAAGCCCTTGCCGCAGCCGGTGGTGTGAATGCCATGAACGCCGCTCCGAGTGATATCTATGTTATCAGAAATACGTCTAGGGAAAAGATTGATATCTACCAGCTTGATGCAAAGAATGCCATGGCGCTTGCAATGGCTGACCGCTTTGAATTGAATCCGCGCGATATCGTTTACGTTGATGCTTCTGGCATTGCAACGTGGAACCGCCTTCTTAGCTTGATTACCCCGACCATGAACGCTATTTATCTTGGTACGAATATCGTTCAGAACGTCCAGGATATCAATAATACGGGTTGGAAGACTCCGTCCCAGAAGCGAGCTTCTTCGACAACTTCTTCTAACACTTCTACTTCTACGAATACGGCGAACAACGCTACAAATGCAACGGGTAAATAAATGATTAACTTGATTTTGTGTGGTGGCAGCGGTACGCGCCTTTGGCCGATTAGCCGCTCTCTCATGCCCAAACAGTTTGCCCGTCTTTTTGACGGTGCTTCCCTGTTCCAGCGTACGGTAAAGACAAATTCTCGCATTTGCGGTGCTCAGTACATTGTGAGCAATGCAGAACAGTATTTCTTGGCTAAAGACCAGCTCGAAGAAGTGGGCGCTAACGATGTTCGCTTCCTTTTGGAACCGGTAGGCCGCAATACGGCTCCGGCAATTGCTCTTGCTTGCCTTGGTCTTGATCCGGACGATATCGTTCTCGTGTCTCCGTCGGACCATGTGATCCGCAAGGCAGATGCTTACGAAGCATGCTTACGCAAGGCCGAAGAATTTGCAAAGAAAGGTTTCATGGTGACTTTCGGCATCACGCCGACAGGCCCGGAAACTGGTTACGGTTACATCGAAGCGAATGGCGACGATGTCAAGCGCTTTGTTGAAAAGCCGGATTTGGAAACAGCAAAGAAGTACGTTGCTTCTGGAAGGTTCTTTTGGAACAGCGGTATCTTTTGCTTCAAGGCTTCGACGTTCCTCGATGAACTTTCAACGTATTCTCCGGATATCTTGACCGCAGCAAAGATTGCCTTTGCAAACGCCAAAAAAGAAAACAAGGATGCTCTAGTCCGTGTCAATCACGAAGACATGATGAACATCCCGTCGAACTCCATCGACTACGCTGTGATGGAAAAGTCTGCCAAGGTGAAGGTCGTGCCGAGCGATATCGGCTGGTCTGACCTCGGTGCGTTTGATTCGCTTTATGGTGAATTCGACCACGACGAAAATGGCAATAACGTGAACGCCAGGCATTTGGCAATCGGTTCCAAGAATTCTCTTGTGCTCGGTGGTCAGCGTCAGATTTGCACGATTGACTTGGACAATATGCTCATTGTCGATACGCCGGATGCTCTCTTGGTCGCTCCTCTTGCGAGCAGCCAGAAGGTCAAGCAGGTCGTCGACGAGCTCAAGGCTCGCGGCTCCGACTTGCCGAAGGTCCCGCAGACGGTCAACCGTCCGTGGGGTACGTACTCCGTGCTCGAATCTACGGACCGCTACAAGATGAAGCGAATCGTTGTTCGTCCGGGCGAACGCCTCTCGTTGCAGAAACATTTGCACCGTTCGGAACACTGGGTCGTTGTGAGCGGAACTGCAACATGCACCGTTGGTGACAAGGTGTTCTACGTGCGCCCGAACGAATCGACCTACATTCCTTCTGGTACGATTCACCGCTTGCAGAACGAAGGCAAGCTCCCGCTCGTGATTGTTGAAGTCCAGGTCGGCGAATACACCGGCGAAGACGACATCATCCGCGTGCAGGACGACTACAAGCGCTCTTAAACGTGTGGCGGGCTTACCGTTCGTGTAAAAAAAAATGGCGGGCCCGCCTTTTTCATATCGTCATCCCGATCTTGTGCCGGAATCGCCATCTTGTTACAGCAAAAACATTTTTTTGCATTGTCATGCCGGACTCCGTTCCGGCATCGCCTTTAGTTTTTAATTAGAAACCTTGAATTGTTTCGGTGCGGCGTAAGCCATTTGCACTAGAATGTCTTTGCCGGTTTCCATGAGTTTTTTGGCCTGTTCGGCGAGCGTATCGCTGTCGTTTTCCTTGATGACCTTGCTCAAGTGCTCCATGGCCGCATTCACATTAGACTTTGTCTGGATGCGGAGTTCGCCAATGTCAAAGTGCGCACGGCGAAGAATCGTTGCGTCGGTCTCTTTGGCGATACCCTTTTCAAGTAACGTAATTGCCGCTTCCGGAATCTTCTTTTGCTTGGCGGTTGCTCCCCATTCAATCCATTGCGTGCTCGGAATTTCGGCATAGCAGCCTGCAATCCTATTTACGGCATCTTTCACATCCTGGAACTTGACCGGTTCTTCTTGCAAAAGCGCTGTCAGCCCGTATTGCAACAGGCGCGCTGCACTCTCGTTTTCTCCGTTGCTTGCCGCCTGCAGTCCGTTTTCAATCATCTTGCGAGTGTGTTCGCCAGGGGTGACTGTTTCTTCGTTCTTTTGTTCGGTAACGACCTGCTTGGCGCCGCCTTCAGAGCGGTGTGGCATGAAGTAACCCGCAAGCCCGCCTAGAGCAAAGAAAAACGGAGACAGCACGGCGACCGCATTGAAAATTCCCGGGTTCAAAAACCAGTCAATCGCCATGCTCCCGACAAGCGCGAATTGTGAAATCTTGCTCACGTAAGACGGAATGGCGTCTTTTTCCTTGTCAAAAACATTTGCTCCCAGCAAAAAGCAAAGCATCAGACTTACGCCCATGTAACGCTGCGTTGCGAACTGCCCAAAGAACGAAGTGTCCACGAGCAAATCCACAAAGAACCCGCTGATAATAGCGATTACCACCGCATAAACATAAATAAAGAACGCGTGCCAGCGCTTTTCAAGCTGCATCAGCGCGAACATGAAAAATACGGCGAAGAAAATATACGACCAGATGCTTGGTACTAGCAAACTGCAAGTGAGAAAACTTTCGGTATTGCCACGGCTAGGCTGGTATGCCCAACGGTAACGGATGAATTTGTCCGTGTAATTATAAATCCGTTTCTTGAGCTCCGCCTCGTATTGTTTGTCTGTAGGGTAGCTGCCGTGCTCCGCGGCATATTGCTCTTTGCCCCCCTGATTTTCCCACCATTCAAGGAATTCCACTTTTATTTGCTCAATGCGTTCCTCGATAATCGGCGTTGGGTGCTCGACTTGGTAACGTTCCTTGTAGAGCTCGAACTCTTGCATCTTGATGGTGTCATTTGGCGTGAGACCCACATTCTTAAATTCTTGAGCACGCTCCTCTTCCCACCATTTGTCAAAGGATTCGTGAATATCCTTTTCTTGGCGTATTTGTTGGATTGTCGGGTTTAGGGTCGTCTGGAAGTTGAAAACCCCGAGGACAGCGATCGCTAAAAGCGTCACGTAATGATGGAATTTGAAAAACCGGAACGGTTTTAGGAGGATGCTCAATATTTTCTTCATACCAATGAATATAAACAAATCATTAGTGAAGTGTAATTGGGCTAGGGGGCGAAATGTAGGCTAAAAGCGTTCTAGAACGTGCGTTTGCTGTACTCGTTCAGCTGGTTCCACAGAAAATCGGTATTTACGTCCCGGAATCCCTGGGCGTTGACCTCTTCGCGGAGCTTGTGGGCGAGAGCGAACAGGTTTGGGCTCTTTTTCATGCGCTCGTTCACATCGAATGTGGTGAGGGCGTCAATCCAGTCGTGAATTTCCGGGAAACGTTCATCGTTAAACACGTTTTCGCGGCCGTTCTCGATGTAATCCATGTAGCGCTTGGTTATCAGGCGCCCTTCCTCGGTATAAATTTCCTTCGCCTTGGGGTAAAGCTTTACGCCGGTGAGGTATTCGTGCATGACTGCGCCGAAACTAAAGTAGTCCACGGCGTACGTGATGTTTTCGCTGGACTGGGCAAGTTCGGGGGCGCTGTAACTTGGCGATGAAAGTCCGCCACCTTCGGTAACGGTTTCGCGCATCTTGGCCTGGGCGTAACCAAAGTCGCAGAGTAAAATCTTGTGGTTGTTCTTGTGCGCCGGATTCTGGCAAAGGAGCAAGTTCTTGGGCTTGATATCCTTGTGTACAATTTGGTAGTAATGGAGCTGGCTTATGGTGTTTGCAAGGTAGGCGATTTGAGCCACGCGCTGCAAAAGTTCTTCGTCAGTGAGCTTTGGCTTGATGACTCTATCAAGCGAGCAACCCTTGATAAACTCTAGCTTGAGGTAAGGGTGGCGACCAGCGATGCCTCCGCCAAAAGACTGTACCACGCCTTCGATGTTTGTCGCGCGGATGAGGTTATTGATGCGAATTTCATCTTGGAACGCGCTCAGGAGCATGTTCAAACGGTGCAGGCGGTTCTTGCCGGGCGGCGCCCAGTACTTGCAGATTTTTACGACGATTTCTTTTTCGTCATAGCGCTTTTCGTCGCGCGGGTGTTCAATCCAGAGCTTTGCGCGGTAAAGCTGGTTTGTGCCTACGAGCGAAAGCGGCTCGATAAGCTCGATGCGTTCTGCGTTGCCGTTGTGCTTAAAGTCAGGGTTGTGGTCGAACCACCGCTGGTATTCTGCCATGGTGTAGTTCGGGCGGAGCGCCAAATTGCGCGAGACCCTGTCCATCGTTTCTGCCAAATTGTTCCAGAACATGAAAGAAAATTAGCAAAAAAGGTGACCCCGGCACGGAGCCCGGGGTGACAGGGGCGACAAAAAAGATGCCCGCTTACTTCGACTGCGCTCAGCACAGGCTCCGGCGGGCATGACTTTGTTACTTCTTCTTCTCTTCGTTTTCGGCGTGGGAGCGCGCGAACGTGACCTTTTCTTCGCTTTGTTCTTCGAGCTTGGACGTGATGAAGTCGTAAGCCTCATCGACGGTGTCGCAGAACTTGAAGAGCTTGAGGTCTTCGGGATTGATCATGCCCGTTTCGGCGAAAAATTCCCAGTTCAGAGCCTTCTTCCAGAAGTTCGAATCAAAAATCACGACCGGCATCTGCTGCGCATACTTATCGGTCTGGATAAGCGTGAGCATTTCGAAGGCTTCGTCGAGCGTGCCGAATCCACCAGGGAAAATAACGAGCGCACGAGCCATGCGCAGGAACCAGTATTTACGGACAAAGAAATAACGGAACTGCAAGTTCAGTTCGTCATCGATGTACGGATTGCAATGTTGTTCGAAAGGCAACTTGATGTTCAAACCGACAGAAGGCGTACCCACGTCAGATGCACCGCGGTTGCCGGCTTCCATAATGCCCGGACCACCGCCCGTCATGATGGCGTAGCCGTGGTGGCGCTTGTTTATCCACTTGCCGAGCTTGGCAGCGAGTTCACGAGCTGCATTGTAAGAATCCGCGACTTTGGAGAGTCGGTCAAGCCTTGCAAGTTCCTTTTTATCCTTGCAGCCCTTGCGGCGTTTTTTGATTTCGTCGGGCGGGAGTGTACGTGCCGAACCAAAGAACACGATAGAATTCTTGATATCTTCTTGTGCAAAAACTTGTGCAGGCTGGAAAAATTCAGAAAGGAATCGAATGGGGCGTGCGGCATCGCTTTCCATAAATTCGGCGTTGTGGTATGCCATCTGCCCTGGAATCGTGCGTACTTTTTTCGGTGCCATAATGCGAACCTCTTAATTAAGTTTAAATTGATTCATTCTTGTCATTCCCGCGAAGGCGGGCGGACAGCACTTAGCGCTTTAGTGCTTAGTGCGCATGGCCACCAAGGTGGGAATCTCCTATTTTCTTTTAAAAGGGAGATGCCCGAATAAATCGGGCATGACATTGTTGTATCTTATTGAATAATATACGTTAAAATGGCTTTAGGGGCGAAAAAATAAGGTTTTTATCTTCTTACTTGGACTAACATTTATATATTAGTGGTATGCTAGTAAAAATGTGGACAGATAATTTTGTCATTACGGGCGAAATCGACACGCTGCGTGACGAACGCCTCACGGACTATATCCGTGAAAACAAGGATTTTATTGCGGTGACGCAGGTACGCGTTTGCGACAGGAATGAGAAGGACCTGTTCCGTACGCACTTCCTCAACGTCAGCACCAGTCACATCGAGATTATTCTCCCGGCTGAATAATTACCACTCGATTGCAATCTTTGCGACGAGGAAGCGGCGGGAGACTTCATCGAGCTTGGCCGGGTCAATCTCAATGCCAAGCAACCCTGCAAAAATGACAAACGGACTGGGGGTTGTCCCCTGGTTGTTGCACTTGACGCGCACAACCATTGTTCCGTTTTGAATATCAATTCCAAGAACCTGCTCGTTCAAGTCCATCTGCTGACCGCGGTGGTTCGTGACAATTGGCAATTGCTTTTGTTCGAACTTTTGCATAAGGTCGGCGGGGATGCTTTCGGGCGTGTGGCGGTAGACCATCGCCTTCGGGAAATGCTTCGAGAGCTTTTCCTTCAAGGGCTCGATGTCCACGATTTCCATGCCGCGCGGGAACGGAGCGCTGAGCTTTGCAATAATGGCGGGTTTACCTTCGGCGGAGAGGTCGAGCTTTTGCAATAAATCAACGCTGATGACTTCGCAGTAAGTTTCAAGTCCAAGCGGCAAGGCCCCCATGTTCACAATGCGGGGCTTCGGGCTGAAGCCTTCGCTGAACTTGATCGGGATGCCTGCGCAAATGAACGTGCGTTCGAAGAAACTGAGCATGTTGTGGTGCGGCAGGAATCGGCTGATGCCAGTCTTCTTGAACGTAATCTTGTAACTGTAGCTCACCTTCTGGCTCGGGCGGCGTTCTGCCACGAGCTTCTTGATTTCTTCAGGGGTACGGCTCGGCGCCTTGTGGCGCACAGGGTCGTCGGCGAGGACGATTTCTTTGCCGAATCCCGGGATACCGCAAGCTTGGCAATCACCCCATTTGCAGTTCGGCACGGGTGCGGAATTCGGGTCGAACGCCTTTTCCCATTCGCGGCGCAAGTATTGCTTTGTCGTGCCTGCGTGAATAAAGTCCCACGGGAAGACTTCGTCCTTGTCGCGTTCGCGGTAGACCCAGCTTGTGTCGTAGCCGCATTCTTGCCAGACTTCGAGCCATTTGTTAAAGTCAAAACGATAGCTGTCGCTTTCGAAGATGATGCCCTTCTTGTAGGCGGCGTAAATGACTGGACCGAGGCTGCGGTCGCCTCGGCTGTAGACTGCTTCCAAGAAACTTGTTTCCCAGGCCGCCCAGTTGATTTTCACGTTCGGATGCTTGAAGAACTTTTCGCGCACGTAGCGGATGTGCCCGAGTGCTGTTTCTTTGTCCATAAACGGAGCCCATTGCAGGCCAGTAAACGACTTCGGGATGAGAATGCCGATACTCACCGCAATTTGAATGCCGCGGTTATACTTGCGCCCGATTTTCACGAGATTGAAGATGAGCTCGCAGAACGCCTGCATGTCATCCAGGTTCTCGGTCGGAAAGCCAATCATCGTGTAAAGCTTAATCTTGTTGAACCCGCTAGAGAAAGCGTGTTCGGCGGCGTCGTACATGTCCTGGTCGCTGATGGTCTTGTTGATCATTTTGCGGATGCGTTCAGAACCTGTTTCCGGTGCGAACGTGGCGCTACGACCGCCTTTGAGCGCTGCAACCTTTTCGGCGAGACTTTGTCCGAAACTATTGACGCGGATACTCGGGAGGCTTACATCTACGTTATCGTAAAAAGGGTCATCGATAATGGAATCCGTGAGCGCTTCGACCGGCTTGTAGTCAGCGGTCGAAAGTGACAAAAGACCGAGTTCGCGTTCGCCAGTCGCCTGAATGCCCGCCTTTGCAATGTCCAAGACATCGTCCGGATTGAGCTCGCGGCACGGCCTGTACCAAATGCCCGCCTGGCAGAAACGGCAACCCTGCGCACAACCACGCATCACTTCCACGCTAAAACGATTGTGAACAAGTTGCATGTTTGCAATCAAGTTCTTGATGGGGTAGTCTTTTGGGTCCAAAACCGGGATGAACTGGCGACGTACACCGTTCGTTTTTTCGTAAGAGCCCTTTGCGGGTTCTGCCGGGACAATCACGCCGTATTCGTTCTTGACAACCTTCATCAAGCTCGGTACGTAAACGCCATCAATTTTAGACAAATTTTCCAAAATCTGGGCGCGCTTGAGGCCCGCCTTGCGTCCTTCGCCAACGCAACGCACAAATTTGACAATCAGCTTTTCGCCATCGCCAATCATGAACGCGTCAAAGAAATCCGCGACCGGCTCCGGGTTCCCCATCGAGGGTCCGCCCGAAACGACAATCGGGTCGCTTTCGGCACGGTCTTTTTGCCATGCCGGAATCCCAGCGAGTTCAAGCACGTACGGCACGTTTGTAAAGTTTAGTTCGGTCTGGAGCGTAAGCCCCACGACTTCGTAATCCTTGACCGCCGTATAGCTTGCGTGCGTATAAAGCGGAATATCGTACTTCTTCATCTCGGCGGCCATGTCGTCCCACGGCGCAAAAGCCACTTCGCAAAGCAAATCCGGTTCGCGGTTCAGCACATGGTACAAAATTCTGAGCCCGTTGTTGCTCATGCCGATTTCGTAAGTGTCTGGGAACACAAACGCCATGCGTGCAAGCATTTTGCTGTGGTCTTTGATGACGCTGTTCGCTTCGCCACCCATGTAACGGGCGGGGGATTCTACTGCGGGGAGTGCAAGTGCGATTTTCTCAAGGATTGTCATGTTGGTAAATATAGAATAGAATGGGGAAGGGTTGTCTTTTTACGAGTGATAATCTATATTCAGGATATGGCTGACAAATACAAAATCCCATATGTGAATATGTGCATCCGGCTTTTTGCGAAGCGTTTTCGATTGTCGCTTCAGGCTGCAGCAAGTTATTTATGTGATTTCAAAGGCGTTCGTTTTCTCGATGAATGCTATTCTTCGGAACACCTTCTTCCTGTAGAAGATGCATTGAATGACTTGGTTGTTGTTTGCAAAAATAATGGGGGCACAATTGGATGATTCTTTATCATGGGACAAATAGCGATTTTTCTGAAATAGATTTGAAGAAAACAAAGCCTTATAAGGACTTTGGAAGAGGCTTTTATGTGACTGATATCCAACGTCAAGCGTATGAGTTGGCTAAAAATCGTAGTCGTATTTTTGGAGGAAATCCTGTTGTCCAAGAATATGAATTTGATGAAAGTATTTTTCAATCAAATCAATTGAGATTATTACGATTTGAAAAAGTGTGTGTTGAATGGGCTGAATTTATTTATAAAAATAGAAGTAGTTCTGCTAAGTTTACTCATAACTATGATATTGTTGTAGGTCCGATTGCTGATGATGGAGTCGCTTATTTGCTGAATATGTATGAAGACGGCCTACGTACGTTAGAAGAGTTGGCTAAGGAACTTGAGTATAAAGACTTGAATAGTCAATATTGCTTTTTAACAGAAAAGGCTGTTTCTCTTTTGCGGAGGGTTAAGTAATGACTACGGCTCAAAGCGAATCATTGGTTTCGAGGATTGTTGAAAAAAATGTTCAATCTTTGATGAATGAGTTTTCTTTGGATATGGAAACTGCTTTCAATTTTGTTTATAAGTCAAAGATTTTTGATTCTTTAAATGATCCTAGTACGGGATTGCGGGCTCGAAGTGCTGATTACATCTATGAATTCGTTCGCGAAGAGTTTTTGCAAAAGGGCTAAGTTTTATATCGCACATTAATAGTTCCATCCTTTTTGTATCAATGAGTATCGTAGAGAAACTTCGCTTTTAAGGGGCTGTTTTAAAAATTCTTTACAGCCATGCCCTGTAATATTTTAATATTATTTATGGTATGAATATCGTTAAATATATCTTTTGGTTGGTCGCCTTTTTGATGGGCGTTATTGCTGCATATGTAGTCCCCGAAGAAACCATGTCCATCGGGGCGAAGTTCATATTTGT
This sequence comes from Fibrobacter sp. UBA4297, assembly GCF_002394865.1. Taxonomy (NCBI): domain Bacteria; kingdom Pseudomonadati; phylum Fibrobacterota; class Fibrobacteria; order Fibrobacterales; family Fibrobacteraceae; genus Fibrobacter; species Fibrobacter sp. UBA4297. The sequence continues at coordinate 53,010 of NZ_DGUZ01000022.1, read as the reverse complement.
CGGAGCTTGGGGCGCAGTACTCGGCTTCGTTTTTTATACCGTCTGCAGTCGGCAGATTGAAGCCATCGAAAACGATTTTAACGAGGTGCTGAACAAGCCGCAGCCCAAGGACACACAGTTCGTGTCGGTTCGCCTCCAAGAAGAAAAGAAGAACCCGCTCCCGCCGGGTGCAATCCCCGCCGCCGAAGCCCTCAAGCAGCAGCCCGTGCCCGCTTCCATCAAGAAACTCGATGCAGCCGCCCTCAAGGTCGGGTTCCCGCTCGAAGCCTGGAACGGCTTTAAGCTCGGAATTCTCCGCAACCGTCCGTTTACCGAAGTCATCGACGCCATGCAAAAGCTCTTGCCGGAACTCTTCCCCGAAGCTTCTGGCGTACTTTATATGTACGGCGGCGTGCAGACTGAACTCTCTCAGATTTTCCGCTTTGGCCCGAACGTCATCAGCGACGAAACCGTGCTCCCGGCTGAATGCGCAAGCTTCAATACCGGCGACATCGTCGTGACCGACTACAGCTCGCCCGAAGTCCCTAGCGGTTGTACGCACTTGCACCACCGCCCGAAGGGCATCGCCATTTGCGCTCCGATCGAAGGCCTTGAAGAACACTTCGGCATCCTGACCCTCCAGGTCGATAAGCTTCCGGAAACAGAAACCAAGGAATACTGGCAGGCCAAGGTGAGCATTGTCGCTACCGCGTTTGGACTTTACGTGGCGAACCAGGACCTCAGCATACGCTTTGAACAGCACAGCATCCGCGACGTGCTGACCGGTCTTTTTAACAAACGTTATATGGAAGAATCGCTCAGCCGTGAAATCACCGCTGCCGTGCGCCACAAGTCGCCCATTGGCATTGTGATGCTTTACCCCGATGCTATCCCTGCCGTGCAGAACGCTCAAGGCCGCCATGCCGTGGAACAGCTCTTCTGGGAACTTGGACAGCGCTTGCCGAGCTACATCCGTGGCGAAGACATCCCGTGCCGCTACTCCGACGACGTGTTCTGCGTGATTATGCCGGGCGCTGACCTCAACATCACGAGAAACCGTGCCGAACGTATCCGCAACGAAATCTCGCAGCTCCAGATTGCATACGGCGAAGGGATCCTCGCGACCACGCTCAGCATGGGTGTTGCCGTGATGCCGACCCACGCAAATGATGCCGGCTCGCTCATCTACACCGCAGAAGCCTCCCTCCAGATGGCAATGCAGGCCGGTGGCAACCGCGTCGTCGTTGCAAACTCTGTGATGAAGTAAGCGTCAATCCAGTTAAGTCTTGTAAAGCCTCCTGCGGGAGGCTTTTTTATATGTATAACCGTGCTAAAATGGAAGTGGACTTCCTGTTTAGCACGGATTTTTGAATTCAGGTCGGAAAAAGTGTATGATTTGGCCGATTTTAGCCTCGAAAAAATGTCGAAAAGTGCAGAAAAACATTTCTATGTTGAAAAAATGGAATTTTTATCCATGTTTTATGTTGAATTTTTGTAATTTTTGGTGTATTTTTATATTGAATTTTTGGAATTTTTCTCAAAGAGGCGAATAAGTGTTGTTCAAACGTAAGGTTTACGATAAGTTGCTGGAATGGAAAAAGTCTTATTCGGGACGGTACGCTTGCTTGTTGGAAGGAGCCCGTCGTGTGGGAAAAAGTACCATTGCTGAGGAATTTGCGAAAAATGAGTATGACTCCTATATTGTAGTGAATTTTGCAAATATAACGGAGGAAATGCTTGATGTTTTCAAAGATATAGCGAAGTTGGATGTTTTTTTCTTGCGACTTCAGGCTGAATCGGGAATATCCCTCAAGGAACGAAAATCTGTCATTATTTTTGATGAAATCCAGCTGCAACCCAAAGTTCGGCAGGCTATCAAGTTCTTGGTAAAGGATGGTCGTTACGATTATATTGAAACTGGATCACTCATTTCTATAAAGAAAAATGTTCAAGGGATTGTAATCCCCTCAGAAGAACATCGGATAAGTGTGTATCCCATGGATTATGAGGAATTCATGTGGGCTATAGGGAAGGACCCGAATACCATCCGAGAGATTTATAAGGCGAATACGGCTATTGGAAACTCAACAAACAGAAGTTTAATGCGAGATTTTAGGCTTTATATGGCTGTAGGCGGTATGCCCCAGGCCGTAGAAGCGTATATTCAAAAAGAAAATTTTGAATATATCGATAATGTAAAAAGAAAAATATTAAATCTGTATTTTGAGGATTTGAAAAAAATTGATCCGACAGGTCGATTGTCTAATATTTATAAGGCAATTCCTAGCCAATTAGCCTTAAAAAAGAAACATTTTGTCCTATCTTCTGCGATTGGAAAACGGCAAACCGCAAAAGATGAAAGTCGTTTCTTTGAATTATTGGATTCAAAGACTGTTCTTTGTTGTTATCATGTTTCTAATCCCGATTCGGCCCTTGCTCAGACAAAAGACTTGGAGCGATTTAAGCTGTACGCGTCTGATACCGGGTTGTTTATTTCTTTGATGTTCGACGATTCGAAACAAGCTAATGAAATATATGCAAAACTCTTAAGCGACAAATTGGATGCTGATCTTGGTTATCTGTATGAAAATGTTGCAGCCCAAATTATTACCGCTAGTGGCAAAGAACTTTATTACCATACCTGGTTGAAAGAAAACAGTTCCCATCATTTTGAAATAGATTTTTTGCTTTCTAAAGGAAACAAAATTATTCCTCTGGAAATTAAGTCTTCTGCTACACGAAACCACGAATCTATTGAAAACTTTGTAAACAAATATTCTAAAAAAATATACAAGGAATATCTGTTTTCTCAAAAGGATGTTGCTCATGTGGGACAATTGCTGTTAAAACCGCTGTATTTGCTGCCTTTTATGTTGGAAGAATTTTAGTTTTTAGTGATAATTATCTTTGAAAGTAAAGAATTTTAAACAAACAGGGCTGAAAACAGTGTGACGGTCGTCACACCTCCGGTTGATATATTCCAAATTGGAATATAAAAAACAGATGAAAATCCCTTTTTCGTAAAAAATTATCTATATATAGTTCATCGGAAAGTTTGGTTAATATTTGCGAAATTTTACGAAAAACGGCACTTTTAAGTTGGAATATACTGAGTCATGACAAAAACGTGACAAAAGTTTGACAAAAGTATTGCTTTTCGGGAAAAAAGTGGATATATTACTGAATGTAAACGAGCAATAACGCTCAAAACAAGAATGTGTCACAAAAACAAGGAGAACACACTATGAAGAAGCAAGGTTTTACCCTTATTGAATTGATGGTCGTGATTGTTATCATGGGCATCCTCGCCGCAGTCGCAGTTCCGAAACTCTTCGGTATGATTGCTAAGTCCAAGGCCTCTGAAGTTGGTCCGGCAGCTGGAACCTACGTGAAGTTGCAGGATGCACACGCTGCTGAAACTGGTGCATTTGGTAACTGGGCAAACATCGGTTACATTGCTCCGGGTTCCAAGACTAACTCAAACAGCTACTCAACTACGGTATTCGATTATACCGGTGCATTCACAAACGGCACTAAAGATGGAACAACCATGGTTGGATTACTTAGTGACAATACTGAAGGATGGAGAGCTACTGCCAAAACAGCTCTGAACGATTGCAAGATTGGTAGCTATTGGATGATTGTGTCGTCTAAAGCCGGCAATGGAGCATCTCTTAGCTTTACTGCTAGTATCACGGACCTGGGCAATAATAAAGATAACGTCAACTGCAAGTCTTTGACTGCAAACTTCACCAACATTGGTCACGAATAATCAATTGTCTGAGTTGATAAAGAACTTCAAAAGCCTTCCCTTTCGGGAAGGCTTTTGCAATATTATAACCAGTTTCAATTTTTTTGTGCTTAAACCTATTTTTACAAAATTTTTTCAAAAACAGGTGAACCAAAATCTCCAAAAAAGCGTGTTAACTATATGGATGGAGAATGTTTCTTCGTTCAAAAAAATGGAGATTTTAGAATGAATATAGATGACGAATCCTTATTCGAAACATATGACCATATAAATGATGTTGAAAGCGCTAGAAAATAATTTGAGGGGCAAAAATACCTGGATCCTCGATGCGATCCCGCATTTAGGGCTCTGCTTGACAGCGAAGATGCGCTCGTGAACTTTCTGAACGCAATTCTGCATTTTGAAGGCGAAAATGCGATTCATTCGCTGACTTATACCGTTCAACAGGATGAAGTTTTTCATTTGCCAGAACCATACCGTGTTAAGTTTGATATAGGAGCCAAGACCAAAGCCGGAAAGCGAATTGATGTTGAAATGCAAAAGCTCAAATTGAACGATTACATTGACCGAATGATGATATACAATGCTTTTCTGTTGTTGCGAGCGAAGAACGACTACAATAAAGAAATAGACTTTCAGAATATGCCTGACGCCAAAAAGAAAAGGTTCCGCTACAAATTACCAGAAATCTATTCTATTTGGATTATGGATTACCCTGTTCAGTTTATGGAGGATGTTTATAGAGATGAAGTTGGCCTTTACAATCAGTCCAGTGTCGGTAAGGACGGTTGTATTCCAATTTCTACAAAAAATAAGTATATTATTGTAGACCTTACCAAGTTTGACAAGCCGAAAGACAAACTCAAAACGGATGAAGACCGTTGGCTTTATATTTTGAAGAATGCAGGTTCTTCTAGTTCGCTGCCGGAATTTGAAAATCCCACTTTCGAAGATGCTCTAAGGCGAATTGAATGCGATACGGCAAGCGATGAACTCTTAATCAAGCAGGCGAATATGAAAGATTTTCTCTATGCATATAGTGATGCTATTGATGAAAGCTTTGAAAAAGGGCGTGATAACGAGCGTACAGCAACTGCGCTTGACATGCTCGCAGATGACAAACCCATTGAAGAAATCGTAAAATATTCGCATTTGCCTAAAGAAAAAATATTAGAATTGCAAAAGACGCTGGCAACTAAAGCCGATAAATAACGGAATCGGTTATATATAGTAAAAGCCCTCCCGATGGGAGAGCTTTTGAAGTTTTGTAATCTTTTAAAGATTATTGGTGGGCAATGTTGCCAAAGTTTGCAGTCAAAGACGCGCAAGACGTGGAGTCACTATTTGCAGCCGGGACAATCTTAGCAGTATAAGCAAGAGCATCACCAGTACCAGACTGTTTGAAACTCATCTGCCAAGTGCTCTTAATTCCACAGTCGTTCAAAGCTGTTTTTGCCTCAGCTTTCCATCCATCTGCATTGGAAGTAAGTTTGTTAACCATGGTCGTATTATTCGTTGAGCCTGTGAACTCATCGGTATAATCAAAAACATTGGTGGAGTATTTTTTATCATTTGATGCATCCTTAGCACCCGGAGCAATGTAGCCGATCAGCTTCCATGTACCAGCGGCACCAGTTTCAGATGCATATGCATCCTGCAACTTCACGTAGGAAGTGGTGTAAAAGTTGGCTATTTATGCAAAAAAAAACACGTTTTTTACAATATTATATGGTCAGAAAACGGTTCCCTTTTAGAAAAAATCCAAAATAGACCAGCAAAAGCAATATAGCTAGTTGACTTAAACTGGTTGTTTTATTTATATTTATAGTATGACGAAGATGGAAATGAAATCCTTGCAAAAAAAAGCGAAAGCGGCATACGAAGCGATGTTGCATTTTCCTGTTTATAACGAAAATAGGTTCCGCAGGATTAACAACTTGCCCAAATTGTCAACGAAACAACTCTCGAAATGAGTGAAGGATCCTTTTTCCCATTAAGACAGCCTCATAAAGGGGATTTCTATTGCGAACCGCTTTCTAAAGCCCATAAAGCGGTAATAAAAACTTTTCAACCGTCTCATAGCAAAGGAAAAAATTTAGCGATATATCTCAAGAAAAAGGCTTTGTCGGATATAGAAAACGGGATAGCAAGAACATTTCTTGTCTTTGAAGATCCCGGCTATCTTTGCGGATTTTTTACGCTCAAAGCAGGTTTATTTCCGTTAGAAGCGAAGGGTAAGCTGTTCTACACTTTGCCGGGTATTGATTTGGTGTATTTTGCCAAGAACGGAGCTTTTGTTGGTAACGGCAACACAGATGTTGGCTCAATAATGTTCTTTGATTTCATCCTGCCCATTGTTCGTGAAGTAAAAGAATATATTGGGGCGTCCCATTTATACATTTATGCTATTCATGAAAGCCCGTTGCAAGAAACTTATAAATCTAAGTATGGTTTTTCTTACCCTCCGGCTCCTGTAAAGGAATTCATTGAATCGCATATAAAACCAGATTACGACGAAGATTGCGATTTCATGTTCATTCATTTAGGTGGAGAAAATCTGCAGTCAAAAAATCGTCAGCCGAAATCTAAGAAAAAGATATCTCGTAAATAAAACATAATAACCGAAACTATACGAAATTGTATACTATCCGTCATTGTATTTTTTAGAAAAATGAGTGGTATTGACGTCCTTTCCTAAATAATCTATATGCATATACTGATATGCATTATGCTCTTATAAACAAGGAAACACCTCTTTGTGACTTCATCATCGAAGGTGAAGGTGAACTTGAATTATGCGAAATCGTAAAAATATATGCACCATTGCCATTATGGTGTGAAAATATTGATTCGTGGGTAGCTGATAGAAGTTCTGCAAAGCACCGTAGCCACATAAATAAAATACTGAAATTATGCGGTGGAAAAACAAAGAGCGGTTTTATCACTTTGACGCATTGTCTTTCCTTGACCGACACTACCTAACCGTTTTGATGAGGACGTTTCTAAATTTGCGTTTAACGGACATGATGTAGCTAATTTACAAAAAATAAGGATATTTCCTGAGCTCACAACAGATGGCGCTTACGATAAATGCTGGTTGAACGAAAAAGACGGAATCCATCTTATAAAAACAGGGAGTGCAGGAGCAAGAAACGCAGGATTAGAACCCTATAGTGAAGTTCTTGCAAGCCAAATCTTTGAACGGATTTGCAAGTCCGTAAAATATGATATGAGAAAATACGATGGTCGAATTGTGTCTGATTGCAAAATTTTCACAAGTCAGGAATATGGTTATAAACCTGTCAGCCTTTTCTTGAAGAATGGTGTGAAATACGGACTTCCCGAAACTCTTGAAATTTATCGCGAATTTAATTGCGAAGACGAATTCCGCCGTATGGTCGTGGCGGATTGTATTACGTTGAATTCAGATAGGCACTTTGGAAATTTCGGTTTCTTAGTGAATAATGAAACCTTTGAGCGTACCGGCTTGAATCCATGCTTTGATTTCAACATGGCTTTTGTCCCTCTCGCCGAAGACGGCTTTGATTTCGGCATACGAGCTGATGGATCAAAGGCAGACTTTGACGAATACTTGTCGAAGCGAGGCCCTGTAATCGGAAGCGATTACGTTGCTCCAGCTCGTGCAATTCTCACGCCTGAAATCAAGAAAAGCGTAGAGGAAATTCGTGAGACTCCATTAACAGTGTCATGTGATGATCGATTCACCGAGAAGCGTCTTTCGCAGATGAACATGATAAAGAACGTCCAATGCAAACGAATTCTTGGTTTTGATTCAAAGTGGAAATTTTAAATTTCCGTTTGAATTAATTTCCCGTTCTTTAATTCAGAATCTAGCAAATCGTAATTGTAGGCTGAACTTTCCGTACAAAGGCCTGTTGATGGATTTTGTAGCAACTCAAAAGTTTTTGAATTGTAGATGAGGCCCAATGCCGACTGTAGAGAAAGACTACGTTCTTCCATCAGCCATTTAGCCATATCGCTGACGATTCCCTCAACTAGAAATTCTTGTTTTGGTCTCATACTTAAAATTCACGGCACAACATTATTGAATCTGACCTCCGTTTCTTTGGCAGATTGCTGTCAAATCTTCAACGGTATCTTCAAAAGAAAGCAAATGCTCAGCCCCATAATGTGCTTCTAAGAAATCCATTCCTTTAAATAGGCTCAGATAATTAAATGCCTGCTTTACCGAAAGTGCTTTTGCTTTCGCAAATTCACTAATAGCAGCCACAGTCCATGTTATTTGCTTTTCCATATAGAGAAATATATAAAAATGAATCATTCGGTCAATATAAAACACATACACGTGAAGTTGCTGCAGACTTACTTCACCGAAAACAACCAGATTGGTAGTTGGAATATGGTTGGTTATATTGCTCCGAACAGTGGCGAAACGACTAACTTCTATTATGGTACTGGTGTTGCTCTGAACACGAACTCCCAGAATGCCACAAATGTTGTTGGTTGGGCTGCTGATAACAGGGTCACTCTCAACAATTGCCCAAAGGGAAACGATGTGAATAGCGCAAATAAGGTTGGTGCAACAGCTGCAGCTCATTGGCAGATCTTGGTATCTGTCAATACCGCAAATGCTGCTGACGTGACATTCCAGTCTGTAGCAGCAAACACTACAACTACAGCAGAATGCTTGGCTCTTACTCCTAGTTTCGAATCTATCAAGTAATATTTAAGAAAACTTAAATATAAAAAGACTCCCTATTTAATAGGGAGCCTTCCTTTTTATAATCTTTCCAGATTATTCGTGGCTGATGTTCTTGAAGTTTGCTGTCAAAGAAGAGCATTCAACACCCGTGCCATCGATAGAGGCTTGGTACTTAACCGTTGCACCCGTACCTGCAGCAGCAATCTTGACATGCCAAACACTGTTAATCGGGCAATCATTCAAAGCTGTTTTTGCCTTAGCTTCCCAAGCATCTACGAAAGACGAACCAAGAGCGTTGACCATGGTTGTACCTTGGTTTGCACCAGTAAACTTATTATCGTAATCGAATACTGTGGTTGAATAACTTTCGGCACTACCTCCATTTTTTGCACCTGGAGCGATGTAGCCAATGTTTGCCCAGTTTCCTACTGCACCAGATTCAGATGCAAAAGCATCCTGCAACTTCACGTAGGTTGAGGTCATTTGGGAAAGTGAAAAAATTAGTTCAATATCACGAAAGGCACCCATCGTTTGTAGAAACGTTCCTGAAATTTTATTGGGGATAGGATGGGGTTGTGGTCGCCTTGAACAATGAATCTTGTTTTGGGGTACTTGTGTGCTAGTTTGGCGATTTGAATGAGTGTGCTATTAAGTCGTTCTGTGTAGGCAGAGTCTACTGCATCAGCGTTGCTGTTGTATATGTCTGAAAATTTTGCCAGTGGAAATTTTGTATCTTGGGTTGTCCATGCGATAAAAAGCTTTTGCGTTGTGTCTGCGAGGATACTATTGATTTTGCTAATTACTTTAACATCGTTTAAGACTCTGTTGTTTGTATTTTTGCCGTAATAGGCCTCGCTAAATCCAATGACTTTGATATACTTGTATCGTTGGTGTTCTAGGCTGTCACCACCGAATAGAAATGTTGTCTTATAGCCGATGTTACTGAGTTCTTTAGGTAGGAATGTTGTATCGCGTTTTCTAGTGACGGAATCGCGCATGATGGTTTTAATTAAATCTTCTCTTTCGGCAGTTCTAGTACGGCTGTACATGCGGTTGTGTATGCCGACAACAGTTGGAGTGTTGAAATTTTTTAGTCGCTCTTCGAATCGTTGAATGTCTAGTGGAACGCCCCAGCTTTCGACAAGAATGATGACGTTATTGCGGGTTGTATCTATGTAGTCCCGAGTAATAGTTACTGAATCTGTAACTGTGTACTTATCGTAAAATTCATTGGCTATTTTAGTGCGTTGGACGGGCTTGGGTGCGGTTCTTTCTAGATAGTCGATTGTAGGAAATTGAGCGAGCGGCTGTGCTGCGTATTGGTTGTATGCTTCTAGATGTAATATGAGCGCTACGAAAAGAATGAAACATATTGTGTTAAATTTGAAAGGTTTGATTTGCCAAACCATCGCGATGGCGAGTCCACAAGTGACGAATGGGATTAATCCGTACCAACCTGTGCTCCAATTTTTTATGGCTAGGAGATTCTGTAAATCAATCCAGGCGATAATGAAAAGTAATGCGATTGATGGTATTAGGATCCCTTTTAACTTTTTGAAAAATACAATAAATAGCAGTATTGCAAAATATTCATAACCAAATAGCCCGCGGACAATATTTTGACCTTTCTCAAAAGTCAGTAAAAAGGGAACAATTGTAATGAGCGAACTTGCAATCAGCGGGTAGAGTAGTTTTTTCATTATTTACCCTCCGCTTGTTGAACGCTTGAATTGACAAGTCTGTATTTAAAGAATGTCATATCACCAATAGACTTGAGTGTATCAACGGCTACGCTGTCATAATAGTGGCGCTGCAAAAATCCTGCAAGACCAGGCTCGTTTAGAACGATAACATTGTCTTTGATGACGTCTTTTATGGGATTGGTGATGTCAAATTCATTGAGGGCTTCGGTTACTTCGGGTAAATAGGGTGTCCAATATCCGAATGATACTGTACGCTTGAAAACCCCTGGTGGTGTCGCTAAATAGGGTGGATTGCGATGGTGGCTGAATCGCATGAATGCGTTCATGGATAGTAAGAACATCTTGTCGGGTTTGCTGTCTATGTAATTGAATACTTGTGCGTAATCTGTAGAGTCTTGAACGACGATAGTTCTCATTTGCCCATTGACTGGATTGCGGACCATGGTTCCTGAACTAGCGTATGAAATGGTATTTGCTGTTGCGATTATGCCAAGAATTGTAAAAGCGAGTTTTTGTGAAATTGAAATTGTGATTTTGTTAAATAAAGGAATTGCTAGAACAGCAGCGTAAAGCCAAAAGCCGCTTTCGACTCGGTAAACAAGACGTCCAATAGCGAGTAAGTGTGCCATTAAAGCAAGTATCAGAATTAGGGATGTCCATGCATACAGATTTTTTTTTGAGTTCGTAAAATAAATGATTAGGCAAAAAATGAACCATGTCCAGAAAAGTGGTGAGTGTAGAGATTTGCTGAGAGCATTGAGTAAATTGCGTGGAATGTCTTGAATCGGATTTTCATCTCGATAAGGCGGGATTATGTCTGTGTAGCGCTTAAGGCTATCTGCTGAAAAAATTTCGGTGTCGTAATGAACCCATTTTGTGAGCATGAGGTAATCTTTGCTGGATAATCCAAGTTCTTCGACATCTTCTAATACTGCGTTTTGGTTGTAATTGCTATTGTCGCCTAAAACTATGCGAGGTCCTTGAAATTTATTGAATGCTTCGTATTCGGGAGCCTTATATATATTTTGATCGAATGCGTGCATGCCGAATGCGCCTGCAAAAAGAATTGCAAGCCCAGCAATGACGAGCCTCTTGGCTGACCAACATTCGCGTAGAATAAATAACAGCCCAAGACAAAAGAAAGGCAAACCCATCAAGAATGCTTGCCAGCGCATTACGGAACCCCAAAGCATTAGGAATATGCCTAAAATAAACGGAGCTATAGTTCGAAGAATGCTCCAAACGTCATTGTGAGCCCCATTAGGGGCGTGGCAATCTAGTGAAATAATGCCGTATGCAAATAACAACATTCCTGCTGCACTCAAAATCGATGCGCATTGTGTAAATTGAACCACCAAATAAAAGTCGCTTGCGAAAAGGGCCGTAAATAGAGCCGCTAGAATTGCTCCCCAACGTTCTCCGCATCGCTGTAATAATACGTACCCAATGACAGTGAAGGAGAGAAAAACCGAGAACATTTCGCCTATGTAATACCAGCCAATTGCGGGGAATAGGTGGTAAAGAGGCAAAAGGGCGTATCCGTAAATAGCGTTGACGAAAATCAAGTGTGGATTGTAATCTGTGCCGAGCGAGCCTGTGAGACGAGCTGCCATAAAGTAGTCATCGACGGCGCCAAACTTAAGGTCGCCGAAAATCAGGCATAAAGCTAAAAAGAAAAGATTAATAACTAAAGAGAATGTGAGTGCGCGTTTAAAAGGCATGTGAAAAATATATATTTTTTTGATATGATTCGCGTTTGTCAGGTGCTTCATGGAATTGTGGGCGGCGGTTCGGAACAGGTGGTCTTGAACTATTGTTCTCGTATGCACGATATCCATTTTGATTTGCTGTATCAATATGAGCCGAACTCGCAAATTTTGGAACGGTTCCGCGAATCTGGAATAAATTGCATCCAAATACCAGACAAGGTCCATCATCCGATGAAACATTTATGGACGATGTTTAAGATTTTTCGTAATGGTAATTACGATGTGGTCCACTGCCACTTGGATTGGTTTATGAACAGCTATGTGTGCTTCTTGGCAATGCTTGCTGGCGTCAAGAAACGTATTGCTCATCACCACCAGGCTTACACCATAGATACGTCATTTCGGACCCTGCCCCGGAATCTCATTTGCTCTATAATGCGTATCCCTTGCAAATTTTTTGCGACTCATTGGCTCGCTTGCGGCGAATCTGCTGCAATTAACGGCTGGGGTAAAAGAGCTGTACAGAATGGCAAGGTGATGATTTTACCCAATGCTATCGATCCTGAACGATTTAAATTCAGCGAATCTGCCCGGCGAGAAATCCGTGCGAAATATGGAATTGCCGATTATGATTTTGTAATTGGGCATGTGGGGAGATTTTTTCCTGAAAAAAATCACAAGTTTATTATTGAACTGTTTTCGGAATATTCGCAGAACCATAGTAATTGCAAATTACTATTGGTTGGGAATGGTCCGCTTCAAGTTGAAATCCAGGACTTAGTAAAACAAAAAAGTCTTGAAGATAAAGTTGTTTTTGCAGGACTGCAAAAAGATGTGGTTGGATTCTATAGTTCGATGGATGTGCTGCTGCTGCCGTCAACGCGTGAAGCCTTCCCGATGACGCTGGTGGAGGCTCAATATAATGGATTGCCTTGCGTAGTGAGTTCTGCTGTGCCAAAGGAAACTGCAATAACGGACTATGTATTCCCATTGCCAATTGATGATGCAAGGTCTTGGTGCGAAATGTTAAGCTCTCCGAATGTGGTTGTTGACCGCAAAAATCCGCAGATAAAAAGCGAACGATTTGATATTAGAAAATGCTATGGAATGCTGGAATCACTTTATCAGGTTGTATAATTTCATTACCAGTTTTTTTCCGAAAATTCGAATCATAAAATTTGCAAAACGTTGTTTAGTGCCAATCCATGATGCCGCGTAGTGGTGGATTGTATGTGTATTTTCTGTAATTTGAATTTTTCCAAATTCTGAAGGTTTGGGGCAGAAATATTCGGCGGGATAGAAGTTCGCTCCTCCGAATTCGATAATGCAGGGTGTTGGTTGTAAGCCTTTTAAAATCAGCATTTCAGAAAAATATCCAACAATCGTTTTTTTATTGAGCTCGCCAGATGCCGTTTCGAACTGCATGTTGGCGTATAAGTCTAGCATTTCTTTTAATAAATGAAATTTTGGTTCGCAGGCAAATCCGAGGCCTGGATTACATGCGAAAAAGCTTTCGTTTTCAAAACCGAAAAATGATCCTTTTGCGAGAATATCATCTAGAGATTTGATAACCTCAACGTCTGTGTCAAAATAAATTCCGCCGTATTCATAAAGAATTTTGAAACGTGCGTAATCGCTGACGAATGCGTATTTCTTATGTTTATAGGCTTGCGCTGTATAGGGGATGCTGTTTACGTCAAAGTTATCTTCGTTCCATTCCTTTATCTCATAATCGGGCAGAAACTTGCGCCATGATGCAATGCATTTTTTTGCAAGAGGGGGCAACTTGTTATGGCCGAACCAACAGTAATGTATGACTTTAGGGATCATTGAAGTATTTCACTTAGAAAAAAAATTGTATAAAGATAAAAGTAGTGTGGCTATAAGAACGGATATCTTTGATGTTCCTAGTTTTGTTGCTGTTTCACTAATAGATTCAGTATTGTTGACTGCATGACGATATATTCCTATGGCTAGGAGTCGTTCTCGCCATGAATTTGGGAAAGTTTCTAGTTGTCCCTTTGCCCAAAGCAACCTTCCTTGAGGATTTTTTTTGTCCTTGGCGTTGTCTCTGGTGAGTCCGCCTTCAAGGTAATTACAGATATAGATGATTTCGTTAAACCATCTTAAATAGTAGTCATCGCGAGCTATAGTGTTCCAAACGATTTCTTCAGAAATGAAATTTTCACCAGAAATTTCTGGGAATGGGTGCTGCTTTAGGACATCTGTAAAATAAATTTCGGCTTTGTCGCCTAATAGATTGTATTTGCGACGCTCGCTATTTTTGGCGTCTATATAAAGAGTTGAATTGTGTTGACCTACGACTTTATTATTGGAATAGCCTCTCAGTCCTGCAATGCCTGCCCACTTGTGCGATTTGTCTAGTGTCGTTGTCCATTGATTGATTTTTTCAATGGCTTTTTCTGTTAGATAGTCGTCGGAGTCTACTATGAAAAATAATTCACCTGAAGCATTTTGGACTCCTTTGTTGATTGCTCTATGTTTGCCTCCATTAGGTTCTTTTTTATAGTGGATAGAGAATGGTTGTGGTATTGATAAAATCTCGGTGAAATATTTTTCGGTGTCATCTGTGCTGCCGTCGTCAATCACCAACCACTCAAAATTTTTTTCAGTTTGCGCCAACAGAGATTGATAGAGTCTTTCTATCAAATCTTTGCGATTGTAGGTGGGTGTAAAAATGGTGATGAGTGGCATTATAATTGAATTGTTTTTAAAACTTTCTTATTGAAGTCAATATATGAAAAATAATCAGTTATTTTTTGCTGCTGAATGTCGTTTTGATCTTGATTTTTGTTGATTTTGTAAAGAGCGTTTTCTTGAACTTTAGATATGACTACAGGATCTCTATATTTTGCTGCACATACAACAGGAATGTCGCTCAAAAGTTCCATATATTTCAACCAAATATCGTCTGCAATGGGCGAACACTTTTGAATCGCTTCGATGTTAAAAGTTTCTTTTGGTAATATAGCGGGAGGGTATAGAGCTCCTGCAAAGCCTTCCACAGACAAATCGTGCCTAGGAAAAAGGATTGTGGTGTCATAACAAGGAATGCTTTGACTATAGGGAAGGATTTTGTTGTTTTTTACGATGAGTTTGCACGTGCATAATCCAGAAATTGCTTTTGGAAATTTTCTATAGCTCTCAATTAATTTTTTAGTGGTTTTTCTTGGGTATAAAATGTCATCATCGATAGTAATTATTGCCGCTTTTGAATATTTTTGCATTGCATAGAAATACTTGTTGTGCGGTTTTAAATTTTTGTCGGCCCAAAGAATTTCAAGGCCACATTTTTTTAAGTCTAGAAGCTTTTGTGGAAGAGCCTTTTCTTGATTAGGAAATTCTTCTAATGATAAAGTTAGTATGATTTTATTGACGGAAACTTTTTGTGCTAGTAATGAACATATTACGTAGTATGTATCATTTATTCTTGCAGGATAAGATGTTAATGATACATATATTGGTGTAAAGGGTTCTTTTTCTTCTGGAAGCTTTTTGCCCTTTGCGAGAAATGCATAATATGGGCAAAGAATTTTAGATAAGAGTATGTTCTTCCATTCTAGACTTTTTCGATACAAATTGGCAAATATGGATATAAGAAAAAAACTTCTGCATTTTTTCCAAAAAGACGATTGCCAAAATTCTTGTTTAATCATTTTGAAATCTTTTCTAGTAGGTGGTGTTCTTTATATGCTTCTAATATTGCAAGAAATTGAGCGTCATTTTGATTATTCTCCATATTGATTTTGTATAATCCAACATTTTGGGAGAATGAAATTATGAAGACTTTTTGATTGTTGTTGTAGCATACAACAGGAATGTTTGCAAGAAGTTGCATGCATTTTAGCCAAATGTCATCGGCATAAGGTGCTAGTTGTTTGATTTTCTCGATGTTGAAGGTCTCTTGCGGCATTATTGATGGTGGATATAAAACAGAAGAACCTCCTTCTGCAAGAAAATCCATTCGTTCTTGCCCTAGAAGTTCTTTGGATATTCGATAAGGCTCATAACATAAATTAGCGTTCCATTTACAAAATGCTTTCGGTTGCTCATTTTCCACTGTGATTTGCCTTACTCCTAATGCGCAGATTGCATGAGGATGTTTTTTGTATGTAGCGATAAGCTTTGAAACAGTATTTGATGGATATAGAATGTCATCATCTGCTGTAATTATGATTGCTTTAGGATACTTCTTCATTGCGTAGAAGTATTTGTTATGTGGTTTAAGATTCTCATCACACCATAAAATTTCAAGACCTTTTTTTTGAAAATCTAAAATTTTTTGAGGGATATCTTTTTCGCCATTGGGAAATTCATCTTTTGCCAAAGTCAAGATAATTTTGTTTGCTGGAGTGTCTTGGGCAAAAAGAGAGCAAATTGCAAAATATGTTGCTTGAAGTCGTGCAGGAAAGGACGTTAATGATATGTAAAGTTCTCCAAAGGGGTAGGACTTGGATTCTAGTTTGTGGTGTTGAAATTTTTTTTCAATTTTTTTTGTGAAAAAAAAAGTTTGAATGGAAACTTTTTTTTTAATATACCACCAATAAATGGTTCGAAGGAGCTTGAATGGTTGTTTTGCCTGTGCCTTCAACCAAAAATTTGATTTCCAAAAATTTGTGCTCATTGCTTTTCTCGTTGAAATAAATCCCAAATGATTTTTCCTATTTTTATGAGTATTTTTGATAAAAAAATAGATTTTACCTCTGATTTCCATAGCTTATAAGCTTTGTCTATTTGTCCGTTATGTCTTGTTTTATAAGCTTTTTTTATTAAATCTAAATAAACATTTGCAAGTACAAGTTTTTTGTAAAATGAAATGTACCCTCTTTTTCTCATATAGCGGAAAATTCTGTAGTTTTCTACATAGTTATTACCTGATTCTACGTTTTGAATTGTAGTGTTTTTTGTGTGTTGTCTCCAATAGTTGAGTGAATTTGGAGTGAAAAAAACATTTCCTGTTTCGCAAATTTGAATCCAAAAAAAATAGTCTCCAGACCCTTTGAATTCTGTATAAGACTGGTCGACTTTACTAATTCGATCTTTTCTAAATAAAACGGAACTTGCATTGTGTATTGAATTATTCCAATACATTTGCTCTTTTATGAATTGGAGGCCGTTTAGTGTGGTTTCTTTCTTAAAAGTAGGGTAGGATTTGTAATCTTTATCGAAATACCAAATAGAATTGCAATATGCCAATGCGATGGATGAATCGGTTTTTATTTTTTTTATTAGGGTTTCTAGGAAGTTTAATTCCGCCCAATCATCGCTTTCTGCTATCCAGATGTATTCTCCTCTTGCTAAATCAAATCCTTTTGCCCATTGTTTAAAGGGGGAACCGCTGTTTGTCTCGTTGTATACGATATGACTTACTTGTGGGCGAATGCGATATTCTTCTATGATTTCTTTGCTGTTGTCTGTGCTGCAATCGTCAAGGATGATGACTTCAAAATCTTGGTAGGTCTGATTAAATATGGAATCAAGACGTTGCCTTAGATAAGCTGCGTGGTTGTAATTGGGGACTATGACTGATACAGTGGGCATTTTAATAGTTCTTAAAGATTGAATTTTTTTTGCATTGTCCTAAAGTTAGAAATAGAAATATCTTTTGCTAAAGCATAATTGATGTAGTGTAATTTGTTGATATTACTGATTTTCGTTTTAAATTCATCTAATATGGAATCTGCGTTTTTAAAGATATTTTTTAAAGATATCCCACAATTATTTATGTTGAGCTTGTTTAGCAGACCTTCCATTTTATGTTCGTAATTTAGTGCGATAAAGGGAATACCCTGATTTATGGCAAATACAATAGAATGGTATCGTGCTCCTATTAAAAAATAGGCACCTTTGATTAGCGTTTGCTGAATGTCTGAACTATAGCAGTCTGCTGTTATCATTACTCGATGGTCGTTGACTTTATTTGCTATTTCTCGGAAAAAATTGATATCGTTTTCATCTTCGTTTGTGTTGTCAAATGTTTGAGGAAGCATTAAAATAGAATAATTACTATGAATTTCTAAAGTGTTTTTGATAATATTTGCGTAAAAATCTATTAGTTGTTCTTTTGAGCCTTTATTTTTATAGGCGTAATGCCAAAGAAGTAAATTGGGAACAAAGATGATATATTTTTTTCCTTTTATCAGTAGTTTTAGTTCGTATGGTAAATCTACATTTGGTGTTTCGAGGAATGCTGTATCTGTTGTCGAATGGTATGATATTTTTAAGTTAAGATTATCCAGTATTTGCTCTGATTTTTGATCTCTAATTGACAGAAAGGAAAAATACTTTAGCATTTCTATGCTTTTCTTTTTGAAAAGGATATTGTCGCTTGTTTCTGTTGGAAAGGGACCTAAAGATCGTGCAAAATAAATGAGTGGTTTATGGCAAAATTTTGCCCACTGTAGGAAGTATAAGTGGTTCCAATCTTGAAACCCTCCCATGCATATTCCTCCAGGAGCACAAATTACGTAGTCTGCCCATTTGTACTGTTTTTTTATATCATGAGTTGTGGGATGAAATTTCCAAAGAAAATATAGTCCGTTTTTTAGTGCTCCTGGACCTATTTGCGAATGCCACCAAAAACTTGTTATGTTAATGTATTTTACTTTGGGGGATTTTATTGTGAATTGCCTCATTCCATCAGGTGAATAACAGTCTACAAAGAGAACACGTATTTCGACATTGGCAATTTCTCTTAATAGGGTTCTTATAAGAGCTTTATGTGCTGCTTCGTCGCCTCTATTATTAAGTGGTTGATTTACAATTAGTAGTTTAGTCATGGTAAACGACAACCTCAGAAATTGGTTTGCGTCTTGATTCAGCTACATTAAATGAATCTTGCAAAAGCCCCGTTGCTACAATTTCTATGGGTACTTCATTTTCTGGAATGTTGAAATCTTGCCGAAGTTTTTTTAGCTTAGAACTGTCAAAACCACAAGAAAGAGGAATTGTACCTAAACCGAGTGAATGAAGTGCGTAAATCAAACTCATTGCGTACATTCCCCCATCAATATATGCTTGGAATGGTTCGTAATATAAAAATGCTTGCAAATCTGCAGTGATTAAAAACGCAACGGAAGGTTCTGATTCAAAACCTCGTGCGCCTTCTTGCCATTTTAATAATTTGGTGCAGTTTTCTAGATCAAATTGATGGACTTTCCAGCATTGTCTATTGCAGGCTGATGGCGTTAGTTGAGCCATTTGAAGTGCTCTGTTTAGTAATTCTTGTGCTGGTTTTTCTTTTTTATAATATCGGATGCTATGTCTTGCCTTTAAAAACGTTTCAAAGAATGCACTGTGATTAGGAATATCTTTTTTGCATAATTTTTTTATTCCATAAAGATGAGAATTATGAAGGGGATACTTTAGTTTTTCAAGGTTGCATGTAATTTTTTTGCTGTCCCAACCATTTTCTCTTGCATATGTAAGATATGCTCGTAAAATATCTGTTGGATAAGTAATGAAATCAGAACTGTTGTCGCCATATTTTTTTTTGTATTGTAATAATTTATTGCTTACATCTTCTGCATTGATAAGGCCAAAGAATTTATGAGGATTTCTCATTGAGAGACCTTTTTCAATAACATGACACTGTCGCAAAAGTGTATATTCAAATTTTTTTTGATTTTGTTCTGTCTTGAGAGATGCGTTATATTTGTAGAGCCTTTTGAAAAAATCGATTAAATCGCAACCAAAGCTATACCATGGTTTGTCTGAAAAAAAATAGTCAAGAAGCTTCATGTGCGGCCTTATAGTATTTCGAAGTCGAGAATTTGGTTGCCTTGACATGCTGGCAGTTGAATTCCCTGATGATAATAATCGTCAAAAATAACTTCAAAATGCCCGATATGCTTTATCCAATCGGCTTTGCCAACATTTGTTTCGCAATGCAGGTTTATATCGTATGAACCTTGATTGAGCATTAAATGAGGAATTTTATAAATGACAACTCCTTGATTGTAATCTAACTCTTTTTTGAAAATTCGTGAGCTGATCCAGGTGATTCGTTCTTCCCGGTCGTTGTTGAAGCCAATGTCGATATAAGAGCTTGTGATTCCGTTTAAAGAATGATCGGCTTCAAAGAATACTTTGATTGTCATTTCTTCACCTGTTTTGAAGGTGTTTGTTTTTAGTCCGTTTGAATTAATGTATTCTAATTTTTTTATTCTAATAGACTTGTTTCCAATTCTATTTTTATAATTGGTAAAATCATTTTGCTCTATGTTTTGGTTTTGTGTCAGGTATTCATCAACAATTTCGTTGACATTCCCTGTGTTGCGAATCATTCCACTTTCGAGCAGTACTCCTGTCTTGCACAGATTCTTCACTGCGCCCATGTTATGGCTCACGAACAGCACTGTTCTGCCTTCGCCACGACTTACGTCCTGCATCTTACCGATGGCTTTTTTTTGAAATTCGGCGTCGCCCACGGCCAGCACTTCGTCCACCACCAATATTTCGGGTTCCAGGTGTGCTGCGATGGCGAACCCGAGGCGCACCGTCATGCCGCTGCTGTAGCGTTTCACGGGGGTGTCCAGGTAGCGTTCGCAACCGCTAAAATCCACGATTTCATCGAGCTTGCGGGTAATCTCGCTGCGGCTCATGCCCATGATGGCGCCGTTCATGTAGATGTTCTCGCGGCCGGTCATTTCGGGGTGGAATCCGGTGCCTACTTCGAGGAGGCTTGCGATGCGGCCACGTGCGCGGATGGTGCCGGTGGTGGGAGCGGTCACGCGGCTGAGGAGTTTGAGAAGTGTACTTTTGCCTGCTCCGTTCCTGCCGATGATGCCTACGACGTCGCCTTGTTCCACTTTGAAATTGATGTCCTTGAGAGCCCAGACGTATTCGCTTTCGCCTTTGTGTGCGCGGTCGTTGACTTCGCCTACTTTGAGATAGGGGTCTTCGCGGCGCAACACTTTTGTCTGCCAGAATCTGTTCAAATCGTGGCTGAGCGTCCCGGTGCTCACTAGCCCCAGTCGGTACTGTTTGCTGATATTCTCAAATTCAATCGCGGTCATGGTATGCTAAGGAACCCAATTAGGACAGTGTTCAGCTTTAAAAATGCATTTCCCAGATTCAAAACGGGCTACACGTTGTTTTCCGGTTCCGTTGCATCCGGCGAATAAAATATATCGTTTCATCTAGAACAGGTTCTCTTCGATAACTTTTTTCTGCTTTTGCTTCAGGATGAAATCTGTTCCCATGCGGAAAAAATCGGCTTCTTCTTGGTTTTTAGCCGATGAGATAATGTCAAAGGATTCGTCAAAATTGATTTTTTGACATTGAGTATAGAGTTGATGTAGTGCTTCTTTGTTTGACATAGAGACCTCTTTCAATAATATAGATTAAAAGAAATCTAATGGCGAATTTTTGTGGGTGATATGGTCTAATTTGACCTTTTTACACCGTATCCATAAACGTTCTTTGGATTTTGTTAAACACGATAATTCCGAGCGCGAGGATGAATGCGGCGAAGCCTGCTGTGTAACCGAGGGCTACCCAGCTGAATTCTCCGACGCCGAGCATGCCGAACTTAAATGTTTCCATGATGCTGGTGAGCGGGTTTGCCTGCATGAGCATTTTGAGGCGAGGGTCTTCGATGGTGCTGAGCGGGTAAATCACCGGGGTTGCATACATCCAAAGCTGTACGATAAACGTGAGCAAAAATGTGAGGTCGCGGTATTTGGTGGTAAGGCTGCTGAACAGTACGCCGAAACCGAGCGCAAGGGCTGCAATAAGGAGGATGAGTACGGGCGTAAGCAACAGATAAATGTTCGGGTGTACGGGTGCGCTAGTGAAGATAAGGTAATAAGCGTAAACGATAAGGAACAATCCCATCTGAATACTGAGTCGGACGAGGTTGCTTGTGACTGTTGCGAGTGGCACGACGAGGCGCGGAAAATACACCTTGCCGAACATGTTCGCGTTCTCGATAAACGTTTTGCTGGTCTGGTTCAGGCATTCCGAAAAATAGGTCCACAGGCAGATACCCGCGAGGTAGAACAGCGGCTGCGGTAATCCGTCTGTGCTGATTTTGGCGATGCCGCCGAACACGACCATGAACATGATTGTGGTCATGATGGGCTGGATAAAGAACCACAGCGGTCCGAGAATGGTCTGCTTGTACCAGGTAACGATATCGCGCTTCACGAACATGCGGTAAAGGTCACGATACTGCCAAAGTTCCTTGAAGTCTACTTCGAGGAGGCTTGCCTTGGGCTTGATGACTGTAGTCCATTCGCTAGATTGTGTTGCTTGTTCTTGGGGCATTCTGCTATTTTGGTTTCTCGGTAGGTATGCGTGCAATATAGATTATTCTGCCATATGCTTAAGGCTAAAGATGGCGAATTCGCCATAATTAAAAATCAGCTAGGTTCTTTTTCCTGATTTAAACCCCTCGAAATCGAGGGGCTTGGTTTATTGAAAAGTGAAAAAATCCGGTTTAGGTTTGTTTTTATATATTTTATTAACGATGGACGAAAAATCGCAAATCATCTATATGCAGACTAGGCTTACGCGTCTTGCGGCGGAAAGGTGGAAAATGTCGATTCCGCAGGTTGCAACCCTTTTTGAAGAAAAGGGGGTGTATCATTATATCGCGAAGATGTGGGATTTGTTCCATGTAGAGGGTGATTTAGCTGTACTTGACGATGTAAAGCAGTATCTTGACGCGAAGGGGGCTACCTGTGGTTGATTTATTGAAAGATGGAGTCTTCCTTTACCATGGTAGTTTTTGCGAAGTTCAAACTCCTGATTTACAGAAGTGCGCTCGTTATAAGGATTTTGGTCAAGGCTTTTACCTGACAACTGACAAGAAACAGGCCGAATCCTTTGCTAAAATTTCTACGCAGAAGGCTATAGAAAATGGCGTTGTCGCAAGTCAAAGATTTGGCGTTGTCTCTGCATTTCGGTATAATGTAGGCGTCAATCTTAATATCAAAATTTATGAGACTGCTGATTCATCTTGGCTTCATTGTGTAGTCGCTCATCGGAAGAAAAATGTTTTCGCTGATGTGCTGGGAGATTGCTCTAAATATGATGTTATTGGGGGCAAAATTGCAAATGATGCAACCAATAGTACGATTGTGACTTATATGGCGAATGCGTTTGGCGAGATTGGCTCTGCCTCTGCAGATGATATTTGCATTCGGTTGTTACTTCCAGAGCGATTAAAGAATCAGTATTGCTTCAAGTCTAATGCCGCATTGAACCAACTGTCGTTTATGGGGAGTGAACGTGTATGGATGTAATGACTGATCGCATTAATGCAGCCATTGACTTGCTTACTACGATGGTTGTTGAAAGCATAGCAAAAGAGGATGGTTGTGATGCATCCGATGTTTTGCCTGGCTTTTTACGCTCGCATACGGGACAAATGCTCTATAATGAAAGTAGCAAGCTTTGGTGGGATGGCCCCGCATTTATAGAGGAACTATACCGTCAGGAACTATCTAAAACGTCCGTTCGCGCACAACATATTGCGGTGACTGGTTGATGCTGATGTAGATGCGGCCGACGTATTCGCCGATGAGCCCGAGCAATAGCATGATCATGCCGCCGATAAAGAGTATGGTGGCGAGCATGCTGGTGTAGCCGACGGGGACTTCGGGGAACATGAGTTTTTTGTAAATGACAAAGAGGCCTGCTCCGAAGCCTACGAGGGCGCAGAGAATGCCGATGAAGGTGGCGGCGCGGAGGGGCTTCACGGAGAATGCGGTAAAGCCGTTAATCCAGAGTCGAATGAGGCCTGCAAGCGTGTAGCCGGATTCGCCTTCTATGCGGTGGCGGTGTTCGACTTCTACGTTGCCGAGGCTCTTGGTGGCGCGGAAAACGAGGCCACTGATGTAGGCGAAGGGGTGGGGATAGCGCACGATTTCATCGGCGATGAATTTGCGCATGATAAAGAAACTCGTGGTGTGGAGCGTCTTGGGTTGCCCAATGATGGTTTCTGCCATTTTTTTGTTGACCCAGCTGCCAAAGCGACGGAACAGGTGTTGTGCGGAGTGCCTGTAATAGCCGTAAACGACGTCGTAGCCTTCTTCGATTTTGTCGACGAGCTTGAAGCTTTCGCTGGCGGGCGTTTGTCCGTCGTCATCGAGGCTGATGATGTAGTCACCGGTAGCTTGTCCGTAACCGGCCATGAGCGCGCTGTGTTGACCGAAATTTTTGGCGAGGCAGATTCCCTTGATGTGCGTGTCTTCGGCGGCAAGCTTCTTGATGACTTGCCATACGTTGTCGGGGCTACAGTCGTTGACGAGCACGATTTCGTATTCGGTGCTTGGGCGCGTGGCGATTGTTTCGCGGATTTCTTGGACGACAGCCGAAATTGTGTTTTCGCTACGGTAACAGGGAATTACAAAAGAGAGTTTCATCTAGAACCTTTGCTGAACGGATTCCCACTTGTTGCTTTGGGCGGACTTGGCGGCGGCTTGCATCATAGCGAGGCCTTCGAGCGATGTGCGGATGCCGCATACATACTGGCTTTTGAAGCTGCCGGTGGCAAAATACTGGCTGAGGCAATCGGCGATGTCTTTATAGTAGTTCGCGAATGCTTCGATGAATCCGGCGGGGTGGCCTGCCTTGAAGCGGTTGTAACGTTGCTGGTTGGCGATCTTGACGTCTCCGGTGCGGTCGCGGAGGCTAACGTTGCCGCGCAGGTCGCATGTCTTGAGCGTTTCGGGTTCGAGCTGGAACCATTCGGCGCTGCCTTCGCTGCCGTAAACGCGGATGCGGAGGCCGTTGCGGTTGCCGAGTGCGGTTTTGCTGAACCAGATTTGTGCGCGGACGTTGTTCGTGTATTGCACGAGTGCGCCCACGTTATCAACGATTTGCGGGAAGAGTCCGAAGGTTGTCTGGTCGGCCACGATGTGTTCCGGGCGTTCGCCGGTCAAAAAGTAAATCATGTTGTGCAGGTGGCTGCCAAGGTCAAGCGAAATCTTCGGAATCACGGTGTCCTTGAGTCGCCAAATTTGCGGCTTGGGCGGTTCGTTGTTTGCGCCTAGGCGCATAAAGCCTTCTTGCGGCATTTCAACTTGCACTTGCTGAATTTTTCCGAGCTTACCATCGGCGATGAACTGCTTGAGTTCGCGAATCATCGGGTATCCGGTGTAGTTGTACGTGGTGCAGAAAAAACCTTTTGTCTCGGCAACCGCTTTTGCAATGGCTTCGCCTTCGGCAACGCTTGTGGCGAGCGACTTTTCGCAAATGACGGGGTAACCTGCTCTGAGAGCTTCGATGACGATGTCTTTGTGGTAGTCTGTCGGTGCGAGCACTACGACGGCATCGAGTTTGCCTTTTTCGGCTTGCAATAAATCTTGATATTTTGCGTACGTGCGTTCTTCGGAAACACCCCAGGTGCGGGCGGTTTCGCGGTTTGTTTCTTCGTGTGTGCTGAATGCGCCGGCCACGAGTTCAAAATGGCCGTCCATCTGGCTTGCTGCCTTATGGACTTCGCCAATGGCTGAATTGATTCCGCCTCCGATAAACGCAATTTGGTAAGGTTCTTTTTTCATCATTTTGAATATAGTAAAGGATTAGACGAAAGACGAGAGAGGAAAGACGAGAGAATGCTCCCTGAGCTTGCCGAAGGGTATATCTTAAATTACTCGGTGATTATTTTCACGAGGTCGACCATTCTTGCTGTTTTGTCTTGCATTTCGGCGAGGGTGTTGAACTTGAAAAATACGATGCCTGCTTTGTATAAAAGCTTGTCTGAAATAGATTCGCCCGGCTTATACCACAGCAATTTTTCGACAATGTTCTTTTGAATTTTTGGAGCAAAGGTGACTTTGCGGACAATTCCTTCTCGATCCGTCATAATGCAGTGCCTGAGCCAGAATCCTTGCGTGGGAATATCGGCGATGCCTGAAATGTCCATTCCTGTTTCAGCCATCACAATGAATTTTGGGTAGTCAATTCCGGTGGCGTATTTGACGAACTTGATGTACAAATCTCCTGGCGGTCGGCGACATATCTCAATGATGACTGGCGTGCCGTCAGCACGCTCAATGTACTGGATATGCAAAATGCCATCGACGAGGTGCAATTCGCGGGCGATGCGTTCGCTGTAGTCTCGGAGCTTGGCGAGGCCCGCTGCACTTGTGGTGCTTGGCGTGTTTGCTCCCGAGACCATGTACTTGTTGAGGTAATACTGTTCGTTGTCGGAAAATGCAAATGCGACTTTGCCTTTCACGAGCATGGCGGAGAAGCCGTGGTTCGTACCTTGTACGAATTCTTCGACTACAATGTGGTCTTGTCGGGTGCGGCTGCAGGCATCTTTGTAGGCCGCGCGAGCTTCTTCGATGTTGACGGCTCGGTGGATGCCTTTGCCACCGGTCAAATCAACGGGTTTGACGATGATAGGGAAGGTGAGCCGCGCAATCGCTGTATCAAAATCTGTGGCGTTTTCCCTTGCAGAATCAGTGCCAGCGACTTTGACGGTAATCGCGCGTGGTGTCGGTATTCCTAGTCTTGTCGCAAGTGCGCGATACTTGTCCTTATGATGTAACTCAAGGCTTGTCGCATAGGAATCATGCCCTGGCAATCCCAATTTTTCGCAAACGTAGACTGTTGAAAGCAAAGCGAAATCGTTGCATCCGGAACAAACGGCTTGCACGCCTTCATTGCTGGCTAGTTCTAGCATAGCGTTTTTGTCGCTGAAGTCTGCAAAAACGGTCTTGTCGGCGTAAGGGTGTCCGAGCCCATCGCGGTTGTTACCCGTAGTAATCACGTACCAGCCGAGTTCATGTGCCGCTTGAATGAGCGGAATTTCAGCATGGCTGCCGCCTAATAGCAAGAGTTTCTTTTGAGGATTGCTTTGCTCCATTTCTTTTTACTTCCCGAAAAATTCCTTTACTTTATCACACACGAATTCCTGATCGTCTGGCTTTAATCCGTAGAACATGGGGAGTCGTAACAGACGGTCGCTTTCGTGGGTGGTGTAACGGTCTTCGCCATTGAAACGTCCGAAACGTTTACCGGCGGGGGCGTTGTGGAGCGGCACGTAGTGGAATACTGCGAGAATTCCATTTTTGACGAGATGTGCAATGAGTGCTGTTCGTGTTTTGAGATCGGCGACCTTCAGGTAGAACATGTGAGCGTTGTGGCAACATTCTGTCGGAATGTACGGAAGCTGCAAATCGCCAGCATCTGCGAGAGGTTGTAAACGTTCTCGGTAGGCGTTCCAGCTTGCCATGCGATTGTCGAATATTTTTTGAGCGTTTTCGAGTTCGGCGTAGAGGTAGGCTGCGTTGAGTTCGCTCGGCAAGTAGCTCGAGCCGAGTTCAACCCATGTGTACTTATCGACTTCGCCACGGTGGAATTGCACGCGGTTTGTGCCTTTTTCGCGGATGATTTCGGCGTGGTCGGAATACTTTTTGTCGGCGATGAGAATGGCTCCGCCTTCGCCCATGCTGTAGTTCTTTGTTTCGTGGAAACTGTAGCAACCGAAATCACCGAGTGAGCCGAGCGAACGTCCTTTGTAGGTAGCCATCATACCTTGCGCGGCATCTTCGATGACGAATAAATTGTGCTTTTTGGCGATGGAGTTGATGGTGTCCATTTCGCAGCCGACGCCTGCATAATGCACAGGGACGATTGCTTTCGTCTTTTCCGTGATGGCGTCTTCAATCAGTTTCTCGTCGATGTTCATCGTGTCCGGACGGATGTCTACGAACACGCATTTGGCGCCTCGCATGGCGAATGCGTCCGCAGTCGAGACGAACGTGAATGACGGCATGATGACTTCGTCACCGGGCTGGATGTTGCACAAAAGTGCGGACATCTCAAGAGCGTGGGTGCAACTTGTAGTGAGCAATGCGCGGGCGACACCCGTTTTTTGTTCTAGCCAGGCGTGGCATTTCTGGTTGAATTGCCCATCGCCGCAGATTCGGCCGCTTTCGACGGCCTTCCGTACATAATCAATTTCAGGCCCCACGAAGGGAGGCTGGTTAAAAGGAATTTTCATTGCTCTACACATCCCTAATTGTTTACAAAGCGTAATATATAATTTCTTTGGGAGTGTAGTTGGTTTCCCTTGTGGTATAATACTTTAATTTGGAGAATTTTTAATTTTTATTTTGAGTCGATGCCGAGTATGATTTTAGGGCTATTTAGGAGTGTCCTATAGCTTTATATAAGGGGTTATTGACCATTTTACTCAATTTTATATATTTCTCTATATGGAAAAGCAAATAACATGGACTATAGCGGCTATTAGTGAATTTGCGAAAGCAAAAGCGCTTTCGGTAAAGCAAGCTTTTAATTATCTGAGCCTTTTTAAAGGAATGGATTTTTTAGAAGCTCACTATGGGGCTGAGCATTTGCTTTCTTTTGATGATACAGTTGAAGATTTGACCGCAATCTGTCAAAGAAACGGAGGACAGATTCAATGATCTTGTATCATGGTTCTAATTGCGATATTGAAAAAATAGACTTGGCCATGTGCAAACCGTTTAAGGATTTTGGGCAGTCTTTTTATCTAACAACAATATTAGTGCAAGCTCGCGAAATGTCACAAAAGGTTGCTGATAGATTTGGGGGTAAGTCGGTTGTAAATGCCTTCGAGTTCGACGATTCCGATTTGTCATCATTGAAAATCAAGAAATTCGAGCAACCTAATCGGGAATGGGCTGAATTTGTGATGGCGAATAGAAGTCGAAATCAAAAGCATCCCGCAGATGAATTTGACTTGATTATCGGTCCTGTGGCAAACGATGATATTGCTACGTTGTTCAGGACATTTGCAATTAACGTGATTACAATAGATGAGTTAGTGAATGGGCTGAAATCTCGTAGATTGAATAATCAGTATGCTTTTAGGACTCCGAAGGCGATATCTTTTTTGCAAAAGAGGCCAAGCGTATGACGTCAAAACAAGAATTTCTCGTTGAGGGGATTGTTGGCGATATGGCCAAATGGTTGATGGAAGAGCGCGGCCTTTCATTGCAGTCGGCCTTGAGTCTCATCTACAATTCAAAAACATTTGAGTTGCTTCAAAATCCGGCGACAGGCCTTTGCACAGAAAGTTCGGCCTACAATTACGATTTGCTCGATTCCGAATTAAAGAATGGGAAGATAGTTCAAACGGAAATTTAAAATTCCCACTTTGAGTTAAAACCGAGAATTCGTTCGCATTGGACGTTCTTTACCATGTTCATCTGCGATCCAACCGTGAACTGGCGAAGATAGTTTCCAATTTAAGCCACTGAAATTCAACCTTAGTTTATCACGATAATCGGCACCCACCTAAAATAGAACGATTGAACAAAGCCAGATTGTTCTAAGGAGCCTATTGGACGGTGATCGCCTCGAATGACAAAACGACATTCAGGGTGTTTTGCGGCAAGCTTTGCAAGCGCACTCATTGAGTTTTCTTGCAATGTCAAATACGTGCAATCCACATTAGACAGCGAAAGTTCCTTGCAAAATGCAGATCTTTCGGCAACTCCAGATAATTCATAAGGAGGATGTGCATCAAGCATTGTCCAATAAATGAATTTGGGTATAGAATCCGTAAGAAGTGAATCAATGTAATTGACGATGGATGTGTCGCAAATTCCGTCGAAGCCATAGTGGCAGCTCGCAAGCCCGCGGCTAGCTAAATCCTTTTTGAACAACAGACTGTCAAATCCAAATTTCCCATAATTTTCGCCACGCTCATAAAATTTTTCATCCCCCCGACGGGGAGCTTTTTGGGGAGGGGATGAAATGGTTTACCAATCGTGTTTACAGTACATGCCTTTGCCTTGTGGTGTTGATTGATTAGAGTTTGGTGCTGGGGATGTTTTTGGAGCGAGTATCTCTACATTTGCGATGTATCCATTGTAGCATTGGGTATTTTGCCCGTCAACGGTCTTTCCGTCATTTTGGGTGGATTGAACTTCTACAAGCATACCGTTGTATCTCATTTGACAATCGTAATAATTCGATACGGCATTGGGACATTTACATATTAAGTGTCCTGAATATTGATTTCCTGTGCATGCAATTTTGTGCGTTCCCTCACTAATGAAAGTCCAATTACCTCCTCCGTAAGTGAGTTCGATATCTCCACTTTGTTGGCTTTGGAAAGACACATTGAAGTTACAAGAATAGTTGTGTCCTTCGTTGTCCGAAACCTCAAAACGATAAGTTCTAGTTCCTGTAGCGTTATTGTCGTAGAAAAATAGTTCATTGTTTTCGTTTTTCTGTACATTGTTGTAGAGTATTTTGTATTCGCAATCTGTACAATCCGAAGTATGGCCATTTATGGTTATCTGAGCGCTTGCACTCACATTGATAATGTTTTCTGGATTTTGATTGGTGATTGTTGTAGGGCAAGTTGCAGAAAGAGTCGAAGTTACTGATAGAGTTTTTGTACACGTTTGTGTTTCCCCACCATTGATTGTGATGGAGTACCTATAGGTTCCGGATCCCGCCATTCCTGGAGTATAAGAATATGCAAGGCTTGTTTCATTACTTGAACCGCTTTGACCGGCAAAAACATTACCTAATGGGTCGGTAACTCCGAAGGTATAGGTGTATTGGATTTCATCGGGGTTGCTGATGCTAACTGTGAATGATCCATTATTGTCTACTTCGCTTGATTCGCAGTTGATTGTTGGTGGGGTCTTCTGGACACCGTCTTCAACGTTGAAATCAGCAGTGCAGGACTGTGCCCACATTGATGCGTATGGTCCATTTCCGAACCAAGTTTCAACCTTGTATTGATGTTCGCCACTGGAAGGCTTTGTGTCTGATGATATGTTTTGGTTGGATCCTAATTTTGCACTGCCTTCTTTTATAACATCGTCGTCTAAGGATACTCTATAATTGGCTGTTACTCTATCCCAGCCAGGTCCGAGTCTTGGTTCACCGATTTTAAATGAGAATGTAGGTGCATCACTGCCTGTGGTAATGTTTGTTGGGATTACGCTACAGGTGGGTGTAAATGTTCCTAAATTTTCTCCTGTGACTGTGCAAGAAACTGTGGAACCATTGTTGTCCAAAGCTGTTACTGTAAAGGAGGGGGCGCTGCCCAACCAATAGTAACCGTTTTCCTTATATGTTAAGAACGTCTCTGAATTTGTGCATCCGATGATGTTTTCAAGGGGTTCTATATTGTTGTCTGACGATGTGTAAGAGCATTTTATGCTTGGACTCATCGGGTGGACTTTTACATCGACTTTCCACCCTTTATTAGGATCAAAATGCGCTTTTTCACATTCAATAGAAAGCTTGTTTGAGCATTTGTTTGCTATATGGATGTTTTTAATATAGATGTTGTTGTCGCTTGTAATAATGATTTTTGAAACATGCTGTGGATCAAATCCAAAAATATTTGATAAATTGTCAATTCCAATTTCGTGATGTCCAGCTGTACTGATTAATCTTGACGAACTTTTTATTCCGTTTGTTGACTGTAATTGAATTTCCAAATTAGCGTTAAGGTTATTGTTTTCGTCATTTGAGTCGTCTGTTTCAATATCAATATGCAAAATGGAGCCACGCATGTTTATGTATCCATCGCCATTTTCTTCTGTTGAAATTTCTTCAGGAACGTTGCTTGTTAAATATATGGGCTTATCAGGTATAGAAAGTTCACTTGAGCAATTAGTAACCTTTCCAACCCAGAATGTGCCACAGCTATAGTATTCTTTAGCAAGGTCCAGACTTGTAACTTCTCCTGGACAAACGACTTTTACGGATGCATCTTGGGCCCTTTTATCATCATCTACAAGGTATCCATGAGCTCCTTCCGCTGTAAATTTGTAATTGCTTCCCGACAATGTCGCTCCGATTTCTCCAGGTTCGCCAGTGCCGTTTACGCAGAGAGATGTTGCATTGTCACATCCGTTGTAGTGGTATTCTGTTACACAATTTTTATCAGTAAACCAACTGGATATAATGACTTTGGGGGTGACCTCTTCATTAAGGGGAACCGTTTCGCCTACATATTTGTCAGCGAAGGAACATGATATCGAGGGAAGTTCCCAGCATTGGTCATTGAACGAGGCTGATGTCCAGCCATTATCAAATATTTTAAATTCAGGATCTGCTAAACTGAAACCAACGTAGGTATGTGTAATGTCGTTGAACCCAAAGTCCTTGATACTGAGTTCGCCGGACCATGCTTTGTTATTTACGCTAGCATTAACCGTTAATAAATCTTTATTGTCGATTGTGAAAGCCACTTTGATGAAATCCGTGCTGGATATGGGTACATTCAATACGTCTTTTCCTTTTGGAATAAGTTTGCAATCACCTTGATTTTTATTGTTTATTGCTTGGCCAACCACTTTGCAAACTCGGAATGTTAAGTCTCCTGAGCTTTTTCCTGCAGTACTAGTTCCATAAACGTTTAGTATTAAGTGTTCTTTCCCGTTACTCCTAAAAATAAATCCCGTATTTAAGAATTCATTTGGATTTGAACTTGCAAGAATGGCTGTTTGTATAAGGGCGTTCATTGTACCATATTGTCCTGCATTCTTGTTTCTGAGAATTACCGATACTTTTCCGCTCTGATTGTTTCCATTCTGGTTATTGGGGGCGAAAATAGAGCCTGAGCCAAAATTAGGTCGAATGTAATTGGAATTGTTTCCTTTGCCATTGTTGTGGTATGTCATTAGCCAGTGTGATTTTGGTTGTTTGCTGTTTCTAGGATCGCATACTTGCTCTCCTTCAATAATTGTTGCGCATGTATCTATGCAGTTTTCCGCGTCAGTGTCGCAAAATGCCGTTGTTTGTGAAAAATCATCGTAATAGCAATGGGATTCAACACCGTAATCAGCAGTAATTGTATGACTGCTGTAGAATCTGAATTCTTCTTCATCATTGTAATAGGTAGATTTTGAACAATTATCTCCAGAACATCTCCAAAAAGCAAAACTTTCTTTGTCTTCACCGTAATCCTCATGAGAAATGATAATTGGAGCGCCTGCGATGATGTTATATTGGCAAGGATAGGGGGTGCTGTTTTTTGTGCAACGGTGCTCAGTAGATGTCATTTGGTCGTAAACGCGAACATACGTGTCGTCATCTTTGTTGTCTTTGAGCTTGACTGTCAGTTCCACTTTTTTGTGTTTTAGTGA
Organism: Fibrobacter sp. UBA4297; assembly: GCF_002394865.1. Taxonomy (NCBI): domain Bacteria; kingdom Pseudomonadati; phylum Fibrobacterota; class Fibrobacteria; order Fibrobacterales; family Fibrobacteraceae; genus Fibrobacter; species Fibrobacter sp. UBA4297. The sequence continues at coordinate 20,095 of NZ_DGUZ01000022.1, read as the reverse complement.
TGCGTAAAGATTTTGAGATTCACCACTGTGTGGTTCATCGATGCTATTGTTGTCTGTTGGTATGACGATTTCGCAGTTGGATGGAATATCGGATTCGTTTACGGATACAAGAGAAATTGCCGTATTCGTTAGGCATGACCACCGGTCATTTTTGACAATTTCACTACAGCCTGTACCACTGACCGTAATCCATTCACCCTCATAGATGCAGTCTGGATAATGGCTTTTTTCTAGAGTCGCTGCATCACAAGTGAAGTTATCACAGTAGTCGGATATGGAGGCTCTGGTTATATATAAATGGCCTCTTACGTAAACATGATGAGTGTTTTTAGAGCCTCCGATGATGCATTGCTCAGTTGGCGTAGTTAAAGATATGTGAATGTCTCCGTCTTGAGCATCTGCTTCTGTTGATACCTTTAAGACATCGATTATTTGATCTTCGGACGCATTAGGTGTAACTTCTACGGTGTAATAATGTCTACCGGAAAATCCTCCTGAGCGTTCCTTGATGTAGGTTGCTCCACTAGGTGGCGTAACAGTCCATCCAGAAGGAATGTCTCCAAAAGAAAAATCAAATTTTATTTTTCCGTTGACGGCTTTGGATTTGTCGATTTTTACGGATACGGTGACTTCTTCTCCTAATTCTAGTGATTGATCACGTTCTGTGAAATTGACTTCTGGAAGATCACCACTTGCGTCTGAAACTACAACGTAGAATGGGATATCGCCATAGTTTTGTGATTTATATTCGCATCTGTGCGTACCGATGTCCAAATAGGAAGATGTGTACATTTTCCCTGTTGGTGGAATAGAAGGATTGCATGACACGTTTGAAGCGTTCTTGACTTCGTTTGCTCCATTTAAGTTGATGACAGAATAGTAGTCTGCTAATGTTCCTGGCGCATCTTTTGGGAGATAAATGATGCGAGGAAGGATTAATATTGAAGGATCTAGTTCTGCAGCATCTGCAGGTGCATCTTCTGATGACTTGTATTGTGTTTCAAGAGTTATTCCTAGCTGTGGTGCAATGGATATAAAGTAAGGGTCTTTCCCGTTAATGGCTCCTTCTGCTGATGCTGAACTTGTCGGTTCGGCGACAGAAGATGAACTTGTGGCTACACCTCCACAATTAGTGACAGAAGCGTCGCAAATAATTCTGCTTTGGTTGAGGCTGTTGAGCAAATCATGGTTGAATTTCATTTCCTTACTTGATGTGAGTGCCGCAACTTTTGAACAACTTGCGGCTTCCGCGTAGACGGAACCGCTAAGGGTTGCGTTGTTGAAGAGAATGCCTCCACTCGGAGATATAGAATTGTCTGCCGCATTGTATGATGATGAGCCTACATTTCCCTTTGTGTAAATGAAGTAGTTGTAAGTGTCGGTTCCTTGTCCGACTATTTCTCCTGCGCCTTCTTGTAAGTACAGAAATACATAATCATTGATGCCTGCTGTGGGTGGGGGCGCCATTTGCGAGGGCTTGTTTGTTACGATGATTATGAATTTTCCTTTAAGTCCTTCTGAATAATCCTTTTTTTGTGTGGATGTAACCTTTACAACTAAATACCCATTATAGAGATCAGTTTTCTTTTTTTCTTCATCTTTGATATTTGTATCATAACAGCTATTTGCGTTTGTAACAAAGTTTTCGTCCATTTCTGTGATGTTTTTAGCACATCCTTTATTTGCATAATCTTCGAATGCATCGTATGCAGTTTTTAAAATATCATCAACTTTAAATTTAGCTCCATCGCATCCTGGTTTTTCTTTCCATATGTCGTAGCAAACTTTTCTTACAGAGTCGGCACAGGCTATTGGTCTTGATGATGGTAAATTGTGTGTGACAGTACCATTTGACTTAAACCATGGCGATACATGGCATTCTGGGCGAAATTTGTCATTGTTGTGAATACAATAGGGGGACCTTTTTTGTGGAAATCCGTCTCCATAATTGTATTCTGCCCATGTATTTGGTTCATTTGTTTTGTGATAGACTTTGCCACCTATAAAATAGGCCCCCATAGCCGAAGGCGATTCCCATGCACCTGCGGTTCTATTTTTCCAATATGTATTGTTGTATTCTTTAAATTCGACATCTGTTACTCCTGGCTCAACGTAATAAAAGTAGTACATATCTGAATTCGGTGCGATATAGCCGTATGGAGTTCTTGAATCATCATGCCAATAGTCCCATTGGTGGTATTCTCTTTCAGAACTATTTGAGTTTTTATTGTAACAGCCGTATTGTCCATAACCAATTGATATAGGATTACTGCAGTGTTGTCTGTAATTTGAGTTTTCTATAAATGTTTTATTTTCTCTCAGTTTTACGTAATCGCTATGAGGGTAAGCGTCTATAATATATACTTTAGATGAATTTTTGTTGCCTAAGATGATTTTATTATAGTACTCGTGAAAATCCCCATGATTTGGATCTCTTGCATAGAAAGAATATGGGTGTGTAATCCAGACATCTCCATCAACACGAAAGTCGCAGTTGTATTGTGGAGTCGTGCCTTGCATTCCGCCAATTTGAACTTGTGCATTTGGGCCAAGGCACAGATTTCCTTCAATTGTAAAAGCCGCACTTCCTGTACCCATGCTAGTTTTGACTTTATTATTGGATGTCATGTTTCCGCCAATTCTGATTTCTCTATTTTGGTCCTGTTCCAGAACTCCATCAAAATAGGCGTGGTTTGAAACACCTATGGCGTTTTTTGTGCCAAATTGTTTTGAAGTCCCTGCTACATAGATGTTTGCAGCGTCAATGCCGTTATCTGCAAATAAATCACCTCCGAAACAGCCTGTTCCGTAAATGTAGACGTTGTTACCGGATAGTTTTGCGTTACCTGTGATAATGATGTTCTTGTCAATTCCAAGAGGATTTCCGTACCAGTTTCCGTTAATGAGCATTGATGATAGTTTTGCCGATCCGTGGTTGGAAATAGAAGCGCCGAAGTAGGAGTAATCATAAGCGATATTTTTAATTTCGACTTCTTCTTCTGGAGGAGTGACTTGGTAAAGTCCTGAAACGTTAATTATGGCTGCTTCTGTGTATTTGGAATTGTCACGAGAAATACCTTCGGATAGTATCTTTAATTTGTGGTGTCCGTTGATTTCTGTTACGCCTGTAAGCCATACGTTAAAATTTTGCTTTCTGTTTATGTGGGCTGCGACGCGACTGTTTAGCAATATCGGCTGTTTCCCATTCAAAAGGTATTGCTTTATTAGGGCGCCGACATCATTTGCGTTATTGGTCATCCAAGCTCTGATACTCTGAATGCCTGCATTGGCGCTCAGCCTTGCTTCTTGTATTTCCATTCTAGAGGAGGACGACTTGTTTTCGGATGTCAGCCATTTGAATGTAGCTGTTGCGGCAATTGTCGCAACAAGCATGAACAGAAGAACTGTTATAAGAGAAACACCTTTTTTGTTAAACATTGCTACACTCCTAATCTCTGGGTCCATTGCTGGGTATAGACACAATAGCTGTCTCTGTACCTGTTTCGCCATTTTTGTTTATGGCGATTTCTATTTTTAGGGCTTTTACATTTTTTTTGTCTGCGATGGCAAGAATCTCATCTGTAAATGTGTAATTTGAACTTGCTATTTTTCTGAGCTTTATATTGGCTAAGTTTATATTTCCTGCAGATGCAACAGGTGAAAAACTCGCAAATGTAAATGCCAAGCATACGCCATCGATGGTTTCGTTGGTTGTGAAGCGCATTTTACGAAGTCCTGTATCTTTGCTGTCGCCAACTGTTGGTGGGTAAAATTGAAAGTCGCTAAGGCTACTAGGCTTGTTTCCGTTTTCTGCATATCTAAAACCGACGGCCATGTGATCTCGTCCTGGGCAAAACATTCGACTAGGGTCATTTTCTGTAAGAGGCATTGAAAACGAAATTTCGTACTCAATATAAGGCTCTAGAGTTATTTGAGTACACTGAAAATTCCAGGAGGTAATATCGTCACCTTGATTAGCCAAGAAAACTTGGTTTGCTTTAATTTGGTCTTTATTTGTAATGGGGATGTTTGCATCAAAATCGTAGTTCATGGAAAAACCTGATAGTCTGATAGTTTCCCCTCCATTTGGAGGGTCGATATTGATGGGCTCAAAATTGCCATCTCCAAAACGCGAAATGAGTTTGAATGCTTTTACGGGTTCAGAACTTGACGGAAGAACACTAGTCATTGTGACTGTTGTACTTGGTTTGGCGGGTGTAATTTTAAATTTGTCAATACCCTCGGCGATTATTACTATTGCGGAATCTGTTGATGGGCAATTTTCATCTTCGGTGTTTGAAACTATTGTTCGACAAGCTCTTTTTAAAACATTGTCTTCCACAAACCAGGTTACTTGTTCTACGGCGTCATACGCACCTGAGCTTGTGTAGCGCAAACGACGCATTGTAATTTTGTCTAATCCCGTACCGCCATCGTTTTGCGTGATTATAAATGAAGATGAGTCCTTATCAGAGTCTGTGATATTGTCGGGATCCATATATACGTCATGCATATGAGCTGTGCTGAAAACATTCATTGAGGTAATAGTCGGATCATCAGTTTCTGTGGAACTTTTTGCGCCGAGTTGTGCTATATCGTCTTTTAATATCGAGGATACATTCCCAACAATTTGGTTTGCCTGCAGCATGCTCTGCGTCCTAATTCGCATTTTGGTGCTATCGCTGAACGCCTGGCCCGCGATGAGAACAATACCTCCAAGAAGGGCGATGTAGACCATCAGCTCCATGAGGGTAAAACCAGTTTTAAATTTAAAATTCATTTTAATTCCTCTACACCACATCGTTTTTACCATTAAAAATAAGTTTTTTGGAAATAAAATGAAAAAATATTTTTTCAGCGTGGCTAGTATCACCAAAAAAAGAACCCGAAAGGGTTCCTTTTTTGTAATTTTGCCCAAAGCAGCAAAGCTGCGACCTCATACCTCAAAGGCACGAAGTGCCAACCTCACTCCTCTTACTTACTTGATGATGAGTATGGAATCGTCCCAAGCTTCTCGTGAGACTCCGCACCTATGGTGCGGGAGGAGGGCTTTATGCCCTCCGTTCGTCGAACGAAATCGTTGTTATTAGAGATGCGCCAGCCTATGGCTGCCGCAGCTCTTAACAAGGATTTGGAAGCGTGGCAAAAATGGAACCCTCGCGGGTTCCATTTTTAATCTCGTTATATGTTAATCGTTTATTTAACGATTAACATAGATTCGTCCCAAGCTTCGTGCTTCTCGAGGCCGAGGAGGTTCGCCGTCGTTGCAGCGATGTTCGAAAGACCCCAGTCACCTTCCTTGAGGGAAAGCTTGCCGCCCGTTACGTTGTCGTAAAGGATGCAAGGAACCTTGTTGAGCGTGTGGCTCGTCTTGGCCTTGAAGGAACCATCCTTGTTGACCTTCGGCATGCCGGTCTTCTTGTCGATTTCGTACATTTCGTCGGCGTTACCGTGGTCAGCCGTGATGATTGCGACACCACCGAGGGCGTCAATCACCGGGAGGAGTCGAGCAAGGCCGATGTCCACAGCTTCGATAGCCATCGTAGCGGCGCGGAAGCTACCGGTATGGCCCACCATGTCGCCGTTCGGGAAGTTGCAGCGGAGAGTCTGGTACTTGCCGCTCTTCAAGGCTTCGATCATGGCGTCGGTGATTTCGGCGGCCTTCATCCACGGGCGCTGTTCGAACGGAACAACGTCAGATTCAATTTCGAGGTAGGTTTCGCCGTCGAACTTGCTGGAACGGTTACCATTCCAGAAGTAGGTCACGTGGCCGTACTTCTGCGTTTCGGAGCAGGCGAACTGCTTCACGCCCGTTTCGGAAAGCCATTCGCCGCTGGTTTCCTTGATGGCCGGAGGCGGCACGAGGAAACGGTTCGGGAGCTTGAGGTCGCCGTCGTACTGGAGCATGCCAGCGTAGCACACATGCGGGAAGCGCTTGCGGTCAAATTCGTTGAAGGATTCTTCTTCGAAGGCGCGGGTGATTTCGATGGCGCGGTCGCCACGGAAGTTGAAAAACACCACGGAGTCGCCATCGTTGATGGTACCCACCGGAGCGCCGTCCTTAGCAATCACGAACGGCGGGAGATCCTGGTCAATGGCCTTGGTTTCGCCACGGAGAGTTTCGATAGCCTGCGTAGCGTTGTCGAAGTAGCGGCCTTCGCCCAGCACGTGGGTCTTCCAGCCGAGCTCCACCATCTTCCAGTTAGCGTTGTAACGGTCCATGGTAATCTGCATACGGCCACCGCCGCTAGCAATGCAGACGTCGAATTCCGGGCTGCGGAGTTCGTCGAGGAACTTTTCGAACGGGCCAACGTAATCGAGGGCGGAAGTTTCCGGAACGTCACGACCGTCGAGCAAGATGTGCACGCGGACCTTCTTGACGCCTTCCTTCTTGGCCTGGGCGACCATGGCCTTCAGGTGTGCAATGTTGGAGTGAACGTTACCGTCGCTGAAGAGGCCGATGAAGTGGAGAACCGAGTTCTTTTCGCGAACGTTGCCGGAGATTTCCTTCCAAGCGTCGCGATCAAAGATGTCGCCGCTGTTGATCGCGTCTGCAACGAGGGCTGCACCCTGGTTGTAAACCTGGCCAGCACCGATAGCGTTGTGGCCGACTTCGGAGTTACCCATATCTTCGTTGGTCGGCATACCGACGGCGCGACCGTGAGCCTTCAAAAGCACGTTCGGGTACATCTTGAAGAGGTTGTCGAGAGTCGGGGTGCGGGCAGCCTTGATGGCGTTGCCTTCGACCCTATCGGTGATGCCAAAACCGTCCATCACGATGGTGACGACGGGTCCCTTGATACCGGGGAAGTTGGAAAGTTTCTTGAGCATAGTTTACTCCGTATTGTGCCGGCGGATTCCCGCACGGACGGGTTAAATTACGGTGTAAATTTAGAAAAAAAAGAACCTCCACAGGGGAGGTCCTTTTAAAGCGTTTCCGTTTTTAGATTACTGAGCTGTCTTGTAGAAGAACAGGGTCATCTGTCTATGGCCGTTGGCATCTGCAATACCCTTGTCTATGACGACGAATGTAAAGAAGCCTGTGCCCGGGTTTGTTTGCGGGTCGTATGTCGGAGCGATGCCAACAAAGAACTTGTCGGTGGCGCTCAGGAAGTTAGGATAGGTTTCTTGCAGGGAGGCCGGTGCGTAAATGAAGTCCGTTGTAGTCGGGTTGCTCGGATGGCGTTTCTTACCGTAGTCGTTCGAGTAATCATTGTCATCCTTGTTGCCGTAGAGGGCGAACTTCACGCCTGTCGTGCTGGAAAGACCAATTGAGGAAGTGTTTACATCGAAGCAGACATCGCCGTTTTCGTCCGGAGAGACAGCCTTTGCTGCGACGTTGATGCACTTGTTAATCTTGGTATCGACTTGGATTTCGAAGCTATCCAGCGGGGCGCCTATGACTTCCGGAGCTTCAGAGGAGGAACTTTCCGGTTCCATGCACCATCTGCTCGGACGTTCGAATGGGATTCTTGCAACAGAAACAGAAGGTTCTGCAATGCCGTCTTCAACCACGGCTGTGATGATGAGTTCAAAATCACCACAATCGGTATAACCGTTTTCAAAATCGGTCTTGAGACCCCATTCTCCAAGCGGAACGGTTTGGATTGGGTATTCGTTGAAGTCTATAGGGATGCTGAATGAAGCCGTACCTTGCTGGACCTGGGTTTCTTTTTTGACAACGACCGTGGTAACTTGTGTAAAGTGGGCGGCAGATACGTCTACGACGGTATTAGAGTCGCCGAGGTCGATAGAAATTGTACCGCTGAACTTGACTCCAGTGTTAAGATTTGCGGCGTCAAGGCTTTCGAAAACGATTGAAGTTTCGATAGATGGTGCTGGCGGAACGTAAACGCTGGAAGAACTCGGGGTGGTTTGATTCGGAAGGTTCGGGTTGGAATCCTCACCGCAAGCGATAAAGCTTAAAGTTCCCAAAGCGAGAACTGAACTTAAAATAAGAGGTGATGTGAATTTAGAACTCATTGTAAATACCCTTTCTTTGTAATCTTAAAATGAAAATAAACAAAATTAGCTTGAAAAGTATCAAGTAATTAACTTTTTATAATAATACAAAAATTAATATACATTACGGCGTCTAAAGCGGGACCGTGTGATGAAAATTATAACAAATTTGTAAACAAATTTAAACACTATGCGTCCAACGAGCGTATGATATCGCGGATTCGGGCGGCTTCTTCGAAGTCGAGGCGGGCTGCCGCTTCTTTCATTTGACGTTCCAGGTCCGCGAGCTTGGACTCGGATGCTTTGGATGGTTTGTCGGGATGTGCGCCGGGGGCCGCTGCATTCTTTCGTCTCTCGTCTCTCGTCTTTCGTCTATAATTAGAGGGCTGCAACGGTTCCATCGGGCGGATACCGGGGGTAAAGTCTTCGCTGGAATCGTAACTGGATTCTTCGCTTTGCTCAGGATGACGTTCGTCCACTTCTTCATCGATTCCGAGCGGGTCCACGATTCGCAGGTCTTCTTCAATCTTGCGGGTGACGGACTTTGGCGTGATGTGGTGCTTGGCGTTGAATTCCTCTTGCAAAGTGCGGCGGCGGTTTGTCTCGTCAATGGCTTTTTGCAGACTTTCGGTCATGTTGTCTGCGAAAAGGAGCACTGTGCCGTTCACGTTGCGGCTTGCACGGCCCATCGTCTGAATGAGGCTCCTGTAGTTGCGGAGGAACCCTTCCTTATCGGCGTCGAGAATCGCGACCATGCTCACTTCGGGGAGGTCGAGGCCTTCGCGTAAGAGGTTGATGCCCACGAGCACGTCGTATTCGCCGCTACGCAGTCCGCGGATGAGCTCGTGGCGTTCGAGCGTCTTGATGTCGCTATGGAGGTACTTGGCACGGACGCCTGCTTCGATGAAAAATTCCGTGAGGTCTTGCGCCATCTTCTTGGTAAGCGTCGTGACGAGCACGCGGTCGCCGTTTTTGACGACTTCTTCGATGCGGTACAGGAGCACGTCCATTTGGCCCTGGATCGGGAACAGCTCGATTTTCGGGTCCAAAAGCCCGGTCGGACGGTTGATCTGTTCTGTGACAACGCCGTTCGTCTTTTTGAGTTCGTAGTCGCCGGGGGTAGCGCTCACAAAAAGCACTTGCTTCGGGTACATGTACTCGAATTCGGCAAAGTTCATCGGGCGGTTGTCGAGAGCGCAGGGGAGGCGGAACCCGTACTGCACAAGCGTGGTTTTGCGGGACTTGTCGCCTTCGGCCATGCCGCCCACTTGCGGAATGCTTACGTGCGATTCGTCAATCATCAAAAGCCAGTCATCGCCAAAGTAGTCGATGAGCGTGAAGGGGCGTGTGCCTGGAGCGCGGTCTTCGATGATGCGGGAGTAGTTTTCGATGCCGTTGCACATGCCGGTTTCGCGGAGCATTTCCATGTCGTAGCGGGTGCGGCTCGAAAGGCGTGCCGATTCAAGAACCTTGCCTTCCTTGTCGAGTTCGGCTAGGCGGTCGGTAAGTTCCATTTGGATGCGCTGCAGCATACCCGCGCGGTTTTCTTCTTTGGTGACAAAGTGCTTTGCGGGGGCGATGGTGAGTTCTTCAACTTCCTTGATGACTTCGCCCGTGACGATGTTGAAGCGGTAAAGGCGATCGACTTCGTCTCCGAAAAGTTCAATGCGTAGCCCATCTTCGTCGTAGCTCGGGTGGACTTCAATCACATCACCGCGAACGCGGAATGAGCCTCGATCGAGGCTAAAGTCGTTGCGTGAATACTGGATGTGGACAAGGTCACGGAGAATCTTGTCGCGGTCGTAGATGTCGCCCTTCTTGATGCGGACCATCAAGTCGAAGTATTCGCTCGGACTTCCCAAACCGTAAATGCAGCTCACGGAAGCAACGATGATGACGTCGCGGCGGGTGAGGAGGTTGGCCGTTGCGCGCAGACGGAGTTTGTCGATTTCGTCGTTGATGCTCGCGTCTTTTTCGATGAACGTGTCCGTGTGCGGGATGTAAGCTTCGGGCTGGAAGTAGTCGTAATAGCTGACGAAGTATTCCACCGCGTTGTTCGGGAAGAACGACTTGAATTCTTGGTAAAGCTGGGCGGCGAGCGTCTTGTTGTGCGTGAGGATGAGCGTCGGCTTTCCGACATTCTTGATGACGTTTGCCATGGTGAACGTCTTGCCGGAACCGGTCACGCCGAGAAGCGTCTGGAACTGTTCGCCGTTCTTGAATCCTTCGGTCAATTCTTCAATGGCCTTGGGCTGGTCGCCTGCGGCGCCGTAAGGACTTACGAGGTCAAAATCCGCACGAGTGGGCGCCTGGAACTGCTTGAGTTTTCCGGGCAAGCTCTTGGAAGGCGGTAGCGGTTTCGCTATCGGTTTTGCATACGGATCAGGAGTAATAGTCTTACGTGCGCGAGCCATTGTTAGGTGATAGGTTTTAGGTTATAGGGGGTAGGAAATTGTCATTGTGAACAGTGCAATCAGCCTTTGAGGTATGACTTGGGGCTTGTCATGCCGGACTCTGTTCCGGCATCGCCTTTACCCATTAAGATAGAAAATAATTGTATCATCCTAGAGGAAACCGTAGGGCGACCCTTAACAATAACCAAGAACCAATGACTAATGACCAACAACTAATCACTATTTTTCTACATTGCGTTCCATGATTTGCAATCGAATTCTTGGTACGACTCATCACGGCACTTACAAGAAGGTCGTTGATGTTCCTCTTTTGCGCGAGGAACTCTCGGCACGTTCTATCCGCTGCATTGCACGCGATGGCGTCGAAATTGAAATCGATGTTTACGAAGACTTGCAAGAAGGCGATATCTTGGCAGAGACGGACTTTAACGTGTATGCCGTAAAGATTTACGTACCCAAGAAAAAGCCCGCCGAAGCACCTGCGCCGAAGTTCAAGAGCTATTTGTAATTGCGTGCCGCGCAGTCGTTTCCGAGATGCGCATCGATTATTATCTTGTCATTCCCGCTATACGAAACTTAGAACTTTAGTTCTGTAGTTGAGTTATGCTCTTTGAGTAGAAAGCGGGAATCTCCATCGAGCTAAATTTTGCTCAATCTTCTTTTTGCGTTTTAAAAGGGTGATGCCCGCTCGGAGGCAGGCATGACAGGAAAAAGGTGCCCCCGGCACTGAGTCCGGGGTGACAAATGGAGCGGTAATGACAAAAGCGGGCTAGAGAGCGCTTTACTCTTTAATGCAGAGGCTTTCTTTTACGCTGATTTTTTCTTTGCCGAGTAGGCGGTGGAGTTTGCATCGGAAAAGCGGAATGGCGGCGATGGTGCCGAGGGCTACAATCGGGATGGCGATGTAAGCGATTCCGGGCTGGTTGATTGCGGGACGGCAGAAAAGTCGCAGCATCAGGACAATCCACCAGTGAACGGCGAGAATCACGAGTGCGTTGCGGGATATGTTGCGCAAAATGCCTTTGGTAATGCGGATGGGGGCGATGTCGGGAAGCTTGCTTGCGAGCAGAAACGTGGCGATAAGGCCGATAATGCCTGTGATGGAACTTGCGACAAATTGGGGGAGGCTCTTGCCCAAGTCGTTGTTCATGATGCTAAAATTCGGACTTGGCGATTCCAAAAATGCGTAGGCGATATAGTTTGCTATTCCGATGGCGGCAACGATGATTGTGTTTTTTGCGGCGTGAGCTGTACTCGCAGAAATGGCGTTGTGGATTTTTTTGATGGGTTCCTTGCAGAGAAAACCGCATCCGAAGAAGAATAGGATAGTAAGGTCGCGTTCAACACCAAGCGGCAAGTGAATATGGTTCTCGTTTAAAAGCCAACCGCAAAGGAGCCCTTCTATGGACATGACGGCGAAAAACAGTTTGGGGTTAACTTGTCTTTTCGACATCTCATGAAGCAGGTAAAAAAGCAAGCTGACGGAATAAAGTGTAAACACAAACCACAGCGGGCCCGCTCCGACCGAGGACTTCCCGGCGATGAAAATTTTAGCGATGTTCCAATAGATGTATTGCCATGTATTGTTGATGTCGGGAATGGTATTCACGACCATCATCGTGGGCGATTTTGGAAACAAAGCGAAATTGTAAACGACCGGGTCAATGGCAAAAAAGAGGAACGAAAGATAGAGGTATGGAATTAACAGGACGTGCGTTTTGTGGGTAAAGTAACTCTTAAAATTGCTGAACCGTTTTGTGCTAAAAAGAAACCCTGAAATAAAGAAAAATGCCGACATGCGGAGTGCGCTCAAGTGATACATTCCCAGGTGCGCGTTCGGGAAATTCTGCTCAATGTGAAACAGGCAAACGAACAAAAGAACGAATCCCTTGAACTCGTCAATCCAGCCGATTCTTACCTGCCCGTTGTTGCTCATAACAAAGGTCCCTGAGCCTGTCGAAGGGTTAATACCACATCTTCTCGTTGCCAATGGTAGTGCTTGGTCCGTGGCCGGGGAATACAACGGTTTCTGCCGGGAGCGTAAGGAGCTTCGACTTGATGCCGCTCACGAGGGCGAATTCGTCACCGCCGTAGAGGTCGCTGCGACCGCGGCTTCCCGCGAAAATGATATCGCCCGGGAAAAGGAGTGGTGGGACGTTATCTTGTCCGTTCACTTTGCCTGGATTCTCGCAGAAGAAGGCGAGACCGCCCGGGGAATGCCCTGCAACGTGAATCACTTGCAGACGGATTTCTGCAATTTCGACGATGTCGCCATCGTTCAGGTAATTGCCCAACGCTGGTGCTAAATCGTTGCAGGGGAGGCCGAACATTTGGCTCTGTTCTTTTTGCGCGTCGAGAAGGAAAGTGTCGTCTTTATGTGCTTCGGCCTTGATGCCAAAAGTGCGTTCCGCAAATGCGTTCCCGAGAACATGATCCAAGTGTAGATGTGTGTTCAAAACGCGCACGACTTTGAGATTTTCGCTTTTGATGTAATCGGTGAGTGCCGCTTGTTCGCGGGCATTGCTCACGCTTGGGTCAATTAAAATGGCTTCGCCCTTGCTGTTACTCAGGATGTAGCAGTTCACTCCGAACGGATTGAATACAAATTGCTTTATTTCCATAATAAACCCCTAACGTTTCTTTTGGCGATTACGTAAACGACGTTGTATGCGGCGCTCCCGTTTGAGCGTTTCCATCGAGACCGTGTGGAGAATGTCAATGACGCGTTCGCGGGCGTAAGACTTGTTCAGTTTTTTGTGCGTTACGTAGTCCAGCAAACACACGCATAAAAGTAACAATCCGACAAAAATCGAGAGTGAAATCGGCCAAAGATGGACTGTGAATTTAGCAGCAACGAGACCAAATGCGGGCGGCATCAAAATGGAACCGACGTAGGAACCGGCGAGCTGGATGCTAATCGCTTGACTCGAAAGCGATTCTCCAAAACGTGCGGGAGTCGCGTGGATTAGCGACGGGTAAACGGGGGCGCAACCGAGTCCGAGCAGGCAAATACAGGCGGGCTGCAAGTTCAGCGGGAGCGGGATTGAAAGGATGAGGCAACCCACAGAGACGATGGCTATGCCTGCGTAAATCAGGCGATGGTCGGTGAACTTGATTGCAAAAAATCCGCTTGCAATTCGGCCAATCATCACGGATGCGAACATGAGCGAAACGATGAATGCTCCGATTTCGGGTTTGAATCCGCAAGCGATGAGGTAGGTGCCGCACCAAAGACTAGTCGAAATTTCGAGTGCCGAATAAAAGAAGAACGTGAGGAACGAAAGTTTCATTCCCGGGACGCGGAGCGCTTCGCGGATACTGATGTGCGGCGCATTATTTGCGTTGTTGTCGGAGGGCGCGGCATTTTTTTGCGCATTCTCGGGAGCGGTGCTTATAGAACTCGCCGGGATGGTGACGTTTTCCGAGAGCCCTCCACGCGCTTCCTTTTTTTTCCACAGCGGGAGTGAAATGAGAATCAAAACGAATATTGCAGCGAGGGTTATGGCGACATATTCGTATGATCCACGCCAACCGCTGCCGGTCAAAATCGAAAACGAAAGAAGCGATGGTCCGAGCGTTGCTCCAATGCCCCAGCTGGCATGCAACCAGTTCGTGTGCTTGGATTCCAGATAAATGGCGGCGAAGTTGTTCATCGCCACATCGACGGCTCCTGCGCCAATGCCCATCGGGATGGCCCAAAGGCAAAGGATGTTGAACGAGTCCGCAAAGCCGTAACCGATGGAGGCGATTGCGGTAAGCGCAATGCTGTAGGCGACGAGTTTTCCTGTGCCTAAAACGCGCAGAACTTTCGGTGTGCAGAGACTAGAAACGATTGTCCCGAGCGAGGCGATAATCGAAAGAATACCCGCTGCAGAAATTGGCGTTTTGAGGTCTAAATGCATTAAGGGCCAAGCCGCCCCAAGAATGGTGTCGGGGAGACCTAGCCCAATAAATGCAACGTATATGACAACGAGGAGGAAAATGGCTTATTCCTTCACGCTCCAGGTCGTGCCTTCCTTAGAGTCCTTGATCACGATGTTCATCGCGGCAAGTTCATCGCGGATGCGGTCGCTTTCGGCCCAGTTCTTGTTGGCGCGAGCTTCCTTGCGGGCTGCGATGAGAGCTTCGATCTTAGCGGTATCGATGTTGTCGTTTGCGCCCTTCTTGACGTATTCTTCGCGCGGCTGGTCGAGCTTGAGACCAAAGATCTTGTCGAAATCAGCCACGAGTGCAGCCTTTTCGCCGTCATCGATGTCGCTCTTGAGCATCGTGTTCATGATGCCGAGTGCACGAGGCATGTTGAGGTCGTCGCCGATGGCGTCCTTGAATTCCTGCTGGAAAGCCTTGGCAGCTTCGCTTGTGATAGCGGTTGCCTTGCCAATCAGCGGGTCCGTCTTCTTGTGCAAGCTCTTGAAGGCTTCCTTGGCGCCGGTGAGGGCTTCCCAAGTGAAGTTCAGGTAGTTGCGGTAGTGGCTGCCGAGTGCAAAGTAGCGGTAGTCGAGCGGGTTGAAGCCGCGTTCCATGAGGAGCGTGACGGTCAAGAATTCGCCCGAGGACTTGCTCATCTTACCGAACTTCTGTTCGGTCGTGCCGTCTTCAAGCTTTTCTTCGCTTGCGGTGCGGAGGAATTCACCATGCATCCAGAAGCGGCTGAACTGAACGCCGTTGGCGCATTCGCTCTGGGCGATTTCGTTCGTGTGGTGCACGCGGATGTGGTCCGTGCCACCGCAGTGGATGTCGAGCGTCGGGCCGTTGTACTTCATGGCCATGGCGGAGCATTCGATGTGCCAACCCGGGAAACCAACGCCCCACGGGCTGTCCCATTCCATAGCGCGCTTCTTGTCCTTCGGGCTGAACTTCCAAAGTGCAAAGTCCGTGGCGTTGTGCTTTTCGCCCATGTCGATGCGGCTACCCTTGCGGAGATTTTCTACGTCAAGGCGGGCAAAGTCGGCATAGCGCGGGAACTTGAGG
The DNA here is from genome assembly GCF_002394865.1 of Fibrobacter sp. UBA4297. NCBI lineage: Bacteria > Pseudomonadati > Fibrobacterota > Fibrobacteria > Fibrobacterales > Fibrobacteraceae > Fibrobacter > Fibrobacter sp. UBA4297. The sequence goes on along the minus strand of NZ_DGUZ01000022.1, from coordinate 4,748 downwards.
CTATCGAAGTAGATGCCGTCCGAGGTGCGGTAGGTGAAACCCTTTTCTTCGAGCGTTTTCACCAAGTTAATCTGTTCCTGGATGTGGTCCGTGGCGCGAGTCCAGCGGGTTGGTTCCTGGATGTTGAGGCGGTGCCAGTCGGCCATGAATGCGTCGGTGTAGAACTTTGCAATGTCCCAGACGGACTTGCCTTCGCGGGCTGCGCCCTTTTCCATTTTGTCGTCGCCAGTGTCGCCATCGCTTGTGAGATGGCCCACGTCGGTGATGTTCACGATGTGGTTGACCTTGTAGCCGTAGTAGTTGAGCGTGCGGACGAGGAAATCTTCAAAAATGTAAGTGCGGAGGTTGCCGATGTGGGCAAAGTGGTACACCGTCGGGCCACAACAATACATACGCACGGCGGGAACGCCTTCGGGAAGAGTGAACAGTTCTTTCTTGCGTGATGCGGTGTTGTAGAATTGAAGTGCCATAAAGCCTCCGGTTAATGCGGCGCAACATGCGCCAAACATGCTAATGCGCGAGGCAATTTAGAAAAATCTGTGGCGGACGGCAATTGTGAGGGGGCAATAACTGGCTATAGGATTTGGCTAAGACTGTTTGGGTGGTGTGGATGGATGATTTAGAGATTGACGAGGCTATAAATGGGCTGTTGGAACGGGCTTAGCTTGAATCTTGGGAGCTACGTAGCCTGGGTTGGGGCGTAATTGTTTTTGTTTTGGGTAGTTTACGTACTTGAAGTGTGTTTTGTGATGTTTTAGTACGTAAGGTGAGTTTGCTTAATTTGTGTGCTACGTACTAACGGGCGGTTTTGCAAGGCTTTAGTACGTAAAAATGCAGGCTGGTCCCATTTTATTGCCGGTTTTGAGTTTTCGGCAAGGATATTTTACGTACTTGCGGCGTTGTTTTACTTGGTTTAGTACGTAATTGCGCTGGGCTTCGTAAAATAGGCTTGTTTGACTTTTGATTTTTACGTACTAGTTGCGTTCAAAATTCTTGTCTAGTACGTAAAAACGCGGCAATCGCTTTTTCCCAAAAGCTTATTCGGCCACAAAATTGCTTCGCCTGCAAACGGTTGTTTGCAAAATGATTGGATTGTCTCTTTTTTCTTGCCAAAACATAGGTGAGGGTTGTATTTTATCCACATGAAATGGATTAATGATCTTATGCCTCATGATGAACTTGTTGGTGCTGCTCAAAGTCGGATTAAAGAGCTGATGCGTTCTTTATCTCACATTGAAACGGAACTTCGTAATGCTCCTTTGGAAAAATTAAGAGTAGTTCGCTGTCATAATTCAATCCAATATCATTTGGTTTCTGACGACACTAGACCAAATGGAATTTATGTGAATAAAAAGCTGATGAAAAAAGCCTCTGCTGTTGCGCAACGGGATTATTACAGAGATGTCTCTTGTGAAATTCAAAGAGAAATTTCGGCTATAGAAAAGTTCTTGAGTGAATACCATCCTGACCGGGTTGAGGATGTTTATCGAAATTTGAATGATGGACGTCGAAAATTAGTGAAAAATGCTTTGACACCGGATGCTGATTTCGTGTTTGCTTGGAAGTCTGTGGAATATGAGAAACCTACTTTTCTTGAAAATTCGTCGGAGTATTTATCAAGTGATGGCTTGAGGGTTCGCTCCAAGTCCGAAATTATTATTGCGAATCAGCTTGTTCGTGCTAAGGTTCCTTTCCGCTACGAAGCTCCGCTAACGCTGAATTCTAATAACCGTAAGATCGTCGTGCACCCCGATTTTACATGTTTGAATGTTCGAACTCGAAAAGAGTTCGTTTGGGAACATTTTGGAATGATGACGGATGAAAGCTATGCAGAAAATGCGGTTGGCAAAATTCAACTTTATTCCGCTAATGGATTTGTCCAAGGCAAAAATTTCCTTGCAACATTTGAATCTCTGGCAAATCCGCTTTCTGTGAAAATTGTTCAACAGTTTGTTGATCAATTTTTGAAGTAGTTCTTGCTTGTCGCGGGGGCTTTGTTGCGTTTGGTGGCTGATTACTTGTCTTGGTCAGAAATGATATGCTTGTTGACAGATTGGCGCTTGTTTTGTCGTGTTTGTTTTGGAAAACATGTTTCAGAGCGTTTTACGTACTTGAAGTGTATTTTGTGGAGCGTTAGTACGTAATGTGAAAATTCTTAATTTGTGTGTTACGTACTAAATGGCGGTTTATTGACTGTATAGTACGTAAAATTTTATGTTACTCAAAAATTCTTAAGATTGTAATTTGAAATTTACGTACTAGAAGCTTTTTTGAAAGGCGAAAAGTACGTAAATGCGATGCTAAATCTGCAAAAGGTTCTGTGAGGTAGTAAAATTGGTCGTGAATTTACGTACTAATGGGTAGTTTTGCAAGGCTTTAGTACGTAAAAAGCTCCCCAAAAACGAAATGCACGATTGTTTATCCCTGTTGTTCCATCTTCAACGGATTTTGGGAGGGGGCGGGGTGGCCTTGAGGGACCAAATTTATTTGAATCTATATTAATTAAAAATGGAGCATATAATGAAATTAAAGAAATTGCCTGTGATTGCTGCATCTGCAGCTTTGGGTTTTGTGGCGTGTGGTGATGAAACTTCAATTATGGATCCTAATGCGGGGGCTTTTGTGCCTGCGGAAGCTTCTTCTAGCAGTGAAACTTTTGGCGTTGAATCTAGCTCCGGCATTTTAGACATTGACGTGGAAATCTGGAGTTCGGGCGATGCTGCTCCGTTTGTCGGATCTTCTGGCTCTGGCGCATTCCCGGGCGGTACCGTTTCTAGCTCCGGCGTTATTCCGGGCGTTATTCCGGGTGTTGGCGTTTCAAGCTCAAGTGCTGTGCCGCCTACCAACGGAACTTCTAGCTCCAGCAATATTGTTCCTGGCGGATTGTCAAGTTCGAACGGTGCAAATCCCGGCGGAGCGATATTAGGCAGCTCGGAATCTGGCGATAATGAAAATGACAACGAAGACGCAAAAATTTTGGATGGTACGCAGATTCTCCTGAAACTTGCGGGTACTTCGGCTACTGTCGAAAACAACAATGGTTGCGTTGAAATTGCAGACAAAAGCGCAACGATTACTTGCCCGGGTGCCTATTACGTCACCGGTGAATCGTCCGATTTCCAGGTGGTGGTGAAAACTCCGGGTGCCGAAAACGAAGGCAACACGGGCATCTATCTTCACAATGCGACTATCAAGAGCTCCAATGCTCCGATTCTCGTGAAAAATGCCGACAAGACGGTTCTCCATTTGGTCAAGGGTACGACCAACGTGGTTGAAGACGGTAATGGTAATCACTTGTTCGTGAAAATCAACGGCTCTCAGGATACGGCAAAGGCTGCAATCTACGCCCGTGATGATTTGAATATCAAGGGTGCCGGTTCTTTGACCGTCAAGGGTAAGTTCAAAAACGGCATCCAGTGCAGTAACGATCTTAAAATCAAGAACGGCAACATTACTGTTGAAGCCGAAGAAAACGCCATCAAGGGCAAGGGTAGCCTCCAGATTTCTGGCGGTACGCTGAATCTCACGGCCAAGAAAGGTGACGCCCTTGAAAGTGATGAATGCGAAGAAGGTACTGATGGCAAGTGCAAGTCTTTTATCGATGGCAAAGGCATTGTCGATATCCGTGGCGGTAACATCACCATTAAAGCGGGCGATGATGGCATTCAGGCCGCGCACTATGTGATGCTCAGCGATTCTACGGAGCCGTCAACGGTTAAGGTGACTTCTACAGGCAAGGGCTTGGTGGCTGAAAAATTCATCTATGTGAACGGCGGTAACATCAATGTGACTGCCGATGACGATGCTCTGCATACAAAATACAAAGTTTTCATGAATGCTGGTGATGTGACCATTTCTACGAAGGACGATGGTATCCATGCGGACTCCGCCTTGCATTTGAGCGGTTCTACGATTAATGTGGTCACTGCTTATGAAGGTCTTGAAGCGTATAAGATTTTCGCAGAAGGTGGCATTACGGCTACATTTGCCACAAATGATGGCTGGAACGCTGCCGGTGGCGCTAAGGAAAATTCGGGCGGGTATTCCATGTTCAGCGAATCTAGCGGTCATGCTGTGATTAGCGGCGGTCACCACTATATCGCATCAAAGGGCAACATGATTGATGTGCTTGATGCCAATGGTTCTGCAAAGATGACGGGTGGCGTGTTGATTCTCGAAATCACCGGCCAAAGCTATGAAAATGGCGGCATGGGTGGTGGTTTCCCTGGTGGCGGTGGCGGCTGGGGCGGCGGCTTTGGTGGATTCCCAGGTATGGGCGGCCAACAGGGCGGTGGCAATGGATGCCTCTCCAATATGGCCGGTGGCCTCATCGATACGGATACAGGCTTTGAAATTACGGGCGGCGTGCTCCTTGCATTCGGTGACTACTCGACCGACACCCCGAATTGTGCGTCTGTCAGCTTCACAAGCGATAACTACTACGGTACAGAAAATGCAGCTTTCAAGCCGGAATACCATGGTAGCACGATTTTCTACGGTGGCGATGTGAAGTCCGTAAGTCAGGTGAATACCGCTGGAATGAAAGAATTCAAGTTCCCCAATGGCAAAAGTTATATGTACAGGTAAAATAAATGCCTCGCCAGTAGAACGGCGAGGCTTTTTTGTTATTCCACTTCGTGGCTTGACGTGTTCGCCTCGGATATAGAAACATGCAAGCATGTTTCTGCATCGCTCGGCTCTTTTGTCATTCCCGCCTACATGTCCTCGCGCCTGTCCTCGCTTGACGG
>NZ_DGUZ01000021.1:174813-360079 GCF_002394865.1 Fibrobacter sp. UBA4297 | reverse complement strand
CGTTGACCCGCTTAACAAGACCGGTTGCCGTTTTTTGCTGGTAGATTCCTACAACAAGGAACGGAATCTCAAGTTTTACCAGAACAACGAGTTCAAATTCTTGTTCAGCACCGAAGAACAAGAACGCGAATTTCGTTGCCTCGGTCCTGACAGGCCATTGAACAGTCGTCTGATGTATTTCGATTTAATTGAATTGAAAAAGAAGCAGACTGGCGATTCTAACTAAGGCGCAAGCCTACTTCACCCACTTATCGACTTCTTTCTGGGCTTTTTCGCGTTCGTTCTGGGCCACGTGTCCGTAGATGGCGAGGCCCGCAGTCACGTTCGCGCCGGTCACTTTCTTGAGGCGGGCAACACCCGAAAGGCCGCTGCCTTCGTGGGTCACGAACGGGTGAATTGTCTTGCCCTTCAGGTTATACTTCTCGAAGAAGGTGAACATGGGCATGGGCATCTCGCCCCACCACACCGGATAGCCGACGTAGATTTCGTCGAATTCTTCGGGGTTCACGTTCACCGGCTTGATGGCCGGGCGCGCGTCCTGCGCAAGCTCCTTCTTGGCCACGTTGATGCAGTCGTCGTAGCCCTTGGGGTATTCCTTCGCGGGTTCCACGTGCAAAAGCGTGCCGCCCGTCTTTTTCGCAATCATCTCGGCAATGATTGCGGTATTGCCCTTGGAAATGTTCCCGACGGAGTAGTTTTCGTCAGCGCGGGAATAGTAAACGACGAGGATTTTCTTTTCTGCTGCCATAGAGACTCCTAGAAGAAGTGATAAAAGAATCAAGGTGATTTTTTTCATGGGATCCGCCTTTTCTGTTAAAAATTTCCTTGAACCGGTTGATTATAATATAAATAAATTCAGGACGTCCGCGTAATGCGTAATTTTTATGCCCACTATGCGTGTAGCGCATAGTGGGCAAACGGTCGGCGACAATGAAGGTCTTTAGTCGCCGGGGTTCCAGTCCTTGAAATGCTGGATTTCGGCAAGGGTCGAGGTAAAGAAGCGCTTTTCCTTGTCTAGGCCGCGAATCTTTTTCATGTCGTCTTCGGAAAGCTTGAAGTTATAGACCTCGATGTTTTCCTTGATGTAATCCGGGTTGCGTGCGCCGGGAATCGTGGAGAAGCCTTCCTGCACGTGCCAGCGGAGGATAATCTGCGCGGGCGACTTCTTGTACTTTGCCGCCAGTTCCTTGATGGTCTTGTCGCCAAAGAGGGTCGCGTTGCCGCCGGAGCCTCCCAACGGGGGGAACCAGCCTTCCACCGCGATGCCGAGCTTCTTGCACTTTTCGCGGAAAGCTTTGTGCTGCGCATACGGGTGCAGTTCAATCTGCACGATGGCGGGCCTGATTTTTGCCTTCGCGATGATTTCGTCGAAAGCACGCTCGTCCATGTCGAAGTTCGAAATCCCGATGGACTTGATCTTGCCCTGCTTCACCGCCTCTTCGAGGCCGCGCCAGCCCGCCATGTAGTCGCCCACAGGCTGGTGCAGGTAAACCAGGTCGATGTAATCCACACCCAGGCGCTCCAGCATCTTGTCGATAGATTCAGCGGCATTGCCGTGGTCGTAATCCGTGGGCCAGAGTTTGGAGGTAATCCAGATTTCTTCGCGGGGAATTCCCGACTCCTTCACGGCTGCGCCGACGCCACGCTCGTTGCGGTAGGCGTGAGCCGTGTCCACGTGCCTGTAGCCGAGCTTGAGCGCCACCGCCAATGCGTCCTTCGCCTCGGCCACCGAAGAATTGTAAGTGCCGAGCCCGAACTGCGGAATGGCACGCCCGTCGTTCAACGGGATGGTGACAGGTTTCACCTTCGGGGAGGCTGTCCCCGCCGCAGCAGCGAGCGCCGCCGTCGAAAGCATCATAGCAACAGTCTTGTTCATTTTGGTTCTCCTTATTAATTTCCCGCCGGGCGCACATCGGACCATTCAAAATGGGAAGTGCGTTTTGCGATATACCACTTGCCGTCAATCTTTTGGTATTCGTCCTCATAACGGACTCCCTGTAAATTCTGCGTGCGCACGCCTTCCGCGTTTTTCCCGATGAGCATCACGGTGCAATAAGACACGCCCTTGGCTCGGTCGCCATCGATGGTCACTACCTGCTGGCCGTTGGAATGGTAAACCGTATCGAACAGCGAGAGGAACTTGGCGCAGGCTTTCTCGATTTCGTCACGCCCCTTGAGCGTAGAGGCGTTTCCGCCCACGATGGAAGTCATGGTGGCATCTTCGGTAAAAAGCGTGCTCTGGGTCTTGGTATCACGCATGTCGGCCAGATTCGAGAAGGTGTCCACCAGTTCTTTCAACGCCTGCTTTTCAATAAGTTCTTCCTTTTTCATTTGAGTCTCCTTGTTGCAGTCGCAAGCAGAAAACAAAAATGCCGCTGCGACAGCTAAAAGTGTAACGAGTTTTTTCATTTTGGTTTTCCTTGCGGCATGCGCCGCGATTAAGCAAATTTTTCCGGATCGAGCATGCGCACCACCTTGGCGGGGCTGCCCACGGCAACGGCGTAGTCGGGAATGTCCTTCGTGACCACGGAACCTGCGCCCACCACGGCATGTTTGCCGATACACACGCCGGGCAACACGGAAACACCCGCACCAAGCCAAGCGTCTTCCTTGATAAGCACGGGCTTGCACTGCAAAACAGCACGGTCGTAAAGGTCGTGGTTGTTCGAAAGCAACTGCACATTGGCCGCAATCCATGCGCCGTCCTCGATGGTGATGCCGCCTCGGGCCATCAAGAGCAAGTTGCTGCCGATATACACGTTCTTCCCGATTTTCACACGCTCAAAGCACACGCCCTGAAGCGGAGCCGTGAGCATCGTCCCTTCGCCGATATTGTCGCCGAACAGTTCCTTGACCACCTTGCCGTATTCCTCGGTCATGGGCATGGTGTGGTTCAGCTTGAACAGGATTTGGGCGTTCTTTGAGCCGATTTCAAAGGCCTCGGGGTCCGGGATTCGGGAATCGACGATTTCTTCTTTGCAGTCCATAAGTGCTCCTTGCTTGCGCATTCTTGTTGTTTACACTTGAATTATAGATTGTTTTGGCCCGAATTCAAATGGCAAGTTATAGGCTAGTGCAAAATAAGCGACAGATGTTTAGAAAGTGCAAATTATTTTGTATATTTTACGGCATGAAACCAGCCGCACACAAAGAAGATTTGCGCATCAGGCGCACCAAGGAATCCATCTACACGGCATTCAAGCAGATGGTCTGCGAAATGCCCTACGAAAAGATTACCGTCAAGGCGCTCGCCGACCGCGCCATGATCAATCGCAACACGTTCTACCTGCACTACGAAAGTACCGACGACGTGCTCCGCGAAATCCAAGCGGGCTACATGGAGCGCTATATTGAGCTCGTGAAGGACTACAACTACCTCGACAACCAGAAAGAAATCGTGCGCTCCTTTTTCGAGTTCATGGAATCGCAAGACGAGTTCTTCAAGAAAATCACCTGCGACAGCCGCCTGGACTACGTGCGCGAACCCATGCAACGCAAGGTCTTGGCCCACACCCATTCCAAAACGACGCGACTCCACACCAAGCAGGTCTGCATCCAGAATATCATACGGGCATTCAACAACACCACGCTTGCGCTATACCGCCAGTGGGTACAAGACGGCCGCAAAATCCCGCTTAAACAAATGATTGACCTCGCCGCGACCCTCATGGAAGGCGGCATCAAGGCTTTCGCGAACAAGGAGTAAAAAGCTGGGCGTTCCATTGCCTGGTCCCTGAGCCAACGAAGGAGAGCGAGGGGGAGGCTTCTCCCACCTATGCCTTCAAAGCATATCTTTTATGCGGAATAAGTATTTTGATTTGCGGCGGGATTTGGTTATTTTTAGGGCATGAGGTGGTTCAGTTTCTTGTTCGTTTTCCTGTTCATGGCGTGTTCGAGCGATGCTGCGTCGCAGGCTATGCCGAAAGTTTCGGACAAAGGAGATTCAATCGTGCAGAATAGCAAAGGGGCGGCCCCAACGGTCAAGTTGAATTCGGGTTTCGATATGCCGGTTCTCGGGCTTGGCACTTGGACTTTGCGCGGCAAGGTGGCAGAAGATGCAGTCTATGTCGCCATCAAGAACGGGTATCGATTGATTGATACGGCAAAATATTACGACAACGAAGAAGCCGTGGGTAGGGGAATCCGCCGGGCGATTGACGATGGGCTCGTGAAGCGCGAAGATTTGTTCGTGACGTCGAAACTGGTGCCGTGGAGCAACTCCTTGGATGAAGACATCGACGACTCTCTCGAAAAGCTGGGGCTCAAATATATTGATTTGATGCTGTTGCACCAGCACGGGAGTGACACCGAGGACAAGGCGGTTTACAAGGCTATGGAACGTGCGGTGAAGGCGAAAAAATCCGTTCCATCGGCATTTCGAACTACTACACCGAAAAGACGGCGAAGCGCTTTTTTGCTGATTTCGAAATCAAGCCTGCCGTGGTGCAAAACGAGAACCATGTATTTTACCAGAACACGGACTTCAAGGAATACGCAAAACGCTATGGAGCTGTGGTGGAATCTTATTACCCGTTAGGCGGGCGCGGCCACACCGAAGACGTTTTGGGGAACAAGGTTGTCGCAAAGATAGCGAAGGCCCACGGGAAATCGGCCGCACAGGTGGTGTTGCGCTGGCATGTGCAATCGGGCTACATTGCCATTCCGGGCTCCAAGAACCCTGACCACATCGCAGAAAACATATCGATTTTCGACTTTGAGTTGACGGACGACGAAATGAAGCAAATTGCCGCCCTCGATACGGGACACCGCTACGAAAACTGGTGAAAATAGCCCCACTATTCACTTGACGCATAGCGGATTTATTATATTCTCCCCAAAAAGGGGCTTTTTATGTTTGTCGAGACTTACATCTTGCGATTGCTGGCCGGGTTCCTGGAATACGGGACGCTTTCGGCCGTTGCGGACAAGCTCTACACTTCGCAGCCGGCGGTGAGCCGCGCGTTCAAGAAGCTGGAAGACGAAATCGGTGCTCCGCTCTTCGAACGCAAAAAGAACCGCATCGAGCTGAACGAGAAGGGTCGCACGGTTGCCGAATACGCTAAGCGCATCATGGATTTGCAGGGCGAGATGATGGAAAAAGTAAGCCCGCAGGGAGCGGGTACGCGCACGTACTCCATCGCATCGGTGGCCATTCTCCCGGCCATGCGGATGGTGCAGGAACTGCAGGAGAAATACCCCGGCGCGCAAGTCACTTACGAGATTATCGACAATGAGGCGGGCGTGCTGAAGGCGCTGAACGAGGGCACGGCGGATATCGGCATCACGCTTAAGGCCCCTCGTGCAAAGAAGTTCCGTGCCGAAAAATACATGCAGGAGCGGCTCTCGATTGCGCTCCCGAAAAAACACCCGCTTGCCAGGCGAAAATCCATCCGGCTCCGGGAACTCAAGGGCGAAACCATTATCCAGCGCAGCAACGTAGGGTTCTGGGAGCAGGTCAAGCGCAAGAAAATTCCCGATGTCACCTTCATCAAGCACGACAGCACGAAAGGCATTTCAAAGCTTATCGAGCAGTCTTCGCTGTTGACCTTCGTTTCGGACCACCAGTTCGATTACGAAATTCCCAAGGACCGCAAGATTGTGCCGCTCGCCGACCGCGAAATGAACGTGGAATTTTTCATGGTGACGCTGGCGTAGAGTCTATTTCCCGCTGGACGCCTTATCGACAAACAGCGCGCATGCAATGTGGCCTGTTTTGCGGAACAGTTGTTTTAAACCAAAGTTATTTGTTTGTAATGATGGCTTCAGGATATTCTAGAGAAGACGGCCTAAGCATCTACAAGTTATACTCGAAGAATTCGGCGACAGGCTTCCTTTGTAGGACTGCAGCCCACTTAAGGAGCGCGCCTGCAGCACCGGCCGCGCCAATGTAAAAACCTGTATAGCTCACTACGCGGGTTGGCGCGATGCGGTCCCAGGCCCCGTACCAAGTGCGTCCGCCGTTCTCTTCAAAGGATTCTCCAAGGAGAACATTTGCTGTTCGTTCGGCTGCGTCCTTGAAAAAATTATCACCGGTAAACTGGAAAAACGAGGCGAAGTATTCCAGCGCACCCGGGCCTCCGCAGCAGATACACTTGCTTCCCCAATAGCCCCAGGATTTACGTTCTGGAACTCCGCTTAAAGTCAAGCCTCTCGAAAGCTTTCGGATCCAATCTAGATAAGTTTTGTCGCCGGTGACTTCGTACAATTTTTTAAAAACAAAAGAAGAACCGATAGGACCGCCGCACATTCCAAGATAAAATCTCGAATCGGCCTCGCCTTTTTCGGGATGATCCTGGTAGGGGAACAGAACTGCATTTTCATCGCCGATGGAAATTCCATCTAGATACCGGATAACGTCATTTGCTAAATCCAGATAGTGCTTGTCTCGGGTCGCTTCGTATAGAACGGCCCAAAGGTATGCCGTTCCAGAAGAGCCATGAGAAAAGTTTACATGGACAGTTCCCTTTTCGCCCTCCCCGGCCCGTTCTAAGTCATACAAATCATAATAGGTGCCGCCGTGCTTACCCTTATGCCCGAATGATTCGATATATTTCCCTGCCTGGATGGCTGTTTCCAGATATCTCCTGTTTCCGGTTTCCCTGTACACTTGCAACAGATAAACGATACCGCCGGCATCGCCGACAATATCGCGGCAGTCACTCCAGTGGATGCCTTTCTCATCTCCGATGGCTGCTTCCACAAAGATATCTGCTTGTTTGATGGCGAATTCTTCGTATCGCTTGTCGTGCGTCACTTTATACAAGGCATAGACGAATTGCCCTTCAGAAATTGGGCCGACCTTGTAGCTGAAAGCCCAGCCGTGTACTCCTTCGGCATTGTCGGCAATTTTCTTTTGGACGGATTTGTAATAGTCTATTCCGAGCGGATTGGAAAGCAAATATTCTGCAGCCGCTTTGGCTTCGGAAAGCCATTCCTCTTTGTCCGTTAATTGATACAGACGCAAAAAGAATAAGCCGATTCCAGCGGCACCAGCGTAAAGGGTCCGTTTTCCTAAAAAGGGGCTTCCCTGAAGACCATTTTGCCCTTCGGGAAAAATTTTCCAGGATTTGCCGCTTTTTTCTTGGACTTCCTGCGTTTGAATCCAACGGGCTGTTTCTTCGGCGGCGTGGATGTAATCTTCGGCAGAATTTTTTTTGAACAGTTGGGATATCGTCAATTTCATAAATGCGCTCCGTGTGAATCCGTTATATTCTTTTATTCGTGCTTGTACCCGCCATCGACCACCAGCCTAGTTGCGGTTACATAGGTGCTACGGTCGCTTGCGAAGAATAGAACTGCGTTTGCAATATCTTTGGGGCGAGCGACTCTTCCCATGGGAATACGCTTGTTGTAAATTTCCTGGAGTGCATCGGGCGTTTCAGGATAAATTTCGCTTACGTAATGTTCCATCATGCTTGTTTGTACAGGGCCAGGACATACAAGATTAATGCGGATGCCTTTGGAAGCTTCTTCAAGAGCGGCGCACTTGGAAATGGCCATGACCGCGTGTTTGGATGCAGCATATACGCCATCGCCAGGATCCGCTGTAAAGCTGTCAATGGAACCGGTATTGATAATGGATCCGCCTCCAGTCTTTTCCATGGAACGGATAACATGTTTGAGCCCGAGGAATACTCCGACCACGTTCACCTTGAGAATTTTTTCTAAGTCCGAAACATCGGTATCCCTGACAAATCCGGTGGAAAGAATTCCCGCATTGTTAAAGAATACATCGATTTTTCCGAAAGCTTTTTCGGCGGATTCCACGTAACTTTTGACTTGACTTTCGTCGGTCACGTCGGCTTCCTTGATCTGGATGCGGTCATCGGAAAGCCCCAAGGATTTCTTGACTTTCTCCAAGCCTTCTTTTTTCAAGTCCACCAGAAAAAGCTTGGCCCCTTCTTTTGCAAAAGCCCTTGCCGTCGCAGAACCGATTCCGCCTGCGGCACCAGTAATCAAGACAACTTTATTTTCGAATTCTTGTGACATTGAAATTCCTTTTGGATTAAAAGTCTACTTCTTGAAGAAAAGGTATTCGAGTGTTTCGGTCTGAATCTGGATTCCCTTTTCGTGGGCGTAAAGATGCAGGAGCGAAGAGCCTGCACCTGCGGCACCGGAATAAAGACCTGTGTAGGTTTCCACAAAGCCTGGAATTTTGCGTGTCCACGCAGCGTACCAGCGGCGACCCTTGTCATCGTTGAAGGAATCGCCGATAAGCTTGTCTGCAGTTATTTTTGCTTGTTCGATATAGGCGTCGTTGTGAAGCAGCTCGGCGGTTTTCACGAAGTGGATCAATACTCCCGGTGCACCGCAGCAGAGACAGTAGCTATTCCAGTAACCCGGAGTGTGTTTTAGGGGAGCGCCAGCCTTCAGTATTCCCTTGGTCAAGATATCCACCCACTCCAGATTTTCTGTTTCACCTGTCACTTCATAAAGTTGGCGGAACAGAACGCTGGTCCCTACGGGGCCGTGGCAGGTGGAAAGGTAGTAGAAGTCATGGAAACGTCCCAAGTCCGGATTATAGAGGTAAGGAACGATGGCTCCATTTTCATCTCCTTCTGCAATCGCGGAGAGATATTTCACCACTTTGTTTGCTTTGTCAAGGTAAGCCTTTTCCTGGGTCTCTTCGTAAAGCAGTACGTTCAGCCATGCGGTACCTGCGGCGCCGTGCAAAAAATTCGGGAAGGCGGATTTTCTGGATTTCCAGCCCACCAAGGTCAAGTCTACGTTGTCGTAGTAAATTCCACCTTCTTTGGCATGGACGATTCGTGTGTCCGTAAATGCTATGACTCTTTTTGCCGCGTCCAGATATTTTCTTTCGCCGGTCTTGCGGTAGACATAAAGGAAGAAGAACGCATAGGAGGCATCTGCCATCAAGTCTGCTTCCGTGGACCAGTGTAAAATCTTTCCATCGTCCTTGCCGGCGGCAATGGCGTCATCGGCGGTCGTGGTCAGGAACTTTCGGTAGCGTTCGTCTTTTTCGTGAGCGTAAAGCTGATCCAAGAAAATGGCTTCACCGGCTGGAGCCGTATAGACGCTTGTGCCCCATCCTTTCACGGGCCAAATTCCACCGGCGGCCTTGTCCAGGATTCCTGAGAAAAATCTAGGTCCTTCGTAAGTATTCAAGATGTATTCGGCGGCATCTTTAGCCTCTTGCAGATATTGCTTGTCACCAGTGACTTCAAAAAGTTGCAAGAAAAACTGTCCGATTCCGGCAGAACCTGCGTAAATTCCCTTGGGTACCAAAAAGAGGTCCCCTTCGTAATCGTTTCCCGGTTCCGGGCTTACCTTCCAGTACTTTCCCTGAGGAGTGACTACTTCGTTTGTTTTTAAGTACTTGACAATTTGCTTAACGGCTTCCAGGTAATCGTCCACGCTTTTCGTGGGCTTGACTTCAATATTCTGAACAAACTTTAATTTCATGTAAAAACCTCTTGTTCAAATAAAAAGATCGCCCTGTTCGAGCGATCTGAATTTTTAAGTTGGACTATTTGCGTCTCTTGTACAGATCGGTTGACAGGTATTTGTAGCCGTTGTCCGGGTAAATGACGACGATGTTTTTGCCGGCGGCTTCTGGACGCTTTGCAATTTGGATTGCTGCTGTAAGAGCGGCTGCTGCAGAAGTGCCAAGGAAAATTCCGTCGGTCTTTGCCGTTTCCTGTGCGGTTTCGTATGCATCTTCGGCTTTGATGTCGATGACTTCGTCATACTGGAAACCGTTGTTCTTGTTGCTCTTCACCAAAGGAGGGGTGAATGCTTCAGGAACGCCTGCCAGAGGAATGGTTCCGTCAACGATGTGGCCGGTGAAATCCGGACTATCCGGGCGGGAACTCGGGGCTGCCTGCACGCCGATGATTTTTACGTTCGGATTCTTTTCGCGGAGGTAGCGGCCGACGCCCACGATGGTGCCTGCGGTACCGCCCATGGCGACAAAGTAATCCACCTTGCCGTCGGTGTCTTCCCAGATTTCCTTACCGGTGGTCTTGTAATGGAATTCCTGGTTGGCTTCGTTTACGGTCTGACCGGTAAAGTATTGACCCTTTTCCTTGGCAATGCGCTTGATGCCCTTGATGAGATTTTCAACGTTCAAGCCTTCCTTTTCGAAGTTCTTGGCTTCTTCGATATCGTAGAAGGTCTTGACATCTAGACCGTAGCCTTCGAAAATCTTGACGCGTTCGATAGTCGTGCCCGGTTCCAGATACGGAACGAATTCGTAGCCAAGCGCGTGACCGATGCCTGCAAGACCGATACCGGTGTTTCCACTGGTGACGTCAATCAGGGTGTCTCCCTTCTTGATGAGGCCTTTTTCTTCTGCATCGAGGATAAGAGCCAAGGCGAGACGATCTTTTACGGAACCTGTCGGATTCAGGAATTCCAACTTGCCAATGATGTGAGCCTTGATGTCGTGCTTCTTTTCGTAATTGGAAAGTTCGACGAGGGGTGTGTTGCCGACGAGCTCGGCGATGGACTTGTGGATTTTGGACATGAATGATTCTCCTATTTTTAAAACCTGATGGATGGATTGGAAATCCTAGTTGTCTTCATCGTAGATGCTTTTGAGGTTGCTTTCTTTGGTGGTAGTATAACCTGCATCTACCGGGAGTTTCGCTCCGGTAATGGCGCTGGCCTCATCGCTAGAGAGAAAGTAAACCGCATTCGCAATCTCGGAAGGTTCAATCCAGCGGTTGAGAAGTGTCTTGCTTTCGGCCGCCTTGCGAAGCTTCGGGTTCGAATAATCATACTTGATGGCCATTTCGGTCTTGGTGTATCCCGGTGCAACCGAATTGACGCGAATGCCATATTTGCCCAGGTGAAACGCTGCTGCGCGGGTGAATCCGTCCACAGCAGCCTTTGAAATGCCGTAGCCAAAGGGCGACCAGTCCACAAAGGATGCTGCCAAGGAAGACACGTTCACGATGGAACCCTTGATCTTCTTTTCCACGAAGACGCGGCCGACCAACTGCGCCAAATAAAGACCGGCCCACAAGTTCACTTCTTCGGCTTGATGGATGAGTTTCGGGTCAAAATTCAGGATGGTCGGACGGTGGCCGACGATGCCGGCATTGTTGAATAGCGCATCGATTCGGCCATATTTTTTTACGATCTGGTCAACAACCTTCTTGTCTTGATTGTATTTGGTTACATCGAGAACATAACCGGTAATGTCGTAGCCTTCTGCAGTCAGGGCTTTTACGCGTTCGTCCAGTTCCTTTTTCTTGATGTCGGTTGCTGCGACTGCCCAGCCTTCCTTCAGAAACTTTTTAACGGTTGCAAAACCGATGCCTTGTGCAGCACCCGTGATGAGAACAACTTTTTTTTCGTTGGTCGTTTTATTCTTTGTTTCTAATTTATTGATGGGCATTGTCGACCTCCATTTCGTTTTAGGGTATAAAACTCCCTAGCGGCAAAACACCTGCTTTTTGCCGAATTTCAGAGAATTTCGCTAATGTTGTATTTTTGTTTGTCGTGGCAAGCAATCTAGTTGAAAGAACTAATAGGTTACCACTATGGTTACGTTAATAAAATAGAAAATACCTAAAAAAAGGGAAGGTAATTTGTTTATATTATTTTTTGAGCATTAGTGATAGTTTTTGATTATAGCAAGTCTTTTATAAGGCAATATTGATGCGGTGGTTAAATATTTAACCTTTTTGCATTTTTACGGCGGCTTCTATAGTTTTTATCCTATTTGCGCTAAAAGAATTTCGGGGAATGGGCTTTCCCGACCTTATCCGTCTGCGTTACAGGAATGTAGTCCATGTCAAAATGGGTTTCGCGGGTGAAAACAGAAATAGCGATGGCTCCCAAACCCGAACAAAGTCCCTTGACAGTCACAATCTGATAGGTACTCTTGTTCGAAATTTTCCGAGCGCAGTTGTTCTTGAATCCCCAGCAGAGGGTTGCGGCGACGACGAACAGCGAACCTATGGAAAATCGCAGACCGTCTGCGCTTTCGAACGAAAGAATCGTGGTCGAACGCGTTGAACAAGGCTTCCTTGCGGTTCGATGTCTGTTGCGTCGCATTTTTCCGATACAAGAAGCCAACGCATTCAAATGCGAGCGACAATAACTGGTTCTTGATGATTTGATAATAGAACGGATTGCCATGTCGATGGTGCAACTGCCATTCTCGATAATCAATAGAATAACGCCCTGCATCCTGAAGTACCCTGTAATATCAAGGCCCTCAATGGAATCGAACACGCCAACCTTGCCGGGCAAGAGGTTCACCTCTTTCAAAAAATCCAACAGGGACAAATCCGCTGTCCTGATTTCTGCACTCGCTGTAGGCAAACTTCTTTTTTTAGAGAAATTTTGACCTAAAAATAATAGACCTAATTTCGTAATTTTGTCACTATGAAAACAAAGTTGATTTTGGCATGTCCATAAAGAACACCGCTCCAAAAAATGTATATTTTCTTTGCTAACGAAAGGACTGGTATCATGGATATTCGAGAAAATATAAATGATACTCGGAAAGGTTTTGAGGAATTATTTGCCGCTGGCGATTTTTACAACAGGCAAACACAGGATTCCGAGCATCTTGAGAAAATAACCGGATTCGTAAAAATTGCTGAAGGTATGAGGGTTCTTGATCTCGGGACCGGAAGCGGCTATCTTTCGTTTCCGCTAGCGAAAGACAATCCTGGTTGCGAAATCATCGGCCTGGACATCGTCTGCGACGCACTCGAAGCAAACCGCGCAAGGGCAAAGGTCGAAGGAGCCAAGAACCTCTCGTTTGTAAGTTATGACGGTGTCGATTTCCCGTTTGAGGCGGGTTCGTTCGATGTCGTGGTGACAAGGTACGCGATGCACCATTTCCCTGACATTGGGCACGGCATTGGCGAGGTGAGCAGGGTATTAAGGCAAGGCGGACAATTTTTTGTTTCGGACCCCCGCCCAAACGACTGCGACAAAGACGGTTTTGTCGACGACTACATGAAACTCCGAAAAGACGGACACGTCAAGTTCTATACAAAGGAAGAATGGATTAACGAATGCGCCAAATGCGGCTTGAAACTGCGGGACTGTTTTGACAGTTCCATGCGCTTCGCCAGAAAGAAGGAAACTGTCGCCGGCTATCGGGATGTGCTTAAGAAACACGACAAGGCTGTTGTAGATAGTTACGACTTGGTGGAAACCGACACGGAACTTTACATTACGGAGCATGTAAACAATCTTTTGTTTGTAAAAGGCTGATGTGCCGAGAAAAATGTCGACCTATTTCTGGCTGGGATTTTTTTCGCCAAACAGCACGTTATGCTTTTGCAAATTGGCCAAATAATCCGCAGGAATCACGTGGGAATGAACGTCGATAGCACCGCCGGCAAAGGCGGCCGCGGCCAGGAATGCGGTCAAAACAACGCTTGCAGTTAAGTAATTCTTAAAATTCATGGCAATCCCGATGATGGTCGACTATGGGTTACGGGCGCAGAACGTCTTCCAGCCATTTTTCGATTTCTTCGCGGCTGGTGCCGATGGCGAAGCGCTTGCTTTCGAGCCATGTGGAATTGGGCGTAAGTTCCTGCAGCAGCTTGGCGCTTTGGCCCAGCGGGCTTGAAGCCGACGTGCAGAAAGTGAGCAAGGTCTTGCCGGAAAAGTCGTAGCCTTCGAGGAACGTGCTTATGATGCGGGGAGCAATCCCGTGCCATATCGGGTGCGCGATGATGACGGTATCGTACTCGTCCATGTTCTCGACAACGGTTGCGATTTCGGGGCGGGCGGATTCGTCTTTCTGTTCGCGGTCGGCGCGGCAGTCCGTATAATAGGCGATGTCTTCGTCGGTGTAAGGGATTTTTGCGGTGATTTCGAATAAAGTCGCATCTAGGTATTCCGCTGCGTATTCGGCCAGCGGTTTGGTGTTGCCCGTTCTGGAGAAGTAAGCCACGAGCGTTTTGCCGCGAGATTTACTCGTCGATGTCGCGGAACTGGATGTCGCCGAACTTGAATTAGCCGAGCTACTCGAAACGGTTGATTCCGAACTCGATGAAGATTCGTTCTTTGAAGTCGCGGAGCTTTTGCCGTCTTGCGAGACGCTGGATTCGACAGCTTCCCCGGCGCCTGTCGGCGAAGACGAACTGTCGTCGGAACACGCAGCAAAGAGGCTCAAAAACAGAGCCAGTAGCAATGTCGAAAACAACGCGAGCGATTTCATAGGGCTACTTCCTGATGAACTTTTCGTCGGTCTTGGGCATGGTGTTGTCGGGCGTGTAGCGTTCGACAGTCATTTTCAAGTCGTACTTGTCGCGGAGTTTCGCAATCGTCTTCATCATGGGCGAAGCATGGTGCACGTCGATGGCCGCCTGGTTTTCCCACGCGTCAATCAGCAAGATGGTCTCGGGATCGTCCAGCGACTGGAAATACTCGTAGCGGATGTTGCCCTTCTCGGCGCGGATTTTCGCCACCGTCCCGCTAGAAACCATCTCTTCGGCGAACTTCTTTGCCGCCCCGTTCTTGCCCGTATAGCGCAGGTTTACCGTAATATTGCTCATGGCACTCTCCGCAAACACGCTCGCAGCGAGCGCAAGGATTGAAAATAGCGTTAAAAACTTGAGTTTCATTTTGCCACTCCGAAATGTTTCGCATATAATATAAACAATTTCGGAGCATGCACAAAATGCTTATTTTTCATGCTCAGTATGCGCGGTACGCATAGTGAAAACAAACGTTTTTATGGTTTGCTGTCGGAAAAATCTTCTTCAGATAAAGCAATAACCAATCTGGTTGAATATGGCATTCCCAGACACCTTTGAAATTTCCCGTCAATTCATGGTTACGATGATAAGCTCATAGACCATTACTTGCAATCCTCAAGGAGTTCCTTAGCAGAAGAATACCTTTTTGCCCTGGGGTTCCTAGCAAGTCCTTTTGCCTCTTCAATGGCGGCCAATGTCGAATCCGAGAACTCGCGTTGAGGCGGAACAATATCGAAAGGGATGCAGCGCTGATTAATCGCCTGTTTCAAGAAAAGTCTAATAGCCGTAGTGATATCCAGTCCGAGTGATTCAAATAAATCTTCCGCCTGGTCCTTGGTGGCTTTGTCGATTCTTGTCTGTAAAACTGCATTTGCCATATGTATTACCTCTTTTTGTACAAATCTAATTCATTTTCAATGCAAATGCAATACATTTGGCTACTAATTTGCGAATTTGGGACCGATTTAGGCCATTTATCTTCACTCATCTTTCCTCCCTCCGCCTACATGCATAAAAGGCGGGGCTTTGATTATTTGTCATTGCGAGCGAAGCGTGGCAATCTCTTACCAGAGAGGCTCTGTCGGGTCAAACTGTACACTTGTGCCCGGCTAGCAAAGAATCCTCAATCCGTAAGCCCTTCCAAAACTGTTTTTCGGCTGCATGACCGATGTTTTTACGCTGAAATGGTCATTCGGCGGTCCGCAGCATGTTCGCAGCTATACGGCCTGGCCTAACAGAGCCGCCCATCAATCTGCACGCCCGAGTAATGCTGATGTCGTGATTCTCTGCTATCTCGCCCGCAATTTCCTTGCGGGCCTCGGGCGTCAGAGTTTTGCAGAAACTCAATTCGCCTCAGTCATATTGGCTCATGCAAGCATGGCCAATACGACATTCGTCTCTAGAGTTTTTTTTCGATGACCTCGCGGAGAATCTCGTTGTCGGCCATGCTTATGGTTGTTGGGCCTTCTTTCAATGGACGAAATGATTGGTATTATGTACAACGCATTCTAATTCAGGTGTGTGAATGAACCCAAAAAGAGGTGAATTTTATTCACCTCTTTTTCTTTTTTGTAGCCTTTTCTTTTTTTACTTTACATCGTTCCACTTGCGGATGAGGCCGGTGTAGATATCCCGCAGCTTTGCAAGGGAAATGTTGGAAATCTGGTTCTGCTTGTTGACAATCACGGCGATGCCGTCCCGGGCGATGGTCTGGGGAGTCAGGGCTTCCAGTTCGCTGGGTTTCAGGTTGCGGCTAGCCATACCGATATCGCAGGTCCCTTCCTTGGCGGCCAGCATTCCCGAAGAGGAATCGTTGGTCTGGATTTCGATTTCCATTTCCGGATTCAGGGCCATGTAGGCCTCCTTGAGCTTTTCCATGACCGGGGACACGCTGGAAGAACCGGCGATGACGATCTTGCCCTTCAGTTTTTTGGCCTGGAACTTTTTGCCGTCGGAAACTCCGATATAGCCGTTGCCTTCGATAATGGCCTGGCCATCGGCACTCAGGATAAAGTCCACGAAGTCCTTTACGGCGTCGTTCATCTTGCCCTTGGTGGCGATGTTAAAGGGACGGGCGATGGGGTACTTGGCGGCCTTGATGTTTTCCTTGGTGGGGGCGAATCCGTCAATATCCAGGGCCTTCACGGAACCGTTCAGGGAACCTAGGGAAATGTAGCCGATGGCGTATTCGTTACCGGCTACGGAGCTCATGACACCCTGGGTGCCGTCGATGGTGATGGCTTCCTTGGTGGTATTGTCCTTCTTCTTTCCGTTCTGCTTGATAAGGGTGCCCACCAGTTCGGTAAAGGCGTCCCGGGTGCCGGAACCTGCTTCTCGCGCGATGACGGAAATATCCATTTGTTTGGCGGCGGGGGCTTCGGCGTTCTTTTCTTCGTTGTTCCCGTTGCAAGCGGCGGTAATACCCATTACGGCCAAACTAATTGCACAAACGGTTAAAGCCATTTTTTTCATTCTTGAATCTCCTTAGTTGGTTTTGAATGATGGCCACAAGTTAGACAAGGCGTGTAAAGTCCCAATAGTGGGTTGGGTAAAATCTTTGTAAAGCCTTCGCCCCTCTTTTATTCTTTTCAAGAACTTCACAAATATTTTACTTGGCCATCCCTTCAGTTTTTACAATGACAATCTAAGTTGATGCCGTCATTCAAACAGGGCTTGTCCCAAAGGAGTTCAAAATGACGATTAAGAAATCTTGCATCATCGCAGCTGTTGTTACGACTATCGGCATGGCTAGTGCCGCCGAAGAATCCAAGGCCAGTGGCTTTGACCTGACCGGAAATATCCAGACCCAGGCCTACAAGGCCCTTTACGATAACGAAAAGGAAAACACCCTGGATAAGTTCTGGTTCCGTGCCAACATCGGCGGAAAGTACAGCTCTAAAGATTTCGATGCCCAGGTGACTATCCGCATGTATGCCCCTCACTTTAACGGTGGCGCTGACCGTTTCCAGGCCGATACCTATTACGGCAATTACAAGTGGGCGGCTTCCGGACTGAACTTGAAACTGGGTCACTGGAAGACGGATACGGAAGGTGCCGGCAACTTCGGTGCTTACCTGGACAAGAACCTTTCTACGCGGGGCTTCCTCGCTCGTGACTATTCTCACGATGCCGTGGAGCTGGGCTGGAAAAAGGCCGGTAACCAGCTGAACGTAATGGTGGGTACCGATGACGAAAACTTCAACAAGGGTTACCTCCGCGTGAACGACGACTTGAAACTGGGAGATGCCCTGAAGCTCGGTCTGGGTTACCGTGCCAACGTGCTCGATCCGGTGCAGTATAGCGCTGTCCTTACCCATGTGGTGGATTTCCGGGTCCGCTACCAGGCCTCCAAGCAGCTGGCGGTATATGCAGAAGCGGCAGCTATCATGACCGGCGAAGACGACGAGGTGAATGCAGCTTCCATTGAAGCGGGCACTGCCGTAAAGCCCCTCTACGGTCAGGATACCCAGTACTTCCCGGTGTACGGCGGCGTGGAATTTCCTACCGGTGGTATTTTTGACAAGGCCTTTGCCGAAGTGGAATACGTCGCTAATCGTGACGAACTGAACACCGATGCCGATGAATTGGGTTGGGCCGTAGGTCTCGTGAAAAAGATCGGTTCCCACGGAAAAATCCAGGCGACGGTCTATAGCGAAAACGAAATGTCCGATGTAGGCTTCAGCGCCCGCCTCACGACTACCATCAAGTAATCCTATGAAACTCAGTTTATCCAATCCATTTAAGGAACGGGCCGCATCCACCATCTTCCTGGTCTCTGCGCTGGCAAGCATTCTGTTTGTGGCCCTGATCTGCGTGTTTCTTTTTGCAAATGGTGTCCCCGCCATTCTAAAGATAGGCGTTCCGGACTTTTTGTTCGGAAAGGAATGGGCCCCCACGGACGAGCCTGCGGTCTACGGGATTTTTCCCATGATTCTCGGCAGCCTCTACGTGACACTGGGGGCCCTAGCCATCGGTGTCTCGGTGGGGCTCCTGTCGGCCATATTCCTGGCTCGGTTCTGCTCCGAAAGGCTCCACAGGGTGTTGAAACCCGCCGTGGAACTCCTGGCCGGCATTCCCTCGGTGATCTACGGCTTCTTTGGCCTGGTGGTTATCGTGCCCTTTGTGCGGCAGCACCTTGGCGGGAGCGGTTTCAGCATCTTTACGGCGTCGATTCTGCTGGGAATCATGATTTTGCCTACCGTCATTTCCGTTTCCGAAGCCGCCCTGCGGGCGGTCCCCAACAGCTACTACGAAGGTTCCCTGGCTCTCGGGGCCACCCACGAAAGGAGTGTATTCTTCACGGTTCTTCCGGCGGCCACTTCGGGAATCGTGGCGGGTATCATCTTGGGTTTTGGCCGGGCTATTGGCGAAACCATGGCAGTGATTCTTGTGGCTGGAAACCAGGCCCGAATGCCCGACGGTATTTTCGAGGGAGTCAGGACCTTGACCGCCAACATTGTGTTGGAAATGGGCTATGCCACGGACCTGCACCGCGAAGCCCTCATTGCCACCGGTGTGGTGCTATTCTCCTTTATCCTTACTGTCAACCTGCTGTTTTCCATTCTCAAGAAGAGGGTTGTCAAATGATCGGATACTATAAGCATGCGCCCTTTTCGCTGTTTCTGAGAATCCTCGTGTCCTTGGCCATCGCCATTACGGTATGCACCCTGGGGTTCCTGATCCTCTATATATTGGTGAAGGGTATCCCATTCCTGAAACCCTCCCTGTTTTCTCTCACTTACACCTCGGAGAATGTCTCTTTCCTGCCCTCCATCCTGAATACGGTTATCATCGTGTTTGGTTCTCTCCTGGTGGCAGGCCCTTTAGGAATCTGTGCTGCCATCTATACGGTGGAATACGCCCGCCGCGGAAACAAGATCGTGGGACTGGTGCGGATCACTACCGAAACCCTTTCCGGAATTCCCTCCATTATCTACGGTCTTTTCGGAATGCTGTTCTTCGTGACCTTCCTGCACCTGGGATATTCCTTGGTTTCCGGTATCTTGACCATTTCCATCATGATTTTGCCCCTGGTCATGCGCACCACTGAAGAGGCCCTGCGTTCTGTTCCAGATAGTTATCGCGAAGGTTCCTACGGCCTCGGGGCAGGTAAGCTCCGTACGGTTTTGTCGGTAATATTACCGTCAGCCGTTCCGGGAATCCTTGCAGGTGTAATCCTAGCGGTGGGCCGTGTGGTGGGAGAGACTGCCGCCCTTGTCTATACGGCAGGTACGGTGGCGGATTTTCCCAAGGGAATATTCTCTTCGGGCAGGACTCTGTCTGTTCACATGTACGAACTTTCTCGAGAAGGTTTCCATACCGGCGAGGCCTACGCCACTTCGGTTATCCTCATTCTGGTAATCCTTCTTATCAACTGGATTTCTAACAAATTTGCAAAGAAAATCGGAAAAACCTAATGACACCTAACGAAAAAATTTCTATTCAAGGAATGGATCTGTATTACGGCAATTTCCATGCGTTGAAAAACGTGAACCTTAACATTATGCCCAACGAAATCTTGGCCTTTATTGGGCCTTCCGGCTGCGGTAAAAGCACCTTACTCAAGTCCTTGAACCGCATGAACGACCTGGTGGAAGGCTGCAAGATTACGGGCCACATCCTCTTGGATGGCCAGGATGTATACGGGGAAATGAATCCCAATATTCTCCGCAAGAGGGTGGGCATGGTGTTCCAGAAACCCAATCCCTTCCCCATGAGCATCTACGACAACATCGCCTACGGTCCTAGGACCCACGGTATCCGTAACAAGGCGGAGCTGGATGAAATCGTGGAAACGTCCCTGCAGAAATCCGGCGTGTGGGAAGAACTGAAGGGCCGCTTGAAAAAGAATGCTCTCGGCCTTTCCGGCGGTCAACAGCAGAGGCTCTGCATTGCCCGTGCCCTGGCAGTTTCGCCGGAAGTGCTCCTGATGGACGAACCTACCAGCGCCCTGGACCCCATTTCCACCTCCATTATCGAGGACCTAGTTTTGGAACTCAAGAAGAACTATACCATCGTCATGGTGACCCATAACATGCAGCAGGCCACCCGCGTTTCCGACAGGACCGCCTTTTTCCTCTTAGGGGAAGTCATCGAAGTCAACAAGACTGAAACCCTGTTCTCGCTGCCCAAGGACAAGCGCACCGAGGACTACATTACCGGGAGATTTGGATAATGAGAAACCGTTTTGATTCGCAACTGGAAGCCCTGAACAGGGGTATTATAGAAATGGGCGCCCTGGTGGAAGATTCCCTGAAGGCCTCCATAGACGCCTTGCTGGCCTTTGACCGTGAAACCGCCAAGAAGATTGTGGTGGGCGACAAGGAAATCGACCAGAAGATGAAGGAAATTGAGACTCTTTGCCTGCGGCTTTTGCTGAGCCAGCAGCCTGTAGCCCGGGACTTGCGCCTGATTTCGGCCTCCCTGAAAATGGTGGGGGACCTGGAACGCATCGGCGACCAGGCTGCAGATATTGCTGAAATTGTGGCGGGGTGTACAGACCAGGACGGGGCTCCCCTGAAACTGGCCGCTATTCCGCCCATGGGAATCGATGTGCTCAAGATGCTGGCGCAAAGTATCGACGCCTTTGTCCGCAAGGACTTGAAGTTGGCTCAGATTGTTATCGACAGTGACGATGACGTAGATTTTCTATTCCGCTCTGCCAAGCGGGAACTAGTGAAAACCATCAGAAATACGGAAAGCGATGCCGAGTGCATTATCAATTCCATCATGATCGCCAAATACCTAGAACGCATAGGCGACCACGCCTTGAATGTGGCTCGGTGGACCATTTTTGCAGAAACCGGTACTCATCATGGAGCCAATCTTTTGAACGGGGCCGACGATTTCGATGATAAGTAACTAGGAACCATTATGAAACTGACAGAAGAAAACTACATCGAGCGGGATGTGTCGTGGATGCTCTTTAACCGCCGCATTCTGGCGGAAGCACAGCGGCAAGAAATTCCGCTGATGGAACGGCTCAACTTTTTGGGAATTTACAGCAATAACCTGGATGAATTTTTCCGGGTCCGCGTAGCGACTCTCAACCGTATCGTGGATTTTGCAGACAAGAATTCCAAGGACCTTCGAGAACGCAGCAAGCAGGCCTTAAAGACCATCGGAAGGCTTAACGCCAAGTACGCCCAGACCTTCAAAGAAACCGTTAAGGATGTGTTCAACCAGTTGCAGAAAAAGCATATCCACCTTCTTTCGGAGCAGGAACTGGACGATTCCCAGAAAGAGGCCGTAAAGGAATACTGCCTCTCGAAACTGGCGGGGAACCTTTCTCCCGTCTGGCTTTCTTCGGTCCAGGGAGTCAATTCCCTGTCCGACGACTCCATCCACTTTGTCGTCCGTCTCAAAAAGCAGGACGAGCAGAAGAAGGGGCGCCGCAAGGGCTATGCCATTATCGAGATTCCCGTCAAGAAGTTCGGCCGTTTCGTGCAACTGCCCGATGTCAGTTCCGGTAATGTTACGGACCATTACGTCATGTACCTGGACGATGTAATCCGCTGCGCCTTGCCCTACCTTTTCCCGGGTTCCGGCTTCAACCGTTTCGAGGCCTGGTCTTTCAAGTTTACGAAGGATGCAGAAATGGAACTGGACACCAACATCCAGGGCGGTACGCTGCAGAAAATTGCCAAGGGGGTAAGGAGCCGCAAGAACGGTTTGCCCATCCGTTTTATCTACGACGAAAAAATGCCACGGGAAGTGCTGAATAAATTGCTGGAACAGCTGAAACTTTCTTCGGTGGACGCGAGCCTTCCTTCGGGCCGCCATCAGAACCATAAGGACCTGATGAAGTTTCCGCGGTTTGAAGCTCCTAGAGGAACGAAGTTCGAATACCCCAAGTGGCCTTCGGTCATGCCCGCCTGGGCCATGGCCCCCACCCTTCTGGATGTCATCCGCGAAAAGGACCGTTTCATCCATGTGCCTTACCATTCCTTCGATGCCTACATCAACCTGTTGCGGGAAGCCGCCATCAATCCGGAAGTCAAGGGAATCAAGACCACCCTCTACAGGCTCGCCCGTGATTCGAAGGTTGTCGGTTCCCTGATCGCCGCGGCCCGTAACGGCAAGAAGGTGACGGTGGTCATCGAGCTCTTGGCCCGCTTTGACGAGGAATCCAATATCGACTGGTGCAAGAAAATGGCCGACGCGGGTATCCACGTGATTATGGGGGTGGAAGGCCTGAAAATTCATTCCAAGGTGACGCTGATTACGGCGAAGAAGGGAAACCTGGCCTGTATTTCTACGGGCAACTTCCACGAAGGAAACGCCTGCGCCTATACGGACTTTCTGCAGTTCACGGCGCGGCAGCCTATTGTAAAGGACGTGGAGCGGCTCTTCGACTTTATCGAAAAACCCTATATGTCCGTCAAGTTCAAGGAACTGGTGGTTTCACCCAACGACATGCGCCGACAGCTGATTCGGCTCATTAACCAGGAAATCCGCAACCATAACCTGGGCTACCCGGCCTATATCCTGTGCAAGCTCAACCATGTCACCGACGAAAGCATGGTGAAAAAAATTTACGAAGCCGCTTCGGCGGGTGTCAAGGTGGATTTGCTGGTGCGTGGCAACTGTTCTTTGGTGCCTTCCTTGCCGGAACTGGGCGGAAACCTGCGTGTCAACGCCATTATCGACCGCTACCTGGAACATTCCCGTATCCTCATCTTTGCTAACGGTGTAGATCTGGAACACCTGGGAGTGGGCGAAGAAGACGGTAGCTACCACGACTACAAGGTATTTATCGGTTCGGCCGACTGGATGCCTCGAAATCTGGACCACCGCATCGAAGTCTATTCTCCGGTTTTCGACATCGACATCAAGCGGGAAGCCCGACTCGTCGTGGAGCAGGGCATGCGCAACAATTACAATAGTTTCAGGTCCCAGGCGGAACTGTACAAACATTACAAGGCAGTAGAAAAGTAAAATGAAAAGTGCAAGAAAGAACCCTATCAACCTGGCCGCCATCGATATCGGCTCCAATGCAGCCCGTTTGCTCATCAAGACCGCCACTTTCCAGGAAGACGGCTCCGTTAACCTGGAAAAGCAACAGTTTATTCGTTTTCCCCTGCGCCTGGGCGTTGACGTTTTCCAGAACGGGAAAATCAGCGAGGAACGGGAAGAACAGTTCCTGTGCATGATCAAGGCCTTCAAGCAGTTCATGAACATATACAATGTGGCGGATTACCGCGCCTGTGCCACTTCGGCCCTGCGGGACGCGACCAACGGCCAGAAAGTGCTGCGCCGAATCCGCCGTCGTACCGGAATCGATATTGAACTGATTTCAGGTGAAGAAGAAGCCCGGGTCATTTACGACAACCACACGGAACAGCTCCTGGAAACCGCTCCCCGAAAAAACGGCCTCGAAAGGACCTTCCTCAACGTAGATGTGGGTGGCGGCTCCACGGAAATTAGCCTTATTTACCAGGGCCTGCTCATGGGAAGCCGAAGTTTCAATATCGGTACCCTGCGGTTGCTCATCGGCCTGGTGGACATGGATTCCATAGACGACATGTGCGACGAAATCCGCATGATGATGGTGAATCGGGGGCCCGTTTCTATTATCGGTTCCGGCGGAAACATCAACAAGCTTTATCGTCTGGTACCCAAGAAGGTGCGGCGGGATAATCGCCTTTCCCTGACGCAACTAGAACAGCTTTACGACAAACTTTCTTCCCTCAGTTTCGAGGAACGGATGAAACAGTTTGACCTCCGCTCCAGCCGTGCCGACGTCATTGTGCCTGCGGCCCAGATCTTTATCTCTATCGCGAGGGCAGTCAAGGCCACCGAAATCATCGTCCCTACCATCGGCCTTGCCGACGGCATCATCAAGGAACTCTGCACAAAAATACAGACCGAGGATGGCGTCGGGAAATAGACTGAATTTAATCCACTGTCTGAAAAAAAAGTAGGCGAGCCGAATGGCCCGCCTAAAATGGACTATGCAGGAGTTTAATAAGAGGGTAGCATAAGCTACTATATTCATTGCACAAAGTGCATGACAGATCGCCTCGACAATGTAAACATGCGAGCATGTTTACGCTGCACTCGGCTCACGGTCATTGCGCAACCCCCAAAAGGTAAAACAATGGCAAAAATCAACAAGCCGAGAGTTGCGACCGACACAAGCTTGCTTGTGGTCGGGCATAACCGAGGCGCAGGATTTTCTGTAAAAGATCAGTCTGAATATTTTCCAGAAGCCGTCGTTGGTAGCCTCGGCCTTCTGCCGTATCGCAGCCTCGACTTTGGAATCGTCCTTGGTTGATTCGTAGTAGAAGTATGACTTGAGGATGCCCATCAGGCTTTGTCGGGTTAAACTGTACACTTGTACACTAAATATAAATTACCAGAACGCGATTATCAAGAGGTTTATGCATTTTTTCTCTTTCATCGGTACACAAGGTTGTGTACCAAAAAGAACACAAAGATGTGGTTCACAAGGTTGTGTACCAGGCGTTTGGCTTATATCCTCACGCTGAGCACGGCGCCTTTGGTGTCGTCGTAGAATAGCGGGGCGATGGTGACCTTGGGCGGGGTCTGCTTTTCGCCGACTTTTTCCTTGTAGAACACGCTGCCGATGTACCAGCCGATGGAGGCTCCCATCAAGGTGCCCGCGACGGCGTCGGAGAACCAGTGGGCTTCGCCTTTTGCGCCGAGCACCATGCTTGTCGCGATGTAGCCCGCATACAGGGCGCAGCCCGCCACGACGAGGGGCTTGTCGCGGTTATAGCTTGCGATGCTCATGGCCATGGCAGCGTTGGTCATGGAATGCCCCGAGGGCCAGCCGTAAAAGACGCCGCGCCTAAAAAATCCCCACTTGAAATCGCGGGAACGCTCGCCGCTGTTGAGTTCCGCATCAGGGTGCTCGCGTGCCGAAATCGCCTTGAGGATGTTGTTGTAGAGGAACGCCACGGCGGTAGCCTGCACGGCGACGGCACCGGTGTTGTTCAGCGCGCGGTTGTCGCTGATAAAGTACATGTAGCCCGGAACAAGAATCGGGAAGAACGTCCCCATCATCATGCCGGGAGTAAATGCAATGCCGTAAACAAGTTGATCCTGACGGGCCGCAAAACGGGCTACCATCAAGTCGTTATTTTCCTTCGAGAACTTGTACGTAAGCGCACCGCCGAGCATATGGAACCCGAGCGGCCAGCCAAACGCACTCAGCAACATGTTATGGCCCAGATGGTCGAACGGGGAAAGCCTTGGCGCGGTATCGACAGTCACCGAGGTTGTTACGGAATCTGCTTCGACTGCAGCGGAACCCGTGGCACAGGCAAGTGCCAAAACCACCATCCAACGAAGCGCTATTTTGTCTAGACGAAATAGCAAAATTTGACCTCGTTTATTATTTCGAGAGCGCTTTCACCCAATCGCGGACAACGTTTTCGGAATCTTTGACCTTGCTTCCGCGCACAGAAAGGGCGGTTTTCTTG
Organism: Fibrobacter sp. UBA4297; assembly: GCF_002394865.1. Classification (NCBI taxonomy): domain Bacteria; kingdom Pseudomonadati; phylum Fibrobacterota; class Fibrobacteria; order Fibrobacterales; family Fibrobacteraceae; genus Fibrobacter; species Fibrobacter sp. UBA4297. The sequence goes on along the minus strand of NZ_DGUZ01000021.1, from coordinate 334,437 downwards.
TCGAATGCGGCGCCCTTCGCCTGCATCAGCTTTTCGAGGGTGGGGAGGCTCCCTGCACCGTCGGACGAACCCTCGTGAGAGAAGAACGCATAGGCATTTTTGCCTTGCAGGTTCGCCTGCTTCAGGAATGTCATCACGGGCATCGGCACGTCGTACCACCAGACCGGAAAGCCGACAAACACCGTCTTGTAACGTTTCATTTCTTTGTCGCTCAAGGAGAGGTTTATCTCGGGATAAATATTTCCGTCCTTTTCCTTCTTGGCAACATCCACCGTCTCGTTGTAGCTAACAGGGTATTCTTCCTTGCGCAAGATGCGCGCGTAATCGGCTCCGACTTCGTCGGCAATCCAGTGCGCCATGCTCCGCAGGTGTCCAGACCAGGTGAAATACACCACCAGCACATCGCCTTTTTTCGAGAAATCCGCATCGGCGTTCTGGTCGGCCCTGTTGCGTTCGGCGCAGCCTGCCAAGGAAAGCAGAGCAAGCGCGAACGTTAAGACAAGAGTGTAAATTCTAGCGTATTTTTTCATGGAATATTCCTTTTGGGCTATCTTTCTTAATTATAAATTAGATAAAAAAAACACCTATTCGCAATAGTAAAAATACGGCTGGGATTAACGGTTTTACGGTTCGGAAATTTTTATATTGTCGACAAGGAAAAATTTCCCTACGACCGTGGCGACATCTCCTTTGAAATGAAATTATTCGACTGAGCGCACGTTTTTTACCTTTCTTTCTGTTCGGTCGGGTCCTGCATCTTGATGACTTTCGCAGGGACGCCACCCACCACGGCATAGGCGGGAACATCCTTCGTGAGTACGGCTCCAGCAGCAACCACGGCATATTCGCCGACGGTCACGCCCGGGCAAATCGTCACGTTCATGCCAATCCATGCATTTACCTGACCCTGCGGGGAATATCCGCCAAGCCCATGGAAATACCTGCCGAGCAATTCGAAACGCTCACGAAGATTCCAATCGTCATCTATTTTGGCGACAACATTCCCGAAAAGCACTCGGACCATCCGAGTTCCGATTATTGGTACGCCACTCGTGAAATGGCGTTTGAATTTGCTAAGAGAATCAATGCCCGAGGAGGCCACTGTACGGTGGTCTCGTTACCCGAAGAAGGCTTCAAAGGTAACACCCACTTCATCATGTCCGACACGAACAACCGTAGCGTCGCAGAGCTCGCATCCCGATGGCTGGAAAAAACAGATTCTAGACAAATTCTTAGAGATTAGCTCCGGACAGAGTCCGTACCACGAATTACAAATCGAGTCTATCCATATAATGCACAGTAAAAAATGAATCGTCTGCGAATTGCAGGAGAATCCTGAGTTTTATCCCATGTAGCACCAATTTTTAGTATATTGTTACCATGGCGTTAAAGAGATTTCCCATCGGCGTGCAGGATTTCGCGGTGATTCGCGAAGACGGCAAGTATTACGTTGACAAAACCGACTTGATCTATAAATTGGTCAAAGCTGACAGGTATTTCTTTTTGTCCCGTCCGCGCCGTTTCGGAAAATCGTTGCTGGTCAGCACGCTGCAATACTATTTTGAAGGGCGCAAGGACTTGTTCACGGGCCTCGCGATGGAGAAACTCGAGACCGAGTGGAAAAAGTACCCGGTTATCCGGCTCGACATGAGTCGAATCAAAGATTTGGATGACGAAATCTTTGCCGCCAACATGGATAGCATTCTTGGCGTAATCGAAAAAAAATATGGAATAAAGCATGACCGCAACAATCGGGCCTGGAGTGCTCGCCTTACTAATCTAATTTATGCGGCGAATGAGCAGACTGGAGAACCGGTGGTGGTGCTTGTCGATGAATACGACGCGCCTGTTTTAGAAGCCATGGGCGATACGGAGCTTCTGAAAAAAATCCGAACTCGTATGCGAGACTTGTACAGCCCATTGAAGGCTTTGGGCGGCATCCTCCGCTTCGTGTTCCTCACGGGCATCAGCAAGTTCAGCCAGCTCTCGATTTTCAGCGAACTCAACAATTTGAAGGTCATCACGATGAACGATGACTACGCGGCCATCTGCGGAATTACGAAGGAAGAAGTGCTGACACAGATGCAGCCCGAAATTCAGGCCCTCGCTGACAAGAACGGGCTTACATATGACGGGGCCTGCGAGGCGCTAACGCGCCAATACGACGGCTACCACTTCAGCAAGAACTCGCCGGACGTGTTCAATCCGTTCAGCCTGATAAACGCATTGAGCGACTTGGAATTGGCTAATTACTGGTTCGCGACGGGAACGCCGACGATTCTGACCAGGCTCATGCGCAAGTACAAGGTGGACCCGACGCCTTTCGATACCGGGTTCGAGGCAACTCTTGACATGTTTGACGCGCCGACGGAAACCGCGAAGAACCCCATCCCGATGCTGTACCAGAGCGGTTACCTGACGATAAAGAATTTTGATGGTTTCGCTTACACGATTGGCTTCCCGAACGAAGAAGTGCGTCTCGGCTTTCTGAAGGCGCTGATGCCCTATTACGCGATGGACGACGTAGTCGACAACGACATGTTCATGCTCCGTTTCACGAAGGCGCTGCGGGAAGGTAAAATTGATGACGCGATGACCCACATCCGCGCGTTCATGAGCGGCATCCCGTACAATGCGGAACGCAAGGACGAAGCCCATTACAAGACGGTGCTGTTCCTGATTTTCAAGCTGTGTACGCCATACGTCGTGCGTACCGAAGAATGCAGTGCTGCGGGCCGCGCCGATGCCGTCGTGGAAACTGCCGATGCTGTTTACGTTTTCGAGTTCAAGCTGGACTCTTCCGCGACTGTGGATGATGCGTTAAAGCAAATTAACAACAAGGGCTACCTGATTCCATACTCGGCTACGATGACCAAGGACGGCTCGCCGAAAAAGTTGTTCAAAATCGGCGTTGCGTTTGATGCAGAAAAGCGTACCATCGGCGAATGGAAAGTCGTGGAAGGCGTAGAGCACTAGAAGAGAGCTGCAACAACCTCGCCGATATCGCCGTCGACGCATAACGAGCGGGGTCTGATGTCGTCGGGAGCGTAGGCCTGTCCGTAGTTGATGCAGGCGTAGGTGGCGTTCGAATTCAGGGCGGTCATTTGCCAGAACGGGTACTTGATGATTCCGGGGGTGTTCATGCCTACGCCCAGTTCCAGGAACAGCACGTTTCCGCCGCGCATGGCGTTACATCTGTCGAGAAATTCGCGGTAACGTTTTGCAGCACGATGCCAGCCGTCGTCTTCTACGAAGGTGGAATCGGAACGCAGGTTCATGGACATGGGGCGGCCGCAAATGGGGCACCTGGGCAACAGTTCCGCAGGGACGGTCATGGCGGCGAACAAGCCCGTCTCTTTTGAAAATCCCTGGGCGTCGAACATGGCACGAATCTGCTTTTCGTTGTCGTAGGTGTAGGGGTGGCACGGCTTGCTGCATTGGAAAAGCCCGTAATCGCCCTGGGTGTAAAAGAGCCGTTCCTTGTCAAAGCCCGCTTTCTGGAAACAATGGTCCACGTTGGTGGTAAGGACAAAGTAATCCTTATCCCGTAGGATTTTCAGGAGATTTTCGTAGACGGGTTTCGGGGCGGCCATGTAGCGGTTTATCATGACATAGCGGCTCCAGAAGGCCCACATTTCTTCGGGTGTGCCGTAAGGGAAAAAGCCGCCGGAATACATGTCCGAAAAACCGTACTTTACAGAAAAGTCGGCGAAGTACTTGACAAAGCGTTCCCCGGAATAGGTAAATCCCGCCGATGTCGAAAGTCCGGCGCCCGCGCCCACGACGACTGCATCCGCCCTTGCCAGCGCCTCTTTCAGTCTCGACACTTCGGCAGAAAAATCATCCGTAGAACTTTTCGAAAATCTGCGCATAGATAGCCTCGTCCTTTTCACTGAAAACGTTGAAGACAACCTTCATGGGGTTTTGCGTACGGCGTTTCCATTTCAGCACCGTATCCACCGCGATTTGGGCGGCACGTTCCGGCGGGAAACGGAATACACCTGTAGAAATACAGCAGAAGGCGATAGATTCCACGCCGTTCCGGGCCGCAACATCAAGGCAGTTCCTGTAGCACGATTCCAGCAACTCGCAGTCCCGTTCCGTAAGGCCGTAGCCCACGATTGGCCCCACCGTGTGCAACACGTATTTGCAGGGCAGGTTGTAGGCCGGCGTGATTTTCGCCTGTCCCGTGGGTTCGGGGTGCCCTTGCCGTTTCATCAGGGCGTCGCAAGCGCTACGGAGGCGGACCCCCGCGAAGGTATGAATGCAGTTGTCGATACAGCTGTGGCAAGGCTGCCAGCAACCCGTCATGCCGCTGTTGGCTGCATTCACGATTGCATCCACCCTGAGGGTGGTGATGTCGCCGCGCCACAGGAACAAGGAATCGCCAAACAGGTCTGGCGCACCCGCATTGAACCGCCTGCCAACACTTTCGATGTCCGCGACATCTGTTATTCCGCGGTCACGGATGGATTCCTGCAGGTATTCGTCCTGAATCCTGTAGAATTCATCGCTTGCGGGGGAGGCTTCCCGCACGTTCATCAAGGAACGCAACAGGATTTTCTGTCCTTCGGCGTCCGCGGGAATGGTCGTGCCGCTGTACCTGGGACTTTCCGCCAGTAGATACTTTATCAGGAATAGTCTGCGCTCTGCTTGGTTCATGTTTCCTCCCGGATGGTTCAGGGGCGGTCTTGAGTTGTGCGGCGAGGCCCTTCAGGGTCGTTTTCTCCAGTTCCATTTCCAGAGCCGTCTGCGCCGAATTCAGGGCCGGGTCCAGCAGGCGATGGATGTTCCTGCCTACGGGGCACAGCGGATTCGGTTCCGGGTGGAAACTGAAGACGATCCGTTCCTCGTCGTTATCGTTGATGGCCTTGTAGACATCCAGGAGCGTTATCTTGTCGGCAGGACGTGCAAGGTGAGAGCCCCCTACGCCGGGAGCCGTCTCAACCAGGCCCGCCTTTTGCAACTGCAAAAGGACCTTGCGGATGATGACCGCATTCACGCCGGTGCTGCCCGATATGAATTCCGAGGTCACCCGTTCCGCACCCTCGAAGAAGTGGATGCAAAGCAAGGTATGGACCGCCGCCGTAAAACGAACGCTGACTTTCATAATCCACAATTTAACAATTGTTGCCCGCGTTCACGCGTGCCTTGGCCTATTTGTAGAACATTCCCGCCGTCATGTCCAGGTAGTTTTCGCCGGAGTAGTTCGCGAATTCCTGCTTCATGGCGCTCTTGAATGCCGCCGGGTTCACGTTCTTGAGGGCGATATTCTTCATCACCTTCAGGTACTGGATTTTTGCACGGGCATCTTCCAGATTTTCCACCGTGTAGTGTGACGTGAGAATCAGGGAAATTCCGCGGTCGATGTAATCCGTGAGCTGCGCGATGATGGCATCGGCGTGCTTGCTCCCTGCCACGATGGAATGGACGTCGTGGCCCATCATGTGGGTGTAGACAACGTTGATTTCGGGAAACTCGATATCGAATGCCTCCTGGGTCGCGACAATGCGCATGTCGATGCCCGCGAGATTCAAAGTCTCGCCTTCGATAAAGTCCGTCGTCGCGTAGATGGAGCTGTCAAAAGCATCGCCAAAAGCCGCCGTGAAATTCTTGACCAGGGCCGCACCACCTCCGTTATGGTTGTAATCGTCGGCATGGCGGGTGCTGTACACGGGAGCACCCTTCATGAAGGTTGCGCCCGCGCCATGGTAGGCAATCACCGTGCCCACAAATTCTACCGAAAGGCCCTTGATGTAGGCTTCCAGTTCCCTAATGTTGTCGAAGAAACAGGGGGCTTCGACCATGAACATCTTGCCGCCCTTTTCCAACAAGAAACATTCGTCGGTTATCAGGTCGTTTGTCTTGTAGGCATGCAGCTTGACCGCCCCGAAATCGTAGACTTCCACGACGCCCTTGCCAAGATTTACGGTCTTGAAGTTGTTCTTTTCCATTTTAAATCTCCTTGGGCCAAGCCCGTTTTTTATTTTTTTTGTTGTTCTTTAATTGTTACAACAAGAAATATATCCAATTATCGTTGTAATGTCAATAGAACAACTAGAAATTTAAAGTAAAAATTTGGTTACAAAAAGGGTTAGTTAGAGTTTTCGAACGTTTATTCCACCGAGAATGTTGCCTTCACGTTCCCTTTTCCGAGGATCTGCTGGAGGCGTTTCTTGTTCACGTTGTCGATACGGGCGAGGCGCGTGAAGTTCCAGGAGTTCTTGTCGTAGTAGATGGTGATGGAGCTGCCCTGGTAAAGGATGATGTCGCCTGCGTCGGTGTCTATTTGCTTGTCGTTACGCGGAAAACTGCGCGGCAGGTCGCCCACCTTCTCGAAGCTTCCGTAGTCGTGCATGTCGAGCGTCATGTCGCCCTGTGCGAGGAATTCGGCGAAGGCCTTGGCGGAGGAATTTTCTTCGAGCGTCGCCGTGAAGGTGGTGTCGTTCACATGGATTTTGAGTTTCACGGGAGCCTCCGTTTGGGCAGATGAACTTGCGGATGATTTCGGCGTCTGGTTTTCGGGTTGCGTCGAATGGCTCGCGGCATCGCTGCAGGCCACGAGAAAGAACAACGCTACAAGGACAAAGTTTCGCATACACACAATATAAATAATTGCGTACGCATTTCAAAATACTTATTTGCTATGACTCACTATGCCTTTTACGCATAGTGGAACAGAATTACTTCCTTTTTTGCCGGGCGGTTTTACTATACCTATACCCACATAGGTATAAAAACAGAATGAAAAAATTTTCTGTCAAGGGGTGAGTCTATTTTACTTCGCCTTGAATCCCAGCATCCGCATGGAGTTGAGAATCGCGATGACGGAGACGCCCACGTCGCCGAACACGGCCATCCACATATTGGCAATCCCTACGGCGCCAAGCACCAGTATGACCGCCTTCACGGAGAGGGCAAACATGATGTTCTGCCTCACGATGTGCATGGTCTTGCGTGCAAGGCGTACCGTTGCGGGAATTTTCCTGATGTCGTCGTCCATGATGACTATGTCTGCAGCCTCGATGGCGGCATCGCTCCCGAGGCTCCCCATGGCTATCCCGACATCTACGCGGGAAAGCACCGGGGCGTCGTTGATGCCGTCGCCCACAAAGGCCAGCATGTCGCCTTCGCGCCTTGCCCCGAGCAGGGTTTCGACGCGTTCCACCTTGTCTGCCGGCAAAAGTTCAGCATGGAACTCGTCTATGCCGAGCTCGCCCGCCACCGCCTCGGCAGAGCGCCTGTGGTCGCCGGTGAGCATCACGCATTTTTCGACACCGGCAAGCTTGAGCCCGCCGATGGCTTCAGCGCAGCCTTCCTTGACCGTATCCGAGATGACGATGGTCCCGAGGAAAACGCCCTCCTGGGCGACATAGATGACGGTCCCTGCGGACACATGTGGCGTGAATTCGATTTTTTCGCCCTGCATCAGACGCTCGTTCCCGAGCAGTGTCTGCTTGCCATCTACGGGAATGCGGATTCCCCTGCCCGGGATTTCTTCGGAAGCCCCCACGCGTGAAAGTTCCGGAGCTGCACCGGCGTGGGTATTGGCGTAAGCTTCCAGCACCGATTGCGCAATGGGGTGGTTCGAGCAGGATTCCCCGAGGGCTGCGATCTCCAATAGCTTGTCTGCATCTATTCTAGAGCCATTCCCGCTCGCTTGTTCTGCAGGCAGGATTTTCACCACCTTGAATTCGCCTTTGGTAAGGGTTCCCGTCTTGTCGAAGACTACCGTCTTTACCTTGGAGACGACTTCAAGATAGTTGCTCCCTTTTACCAGAACGCCCAGTTTGGAAGCGGCCCCGATGCCCGCGAAGAATCCGAGGGGGACCGAAATCACCAAGGCGCAGGGGCACGAAACCACAAGGAAAATGCAGGCGCGTTCAATCCAGGTGGCCCACTGTTCACCGAAGAGTAGCGGCGGGACAATAGCGAGTAGCACCGCCGCCGCCGTAACGATGGGCGTGTAGACGCGCGCAAAACGTGTAATAAAATTCTCGACGCGGGCCTTCTTGCTGCTCGCGTTTTCGACAAGTTCCAGGATGCGGGATACCGTGGAATCTTCGAAAGCCTTGGTCACCTTCACCTTGAAAGTGGAACTTCCGTTCACGCAACCGCTGATGATGTCGCTCCCGACAGAGACTCTCCTCGGCACGGATTCGCCTGTGAGTGCCGCGGTATCCACCAGCGATTCTCCCTCGACCACAACACCGTCCAGGGGAATGCGCTCTCCGGGCTTCACCACGATGATGTCGCCGATTTCCACCTCGTCCGGGTCTACCTGGACAAGTGACCCGTCGCGTTCCACATTCGCGTATTCGGGGCAAATATCCATCATGGCGCTGATGGACTTGCGTGACTTGCCTACCGCATACCCCTGGAAAAGCTCTCCCACTTGGTAAAACAGCATGACCGCCACCGCTTCCGAGAACTCGTGAATCCCGAAGGCGGCCACCGTCGCGACCACCATGAGGAAGTTCTCGTCAAAGACCTGGCCACCCCGGATGTTCTTGAACGCCTTGCCGAATATGTCGTAGCCCACAATTAGGTAGGGGACTGCATACAGGCAGAGCCAAAGAATCCAGTTGTCGCCTAGATTGCCGAAGTGTTCCACTGCGATAAACGCAAAAAAGAACACGGCGGAGACGACAATGCGAACAAGGTTTTTCTTCTGGGATTTGGTCATGACGTTTTCTAGCCCAGGATTCTGCAGTCGGGTTCCACCTTGGCGCAGATGGTCTTGGCCTCTGCAAAGATGGCGTCAAAACGGTCATCCGGGGCTTCCAGCGTAAACTTCTGCGTCATGAAGTTCACCGACGCATCTATCACGCCGTCAATCTTCTTGATGGCGGCTTCCATCTTGGCGGCACAGTTTGCACAGTCGAGGTCTTCGAGCTTGAATTTCTTTTTCATGATGATGTTTCCTTACTTTATTTGTTAAACTTTTTCCTTACTCCAGAACGTGTTCCATACCCTGGTTGAATATGGTTTTCACGTGTTCGTCGGCAAGGGAGTAGTACACCACGCTCCCTTCCTTGCGGTACTTCACCAGGTTCGAATGCTTCAGTATGCGCAGCTGGTGTGAAATGGAGGACTTGGTCATGGAAAGCAGCACCGAGATGTCGCTTACGCACATTTCGGCGTTCATCAGAGCGCAAAGAATTTTTACGCGGGTAAAGTCGCTGAAAATCTTGAAGATATCCGCGATGTCCATCAGGAGTTCGTCTTCGGGGATGCGTGGGCGCACGGCCTTCACCACGTCGTCGTGGATGCATGTGCAGTCGGCGCCTTCCAATTCAATATCGTTTTCCACTTTTCCAGTCATATTCGCCTCTGGACCGTTCGGGTCCTTTTTTGACTTTTTGAAGCCTTTTTCAACCTGCTTTGGACTGCTCAAGTCCGTTTAAATTTTCAACAGTTGAACAATTGTTCAACTTTTAATGTAGAAAAGGCAGAACCGTATGTCAAGGGATTTGGCTTTTTTTATATTTTTTTTTCGGAGATTGTTATGGACAGATACAATGTAACGGGTATGAGCTGCGCCGCCTGCGTCGCACGGGTGGAGCGCGCTGTGAAGGCGCTGCCCGGGGTAGAACGCTGCGACGTGAACCTGCTCACCCATTCGATGGTCGTAGAAGGTCCGGTGCCTGGCGACGACATTATCAAGGCCGTGGAGGCCGCCGGCTACGGTGCCGAACCCCTTACGGCATCCGGCACAAAAAATTCCGCCGAAACGGGACGGGATAGGCTCGAAGACAAGGAACTCCCGGTGCTCAAGAATAGGCTCGTCTGGTCGCTCCTGTTCTTGCTCCCCCTGCTATATTTCAGCATGGGGCACATGTCGTTTGACTTTCCCTTGCCGCGCTGGTTCCTGGAACCGGAGCCGAACCACGTGGCCATGGCCCTGTTGCAGCTCGCGCTTACGACAGTGGTGCTGGTCATCAACCAGAAATTCTTTGTAAACGGTGCCCGAGGAATCATAAACCGCGCTCCCAACATGGATTCCCTCGTGGCCTTGGGGGCGGGAGTGTCGTACCTGTACAGCCTCGCGGTGCTTTTCGCGATGTCGCGGGCCCAGCTGGTCGGCGGCTCGGACGCCGCAAAGGCCTTCATGGACAAGTTCTTTTTCGAGGGAGCGGCAACCATCGTCACCCTGATTACCGTCGGGAAACTCCTGGAGGCCATATCCAAGGGCCGCACCACGAACGCCCTCAAGGCGCTTATGGATCTCGCCCCCAAGACGGCGACGCTCCTGGTGGACGGTCAAGAAAAATTGGTCCCCATAGACCAGGTGCAGGTAGGCGACGTGTTTGTGGTAAAGCCTGGGTCATCGGTTCCTGTCGACGGAATCGTGCTCAAGGGAGCCTCTGCCGTAGACGAATCCGCCCTTACCGGCGAAAGCATCCCCGTTGACAAGGCTGCAGGCGACAAGGTGGCCTCGGCGACGGTCAACCGGTCGGGTTTCCTGGAATGCCGCGCCACCCGCGTAGGCGAAGACACCACGCTTTCCCAGATTATCCGGATGGTGAGCGACGCCTCCGCAACCAAGGCGCCCATATCTAAAATTGCAGACAAGGTTGCAGGCATATTCGTGCCCGTGGTTATCGCCATTGCAGCCGTCGCTACCCTAGTGTGGCTCCTGGTAGGAGCGGAGACGGGCTTTGCGCTTGCAAGGGGAATTGCTGTGCTGGTCATTAGCTGCCCCTGCGCGCTGGGACTTGCGACTCCCGTGGCCATCATGGTGGCAAACGGGGTGGGCGCCCGGCACGGAATCCTGTTCAAGACATCGGCGGCACTAGAAACGGTCGGCCGCATAAGAACCGTCGTCCTGGACAAGACGGGGACCATCACCAGCGGCACTCCCGCCGTTGTCGGAATTTTTCCGGAAAACGGTGTAAGCGAAAGCGAACTGCTACGCTACGCCTCGGCGCTGGAATCGCGAAGCGAACACCCCCTGGCAAAAGCCGTTACGGAGCTGGCAAGGCGAGAATCGGAAAAATCCGGACAGTCGCTACAGGCCTGGATTGCGGACATTTCCGGTTCCGTGGTGCCCGAAAGTTTCGAGGTACTCCCCGGTTTCGGACTGAAAGCCACCCTAGTTTCGGGCACCGAAAGGCAAGTGCTCCTGGGAGGCTCATTGCGCTTTGTGCGGGAGCACATCCAGATTTCCGAAGCTGTCGAAAGCAAAATTCGCGAATCGTCTGCGCGGGGCGAGACTCCTCTGCTCTTCGCGCTTTCCCTTGAAAACGGCACTTCCAAACTCCTCGGGACCATTACCGTTGCCGACAGCGTGCGGAGCGACTCCCGCCTTGCGATCGGAGAACTCAAGTCTATGGGGCTCAAGGTGTGCATGCTCACGGGCGACAACGAACTGACGGCAAACGAAATCGCCCGGCAGGCAGGCATTGACCGGGTTTTCGCGGGAGTGCTCCCACAAGGGAAAGACGACGTGATCCGGGAGCTCATGGAAAATTCTACAGTAGCCATGGTCGGTGACGGCATCAACGACGCTCCGGCATTGACCCGTGCCCATGTGGGCTTTGCTATCGGAGCGGGTTCCGACGTAGCATTGGATGCCGCCGACGTGGTGCTGGTCAAGAATTCCCTGTGGGACGTGGTGACCGCCATAAGGCTCAGCCGGCGGACCATCCGCAACATCCACGAGAACCTGTTCTGGGCGTTTATCTACAATGTCGTCGGAATACCCCTTGCGGCAGGTTGCTTCTACCACCTGTTCGGTTGGACACTGAACGCCACCTTCGCCGCGTTCGCTATGAGCCTTTCCAGTTTCTGCGTGGTGACAAACGCTCTAAGACTTAATTTATTCAAAAACAAGGCCGCACCGGCCAAAGGAAAAAATATGCAAAAGAAGTTCAAGGTCGAGGGCATGATGTGCCCCCATTGCGAAGCCTCCGTCAAGAAGGCGGTAGAATCCATCGACGGCGTGGAAAGCGCCGCGGCAGACCACAAGAAAGGCGAACTGCTGGTGAAATTCTCCCGCGAGATTCCCGATTCGACCATCGCCGATGCCGTAAAGGAAGCGGGCTACGAGTTTATCGGGTGATGGCGAGACATTCAAAGATTAACGGCGAAAGGCCATTGCCGAAATCGAAATAAGCGTCAACACTGCACCCACAAGAAGCACGATTGATGCACTTGTGGCGATGTCGCCCATGCCCACCAGCGGAGAAACGATTCCGCCCATCAAGAAGCCCGATGCCCCTATGGCCGCGGCTGCGGTGCCTGCATTTGCGCGTTCGGCGTTCAAAGCCAACGCGTTTGCCGGGGGCTGACTCATGCCGAACATGAACGTAAGCCCCATGAAGGTGACCTGCAGAATCGGGAGTAAAGCGTGCGTCATGAGGGCGACAGCAACAGCAATTGCGAAAACGAACATTCCCGTGCCCGCGATTTTCAAGGCCTTGATTTCGTTGCCGACTTTGCCCGACAACGCGCAACCGATGGCCGTGAAAACGGCGTTCAGCGCAAAGCACAGACTAAAGCCCACAGGCGAAAGGCCGTAGATTTTTTGGTAGATAAAGGGCGAAGACGCGATATACCCGAACAAGATAATCATTGGGAATGTGCATACCAAGAAATACGAAACGTAGGTGTGATTCTTGAATACCTTTATGTACAAGCTAAAGCTCGCAAAGACAGATTTTTTGCTGCGGCGTTTTACCGGGAGCGATTCCTGGAATTTCCCTGACATAAACAGCAACAGCGCTCCATACAGGAGCAACACCGCGAAAGTCCCTTTCCAGCTCATGAAATTAAGCAAGAAACCACCCAGCACCGGGGCTATAATCGGGGCGACTCCGTTCACAGCGCTCACCATGGCGAGGAACTTGGTGAGGACGGGGCCACGGTAGGAATCCGCCGAAATGGAACGGGCAATCACGATGCCGCCGGACGCCGCCATGCCCTGCAGCAGGCGGAACACATTGAAAGTTACGATGTTCGGGGCGACAATGCAAGCGACAGTCCCGCAAACAAAAAGCAACAGACAAACTAGCAACAACTTTTTGCGGCCGTACTTGTCGCTCAGCGGGCCTACAAAGAGTTGCCCCACCGAAAGTCCGAGCATGCTCATGGTGAGGCTAAGCTGTGCCATCGAGGGGCTTGCCGCAAAGTAATCGGCAAGGCTCGGGAGGGCCGGCAAGTAAAGGTCCGTCACGAAGGGACCAAACGCCGAAAGCAGCCCAAGCAACAGCATAAGGAAAGTGAATTTCTGTTTTCCGCTCATAAATTCCTCTTGGCGAAACCGCACGGAATCGCCATAAAAAAAGCCCGCAAAGCCATACAACTGGACTTATGCGGGACCGCTACACGTTGATTTCGCAAGCGAATTTAGGAAAAAATTTTTCCGTTGGCAAGGATTTTATCTATCTTTTTGATCGTGACAAGCATCGAAGAACAATTCAACGGCAAGAAACTTCTTGTCAAGAAACTCGTTCCTTTCGGGTTCACGAAGGAAGGGTCTAACTATGCGCTCGTCCGCGAAATACTTGGCGGGCAATTCCGTCTTGAAATCAGAGTGGGACGGGGGAAGAAGGTTTCAGTCAAGGTGTTCGATAACGATTCCGGCGAAGAATACCTACTGTTTTCGGTGCTGTCAGTGCAGGGCGCTCTCGTGGGCCGCATCCGCAAAGAAGTCTTCGCTATTACGGATAAATTCATCAACGAATGTTTTGAGGCGCAGATTTTTAAAAGGAAATCAGCGAACGACCTGATTGGCTACGCGGAGCAAAAATACGGAGACAAGCCCGAATATCTGTGGGAACGGTTTCCGCAATTCGCCGCCATCCGCAAGCACGAAAACAAGAAATGGTATTGCCTATTGGGGACTGTCGAAAAATCAAAAGTTGGCCTCAAGGGCGACGAGATTATCGAAGTGGCAAACTTCAAGATAGTCCCGAAAGAATTGCCGGAGCTCCTGAAAAAGCCCGGCTACCTCCCCGCATACCACATGAACAAGAAAAGCTGGGTAACGGTCATCCTTGACGGAACGGTGCCGCTAACCGAAATCAAGAAATTGCTGGATAAAAGCTATACGCTGGCGTGAAAAAGCAACCAAGGTCACATTTGTGACCTTGGACAGCAGCGATAATTGTCGCAGTTTGATGGTTTTCTTTTACTTCAAGTTTGTCTTGAAGAATTCGTTCAGCTTTTCGAAGGGAATTTTTTCCAGGTTGTCGTAGAGGTCCACGTGGGAGGCTCCGGGGATAACGAGGAGTTCCTTGTTGCCGACGGTTTTGCTCCAGTTCTTGGTGGCGTCGAGTTTTGCGGGGACGTTCGCCTTCTTGCCGGTCATCTTTTCGAATGCGCCTTCGCCGAAGTAGCGGCTGTGGGCCTTTTCGCCGTGGATGATGAGCACCGGGTTACGGATTTCGTTGGCATATGCGAGGAGCTTGGTGTTCATGAGCGAGGTGCCTGCGGAGGCGGCCCAGCCCTTGTTGCTGTTGAGGGAGCGCTTGTGGTAGCCACGCGGGGTCTTGTAGTAGGCGTAGTAATCCTTGACAAAGTAAGGAGCGTCGTTCGGGAGCGGGTCAATGACACCGCCGGCCAGGTCGTACGTGCCGTTCTTGAAGTCCTTGGTGCGCTGGGCCATCAGAGCCTTGCGGGCCTCGTTACGGGCATCGGCGTTGTTTGCGGAATCGAAGTAGCCGTTTGCGGTCACGCGGCTCATGTCGTACATGGTCGAGGCAACCGTCGCCTTGACGCGGGTATCGATGCCGGCGGCGTTAATCGCCATGCCGCCCCAGCCGCAAATGCCGATGATGCCGATGCGTTCCGGGTCAACGTTGTCGCGGGTCGAGAGAAAGTCCACGGACGCCATGAAGTCTTCGGTGTTGATGTCCGGGCTGTTCATGTAGCGCGGTTCGCCGCCCGATTCGCCGGTGAAGCTCGGGTCGAACGCGATGGTCAGGAATCCGCGTTCCGCCATCTGCTGGGCGTAAAGGCCGCTGGACTGTTCCTTGACGGCGCCGAACGGGCCAGAGACTGCAATCGCCGGGAACTTGCCGTTCACCTTGAGGCTCGTGTCCTTGGGCACGAACATGTCTGCGGCGAGTTCAATGCCAAAATGGTTCTTGAAAGTGACCTTGGAATGTTCGACCTTGTCGCTCTTGGGGAAAACCTTGTCCCATTCGGCGGTGAGCGTGAGCTTGTTCATATTTTCGTCCTTTGTCTGTTGTGCCGCGGAGGCTGTTTCTGTTGCCTGCTTTGTTGCCGACAAGGTCCCTGATAAGGTTGGTGAGCCTGTCGAACCAGTCGAAGGGGCTTTTTCGGGGGAGCATGCCATCAGGGTGCATGCGGAAACCACGGCGAGCGCCGCTTTTAAGAATCTGGATTTCATGATTTATCTCCTAATAAAAATTTCGACTTAATTTGTCATGCCCGTCTCCGAGCGGGCATCTCCCTTTACGTTTTTAATATTATTTATTCCCTGTACAATAGCAATTGCTTATTTACTATGGTTTGTTATGCTTTTTAGGCATGGATATTTAATAAACAAATTCAATCAGGTTGCTGGCCGTCGTGAGCTTTCCACAGGCATTCCGTCAATGCAAAGTCTGAAAATTTTGCCAAGAACGAGGAATCTTCAGGGCTACAAGCGTAAATACCAAAGCGGATTTTTCCAGCACCTTCCCACATGTGGCAAATGCGCATTTGCGTGAAGTTTTTTCCATCTTGCGAGCATTCTACGCAATAGTCACTTTCTCGACGGCTAAAGCGGAACCACATCGTTTTAATTTCGGCACTGATAGCAGTCGTAGCCCAGTCGGAATAACCGTGGTTGGTTACAACCGAACCAAGATGCTGGAATTTTTCATTTTCGTATTCAACAGATGCTTTCAGCCAATTTTCAGAATCAAGATACATAGCGATTCCGCACTGATCGAAGCGATGATGGCTTCCAGAAAAATCTGTTTTCACGACAAACGAGAAAAATTTTTCCTCCGTTTCAATCTGAAGAACCGGCGCATTGTCGTTGCGAAAACGGTAATAAGTTCTTTGCCAGAGATCCGTATGCGGATCAGTCACGATGCAAATTTCATCCTCGCCAACTTTGTAAGTTGCAGGTTCGCGAGTCCATTTCAGGTCGGCAGTGTCAAAAACTTGCTTCATGAGGAATACCTTTTTTTCATAGTTGATCACCCTTTATTAAACTTTCTTTCCCATGGTGAACGCCTTTTTCAGGAGCGCGGAATTCTTCTTGACATCGCCTGCGCTTTCGGCACCCGTGGCGCAGAGGGAGCCCTTGAGCTTCACGCCGTCAAAGCAGGCTATCCACCCGCCAATGCCGCGCTTTGCGATGTTCATGGCCTTCGCGTCGGTGTCGGCGGCAGATGTGAGCAGGTAAATTTCGCGGAACTTGTAATCGCTAGAATAGAGGGAATTCGCGCGGTCGAGCATCGTCTTGAGCTGGCCGCTCATCTCGTAATAGTAAATCGGTGTCGCGAACACGATGACATCAGCCGATTCCATCTTCTTGGTGATGGCAGGCGCGTCGTCCTTGATGACGCATTTGCCCTTCTTCTGGCAAGCGAGGCAGCCCATGCAGAAACCGATCTTCTTGCCGCGCAGCGACTCGAATTCCACCTTGTTGCCCGCCTCGGCGGCACCTTTCGCGAACTCCTGCGCCAGGGTTTCGGAATTGCTTCCCTTGCGCAAGCTGCTGGACAAGACCAATACTTTTTTCATAGGTTCCTCTCGGTTGAAGTCTTTACATGTTCAAATATACCTTCATTTTTCAGATATTGCAAATACTTTGTTTTCATAACTAGATATGCTTATTAGGCATAGATTTAAGGCGGAAAACTCACAATACCGCGCGTACTTCGTTGAATTTTACTTGCAATTATTCTTAAAATTTTGTATTTTAGGAAAGGAGGTTCCCCATGCCCTGTATTTTGCCAGTTTCTGATTTGCGCAATTATAACGAAGTTCTTCAGAACGTGACCGAAGATTCTCCAGTCTTTTTGACCAAGAACGGTCGCGGTTGTTACGTTGTAATAGACATCAAGGAATACGAACGCATGGTCGCCGAACTGAAGTTACAGAAGGCTCTTGTCGAAGGCGAACGCTCCGCCGAACAGGGACGATGGCTTTCCGCCGCTGATGTGCGGAAAAAATACGAGGTCTAGATGCCCTCCATCGTATTTTCGCCAAAAGCCGTCGAAGATTTAGACGGCATCAAAGCTTATATCGAAACCGAGCTGGAAAGTCCCAAGGCGGCGAACGAAAAACTCATTGAAATTCTTGATGCCATTGACGACTTAGCCGTCTTCCCCGAGATCGGCCCTTCGTCAAGAGGTAAGGTAAATAGCTTGACGAAGTATCGTTGCCTTTCTGTCAGCGGGTATTTGGTCTTTTACCGGAACGAACGTGATAAAGTTTTTGTCATTCGAATTTTGAATAGCCGGATGGACTATCTGAGGATTTTGGGATTGTAATCAGTTATTCCTTCCGGGCATTATTTTTGCAATTTCATACCTGCGGGGCTTGAATTTTATTAGTTTTCGGGTATGGAACTTCGAGTTTTGCGGTATTTTTTGGAGGCGGCGCGGTTGGGGAATGTCTCGCGCGCGGCGGATAATCTTTGCGTGACGCAGCCGACGGTGAGTCGCCAGCTCAAGGAGTTGGAGGAGGAACTGGGCGAAAAGCTTTTCGAGCGCACGAATTACGCGATTCGGCTCACACCTGCGGGGGAACTCTTGCGGGAGCGTGCGGAGGACATCCTTTCGATGGCGGACAGGACGGTGCAGGATTTCAAGTCGCTGAAGGAAGACGAGGTGGTGGGTGAAATTGCCATTGCCTGCGCGGAATCGCGGAACGTGAGCTTTCTTTCGAAGTGCATCGGGATTCTCCGGGACGACTATCCGAAGATTAAGTACAACTTATATTCGGGCGACAGCGAGCGCGCCCTGGAAAAGCTGGACAAGGGCATTTTCGATTTCGCGGTGGTTGTAGACAACGTCGATTTGGAAAAGTACAACTGCCTTGCGGTGCGTTCGGTGGACCGCTGGGGCGTGGTGATGCGTCGCGACGACCCTTTGGCCAAGCGAGATTTCATCGAGCCGAAGGACTTGCTCGACAAGCCGCTGTTGGCGTCGCGCCAGGCGATGGTGGCGGATTTGCCGAAATGGTTCGGCGACGATATTTCGAAGCTGAACGTGATTGTGGGGCTCGATCTTTCGTACAACGGTTCAGTGCTTGCCAAAGAGGGCACGGGCTACCTGCTCACTTTCGACGGCCTGGTGGATACGAGCCGCACTTCGCGCTTGTGTTTCAGGCCGCTCATGCCCGAGCTCACCACCAACATGTACATCATTTGGCGGCGGGGCCAGCAGTTCACGCGGGCGGGCGAACTTTTCCTTGATACGCTCCGGCACGTGCTGGGGGAATAAAAAGAAATTAGTGGATTATTCTCATGCTTAGGATTGAAGGATACAGTACAAAGTATATCAACGACGCGATTGCAATCTGGAACGACATTGTCGAAGACGGGGTTGCGTTCCCGCAAACGGAATTGCTGAATTCGCAAACGGGCGACGCCTTTTTCAAGTCGCAGTCGTTCACGGGCATCGCTGTTGATACGGACTCCGGCGAGGTTGTGGGGCTATACATTCTCCACCCGAACAATGTCGGGCGCTGCGGGCACATTTCGAATGCGAGCTATGCGGTGAAGAAGAACAAGCGCGGTCAGCACATCGGTGAATTTCTCATGAAAGATTGCCTCGCGAAGGCAAAGGAAATCGGCTTCAGGATTTTGCAGTTCAACGCGGTTGTCGCGACGAATACGTCAGCACTGAAGTTGTACAAAAAACTTGGCTTTACGCAGCTAGGCGTGATTCCCAAGGGATTCCTGCTCAAGGACGGAAACTACGAAGATATTATCCCGCACTATATTGAACTGTAGCGATTTTTTTTGCAAAAAAAGCGCTTTTGGATAGGTCTATTGACTTTCTAAAATAAAATTTTTATATTAACTCTAGAGTAAATAACTTTAAAGTTAATAACTTTGGAGTAAATAATATGTTTGTCGGACGTAAAAGAGAATTAAAGCTTCTTGAAGATCTTTATCGGTCTAAGAAATTTGAAATGCTAATCATGCATGGTCGTAGGCGTGTGGGCAAGAGTTTTCTTTTGGCTCACTTTGCCTCGCTTCATGAAAAGGATACTGTGTTCTTTACTGCTGACAAAGGGAGCGAAGCCAATAATGTTCGTAATTTTTGTACGGAATTGAAGCGGGTCTTAAATGCTGGCGATTTTTTGAATTCACTTGAGACTTGGCAGGATGTCTACTCGTTCATCGATGGTGCCGCTTTTTCTAAACGTGTGAATATCATTATTGACGAGTTTACTTATTTGTACAATTCAAATCCTGTATACGATTCGGGGCTGCAGAATGCTATTGACCGAATTCTGAAAAAAAAGAACATTTTTTTTATTTTGTGCGGTTCTGAAGTTTCTGTTATTGAGGACTTGTTTGATGATTCGACCAAACCTTTATATGGTCGCAAGACTGCCGATTTGAAATTGCAACCATTTTCATATAAAGAATCTAAAGAATTTTTCCCCAAATATAGTGACGAAGAAGTCCTAACGGTTTATTCAATTCTTGGCGGTATTCCTCTATACCTTTCTCTTTTTGACGATTCCGTTTCTATTCGCGAGAACGTCATCAAAAATTGCCTTTCTACAACGGGCTACTTATACAATGAAATTGATACGTTGCTTCGCATGGAACTCAAAGAAACGCTTTTTTATAAGAATATTCTGCTTGCTATCAATTCTGGTGCTTCGACGCTTAATGATATAAAGATGAAGGTTGGAGAAGATGGGGCGAAGATTGCAAAATACCTGAACGTCCTTCAAAATTTGGGATTTATCAAAACAGAAATCCCTGTTGGCGAAAAAGGCAAGGCTCGCAATACGCTTTATTCCATTGACGATAACTACTTTGCTTTTTATTTCAGGTTTATTTATAAACATTTGAATATGTTGAATGGGCTTATTTCACCTGAAATTTATTACGATAGAGAGTTTACAACTGAAAGCTTAAATGGATATATTGGGCATCGATTTGAAAGAGTGTGCTCGCAGTTTATTATGGAAAAATCCTATAATGGCGAGCTTCCGTTCTTTGCTGAACAAGTTGGACGCTGGTGGGGTAATAACCCTCTTGCGAAACGTCAAGAGGAAATAGACATTGTTGCCCAAGATGAGAATAATGCCATTCTTTGCGAATGTAAATACACTGAAAAGGCGTTTGATGAGACTGAACTTTCTGACTTGCAGGCGTGCGCACCGTGTATTAAACGCGACAATTTGTATTTTTGGATTTTTTCCAGAAAGGGCGTCACGGCTGGAGTCAAGAAGAAAATAAAAAATCTGGGCAATTACAAGGTTATTTCGATAAAAGAATTGTTTGCTTGATTTTAAAGCGCGCTGTCGAGTGCCATCATGAGCGTGAAGCCGACGGTGAAGAGAATTGTGCCTGCGTCAAAGTGGTCGCCTTCGCTCACTTCGGGGAGCATTTCTTCGACGACAACGTAAATCATTGCGCCTGCCGCAAACGAGAGCAGGTAGGGCATGAACGGCGAAAGAATTTCGGCGGCGATTAAGGTAATCAATGCACCGATGGGTTCGACAGCTCCGGAGAGCGCCCCAAGTGCGAATGCCTTTTTGCGCGTTGCGCCTTCGGCTTTTAGCGGGAGAGAAACGACTGCTCCTTCAGGGAAGTTTTGTATCGCGATACCGATGGAAAGCGCGAATGCGGCCGAGAGCGTGATGGCGACGTTCCCGGAAAGCCACCCTGCGAAAACGATGCCGACAGCCATGCCTTCGGGTAAATTGTGGAGCGTCACGGCGAGCGTGAGCATTGTGGTGCGTTTGAGTTTTGCTCTTGGTCCTTCAGGAGTTTGACTGCCCAAATGCAAATGAGGTGTGATTTTATCCAAAATGAACAGGAATAAAATACCTGCCCAGAACCCCACTGCGGCGGGTGCGAATGCTAATTTACCCAAATGCTCGCTAGCTTCGATAGCCGGGAGGAGCAGGCTCCAGACGGATGCCGCTACCATGACTCCTGCCGCAAATGCTAAAAGTCCGCGCTTGAGGTTCTGCTTCATTTGCCCGTGGATAAAGAATACGCAGGCTGCGCCGAGAACCGTCCCTAAAAATGGGATGGTGAGGCCTTGGATAATCGGAATAAAAGCTTGATTCATGCGTTATAAGATAATATTATGCGTGTAAATCGTTTGCGAGTTTTTCTAAATCTTTGACGTTGTGATGATGGCCGTGTTTTGCGCTTGAAAAAAAGTGGCTATGCAAGTGAGAGTGCTCAATGGTGTGCGTATGGGATATCCCATTGTGCGTGTGCGTGAAAATATGCTTGTGCAAGTGTGAATGCTCACGAATTAACGTGTCGTAAATGACGAAGGCAGTTCCTGCAATCATAATCAATAGCGCTACGATGTATTGTGTTGTGATTTCTTCGTTCAAAAGAACTATGGAAAATAGGACGCCGATAAATGGCGCTATGGCATAAAATGCGCTAGTCTTTGCCGCTCCCAAATATTTTTGTGCGCGGATGTATGTGAAAATGCTCAAGCCGTAGGCTATGAAACCAAGCAATAGCGCCAATGGAATGTACTTGGCAACAACGTTGGTTTCGTTTGTTGCTACGGAAACGATTATTGAACCGATTCCTGAACAAAGTCCTTTTATGGTTACAATTTGATATGTGCTTTTGTCTGAAATTTTTTTGGTGCAGTTGTTTTCTAGACCCCAGCAGATTGTCGCTCCGAGAACAAAGATGGAACCTACTGAAAATTTGAAACCTTCATCATTTTCAAAAGAGAGAATGAAACTAGATATCGTTACAAATAAAATAGCAAACCATAAGCGCAGAGAAACTTTTTCTTTAAAGATGAAAAGAGCTATTAGCGTTGTGGCTACAATTTCGAAATTCCCTAGTAGAGAGGCATTGCCCGACGTTCCGTATTTTACGCCGAACATGAGCAAAATGGGGGCGATGATATCGAGTAGAATCATTCCCAAGGTATAGGGCAAATCCTTTTTGCCGAGTCTTTCTGATTGAGGCTCGTGCTTGAAGTGAAGTAAATAAAGAATGCCGATGCCGAGGCCTGCTCCGATATAAAGTAATCCTGCTAGAAAAATGGGTGAAATTTGTGTAAGCAACATTTTGGAACAGGGAACGTTCAATGCGTAAAATGCTGCTGCTGCGATAGCGTAGATAATCGCGATGGCATTTTTGTTCATGTTTTAAATATAGCTTTTCGTGGGGATGTTGTGGTGGCTTTAATTTTGAAATTAGACAAAACTAACAATGCGCGGGTTTCAAATGGATTTTTTATAGCCTAATTGGAGTAGTTATAGTATAAATGTTTTGTTATCATGTGAGCATGAAAAAGACATTTCTCGTTACGGTTGCGGCCGTATTCTGTTTTACAACTTCTGCAAATGCATGCCTTGCTGCCTGCAAGGAAAAGAAGCGCGACGAGGCATATAGTAAGCCTCTCACGGCAACTACGCTACAGACTATTATTGATAACGCTTTGCCGTTGAAAACGGTGGACCCAGAACTTGGCGAACCCTATCAGGTTTACCCGATTGATGTGAAACCGTATGACAAAGATTTCCATGCAACGCTGATTGAATATCCTTACGGAAGTTCTCCGCGTGCTGTGGCGCAGGCTTCTAGTCCGCGTGGAATTATCTTGTATGTGCATGGTTATAATGATTACTTCTTCCAGGAAGAACTTGCGGAAAAATCGGATTCTGCGGGTTTTGCGTTCTTTGCAATTGACTTGCATTACAATGGTCGTTCGTATAGCGAAGGTGAGCCGCGTTCGGATATGCGAAGTGTTAAGGAATACTATGCGGAATTGGATGCGGCTATTGCGCTTAGCAAGAGGATTGCGTCGAAAGGCTCGAATGCGAAATTGCCGTTTGTCATTCTCGGCCATTCGCAGGGTGGGCTGATTACGCCGAATTACCTGAATGAACGCAATAGCGAAGATTTTGCGGCTCTCGTTTTGAATAGCCCGTTCCTAGATTATAAAAATAGCTGGTTTGTCCGCAACGTGGCTTTCCCTGTGTTCTCGGATATTGCGCTGTTGTTGCCCGATGCACCCGCTCCGAAACAGGAAGCCCCTAAGTACAACATTTCTCTTCTGAAAAGTGAAAAAGGCGAGTGGGAATTCAATCGTGAATTGAAAAGTGATGAATGGCCGCAACAGTATTTTGGCTACCTCCGTGCGACAACTCGCGGCATCAAGTGGATCCATGCGGGAATGCAAATCAAGGCTCCTGTTCTCATGATGCGTAGCGGCTGCACGGTAAATACGGTCAAGTGGGATGACGACTACATGCGTTGCGACTGCATGCTCGATGTGAATCTCCTTGAAAAGTGGGCTCCGAAATTGGGTAACGATGTCACGACCGTGACGATTACGGACGGCTTGCATGACTTGTTCCTCTCGCGTAAGGAAGTTCGCGATAACGCTTACCGCACGATGTTTGAATTCTTGGATGGTGCCGTTTTGCGGAAGCAAATAGTTGTTGCACAGAACTTTTAATAACTAGATTTTGTTTTAATCGGTTGGCGCACTTTCCTTGTCAAGAGGGAAGTGCGTTTTTTAGGAGAAAAATATGAGTAAGAACATTTGGAATGTCTTTGCGCCGGTTTATGAATTTGCGATGTGACTTCGTTACGCTTTATGGACAACGCTTTTGATGTGGTCGTGATTGCGAATGCTCTCCACATTATCCCGGAGCCCTCGAAGGCGCTTGCGGAAATCCGCCGCGTCTTGAAAGATGACGGAGTGCTGATTGCTCCGAACTTTATATTCCCTGCTGACGGCAAAAGAAACTTGTGGCAAAAGCTTTTGAGTCTTGTCGGTGTCCGCTTTGCGCACGAATGGACGGAAGACGAATACAAGTCTTTCTTAAAAGGGAATGGCTGGACGATAACGGAAAATTGCGTTATTAAGGGGCGGATTGATTTGGCGTATGTGGAGTGCGGGAAATGAAGACTATTTCGCTTCTATAAATTCATATCTTGTGATTCTTCTTGACATCGGAAAGGACCATCGCTGCAGGGCGGGTGCGACCTTTCAGCATGTCATTGTATCCTTTTTCGAGTTCCGTGTCGAGGCGCTCTTTTGACCATTTAGCGGCATTTTCGGGAGCTTTAGGCAGCTTCACATCAAAGGGAATTCCCTGTTGCAGAATAATCTGCTTATAGAACATGTTGATGGCGCTGGAAACGGATATACCGAGAGTTTCCAGGATGTTTTCGGCTTGTTCTTTGACATCAGGCTCTATGCGGGCGTATAAATTTGCAGTCTTGTTCATGTTATTCAATATACATATTTGTCCGTACAAAAGCAATACATTTGATTGAGGGCGCTGAACAAAAATGGAGATTCCCGCTCGGAGGCGGGAATGACAAGAATATGTTAAGAAAATTGCCCCGGATTTCTCCGGGGCAATTTTGTAGGTGGTTTTTGAATGAGTCTTAATTCACTTCTTGGAGCTTGAGCATTTTGCCGAAGAGGCCGCCTTTCGCTTTGAGTTCTGCGGGGGAGCCGGTTTCGACAACTTGACCGTTTTGCAACACCACGACCTTGTCTGCATTGGCGATGGTGCGCATGCGGTGGGCGATGATGATGACGGTCTTGTTCTGTACGAGTTTCGAAATGCTCTGTTGAATCTTGG
Organism: Fibrobacter sp. UBA4297; assembly: GCF_002394865.1. Classification (NCBI taxonomy): domain Bacteria; kingdom Pseudomonadati; phylum Fibrobacterota; class Fibrobacteria; order Fibrobacterales; family Fibrobacteraceae; genus Fibrobacter; species Fibrobacter sp. UBA4297. The sequence continues at coordinate 309,684 of NZ_DGUZ01000021.1, read as the reverse complement.
ATTCGTTTTCGACGTCGAGGCTTGCGGTGGCTTCGTCAAGGAGCACGATAGGGGCGTCCTTGAGGATGGCGCGGGCGATAGAAATGCGTTGGCGTTCGCCGCCGGAGAGCGTGTCACCGTTTTCGCCGATGACGGTGTCGTAGCCTTGCGGGAGCTTTTGGACAAAGTCATCGCAGTTTGCAAGTTTTGCAGCTCGCAGAATTTCTTCGTCTGTGGCGTCGCGTTTACCGATGCGGATGTTGTCGCGGATGGAGGTGTTGAAGAGTACGACATCCTGGAAGACGATTGAGAAATTCTTGAGGAGCGTTTCAGGATCGATTCTTGAAATGTCCTGGCCGCCGAGCGTGATGGTACCACCCTGAATGTCCCAGAAGCGGGCGGCGAGCTTTGCGGCTGTTGTCTTTCCGCTGCCAGAGGGGCCCACGAGTGCGGTGATTTCGCCTTGCTTGGCGGTGAACGAAGCCTTCTTCAAAACTTGCTTTTCTTTGTTGTAGTAGAAATCGACGTTCTTGAATTCAATGTCGTAATCAGCGGGCTCAAACTTTGTGGAACCGCGCTGGACTTCCATATCGTCCATCTCCTTGAATCGCTTGAGGCGGACATCCAAGTAGAATAGTTCCGTCATGTTGTTTAGAACGAGATAAATGGGACTGTAAATCGTCGATGCGCAGACGATGTACACGAGGTAATCAAATACGCTTAATTTGTCTTGTGCAAGGAGAATAGAACCGAAAATGAGGACAGAGGCAAGTCCGAGCTTCAGGAAGATTTGTGCGCCGTTCAAGATGACACCAGACATGAATTCGCCTTTAATCTGGGAATGTTCATAGAATTTGGAGTGATCATCCAATGCTTTGCAGACGCTGTCTTCTTCGCAGTAGGACTTGATTTCTTGAATATTTTCAAGGCTTTCCTGAATGTCTTCGGTAATGACGCGGGCCGCATTGTAGGTATGCTTGAAGTTTTTGAACTGTAATTTGCGGGAGAGGTAAATGAGCAATCCTGCAAATGGTGCTACCCACAAAAGTGCAGCAGCCATCACCGGATTGTAAATGATGAGTGCGATAGCGCAGATGATGAGCATTGCTCCGACGGCAAATATTTCCGGGACGGCGTGTGCGAAAATCATTTCAAGGGCGTTCACGTCGTTCATGATAGTCGATGTCAAGTCGGAAAGGTCCTTTTTGCCAAAGAAAGCGAGCGGAAGCTTGCGCAACTTTTCGGCGAGCGTGATGCGACGTTTTTTACATTCCGAATAGACTGATTCGTATGTACTGTCGTAAGAAAGTGCGTAGATGAAGTACATGACAAAATAAATGACGACAGCAATTGCTATGTAAACCCAAAAATTATGCGGTTCGGCAGATGGATCTTGCATTTTCGCCATGAATTCCTTGAGGAACAGGAATACGAACGAAAGTGGGAGCATTAACGAAAGGTAATGCCACGTTGTCCAAAATACGCCTTTGATAAATGTTTTTGTACCTTCATCAGAGAGGACAAAGCGATTTTTGATCCAATTATACATTCTTGCCTCCGATAGTCCAGCTGACGGACTGCTGATAATCTTGCCACATCTTGGCGAATATGCCGCCTTTTTCAACGAGTTCCTTGTGCGTGCCGCGTTCCACGATGCGGCCGCCTTGTACTACGAGAATCTGGTCGGCATTCACGATGCTTGTGAGTCTGTGTGCAATCATCAAGACTGTTTTGCCCTTCGAAAGCGTTTGCAGTGCTTGCTGGATAAGGCTTTCGTTTTCGGGGTCTGCAAATGCGGTCGCTTCATCAAGAACGACGATCGGTGCATTCTTGAGAATGGCGCGGGCAAGGACGATTCTCTGCTGTTCTCCGCCGGAGAGGTATGTACCCTTGCTGCCGATGACGGTGTTGATGCCTTCGGGCAGGCGGTCAATGATTTCGCGGCATTGGGCGAGATCGAGTGCCTTGTTGACGCTTTCAATGGATGCCTCAGGAGTTCCGTAACGGACGTTTTCCAAAATACTCTTCTTGAAGAGTCGAGTATTCTGGAAAACGAATGATGTGTTTTTCATGAGGACTTCTTGGGGTATTTCCTTGATGGGCGCGCCGCCGATTAAAATTTCACCATCGTTGGCATCGAAAAATCTCGGGACGAGCTTTGCGATGGTGCTCTTGCCGCCGCCAGATGCGCCGACGAGCGCGACTGTTTCGCCTTCCTTTATTTTGAATGAAATGTCGTGAAGGACTTCATTTTCTGTGCCGGGGTAGGTGAACTTGACATTCTTGAATTCAATATCGAAATGCTTGACTGTTTGCGGGTTTGTCGGTGTAGCAAGTTCCGGGTAATCTGTCAACGATTCAATGCTACCGATGGCTAGTTTTGCCTGGTTTACGGCTTGGCTCAAGTACATGCTGCGCATGATGCACTGCGAAAAGACCGGTGTTACAAGAATATAGAGCATCAAGTCAATGATGGTGGCGGCGATGTTGCCAGAATGCGAGATGATGAGGATGGCTGTCGGAACGAGGAGCAATGCGACACCGTTGATGAGCGTTGTGTAAGAGCACATGATGAACTTCCAACTGCTAGAATATGCAGTGACCATCTGATGGTAATCATCAATTGTCTTATAAAAATTCTTGAACGAGAAAATCGTTTGCTGGAAAACTTTCACGACGGGAATGCCGCGCACATATTCAACGGCTTCGATGTTCATGTCTTCGAGCGACTTCATGTATTTTTGCATAAAGTCCTTGCTCTTGTTCATCTTGGAACCGAGCGTGATGATGGCATAGGCAATTGGGACGAGGGATACGATGCCAAGACGCCAATCGAAAATGAACATCAATACGAGCGAGGCGATGGGAACAACGATGGTTCCTGCCAAATCCGGAAGCTCGTGCGCCATGAAGGTGTGTGTGACGGCTGCGTTGTCGTCAATGATTTTGCGGATGCGTCCAGTAGGGTTCTTGTCGAAAAAGCCAAGCGGGAGCTTGAGCAATTTTTTCATGGTGATTCTGCGGATGTTGCCTTCGATGCGGAAGGCGACTAAGTGCGAACAAACGAGTGCGGAAAAGTAAAGCACGATGCTTATGACAGAGAAAATGACGGCCATCAATGCGTAATGCTTGACCATGTCGTATGAAATATTACCTGTGTCAGCGAATAATTCACGGACGATGAGCCATACATATATAAAGGGCGCTATGCCTGCGATGGAGCTCAATGATGAAAATAAAAGTGCAAACGGATATAAAATTTTTCGCGATTGCATATAAGGTGTTAGTCTTTTGAAAACACTCATAGTTACCTTCTGTTTGTTTTTCGCACCAATTTTAATTTATTGAGGTCTTGTTTTAAAGGTTATATTAGCTATAACTAACTTTTTGGATTGGTTTGGGTCCATTTGGAGTTGAGGCCGTCTTTGGGGATTTCTAAAATGCGGGCGAAACTTAAAAGGTGTATAACACTAGGAGTCATGAATGAACAAAAAACTTATTGCAGTTACTTTTGCTGCGAGCCTTTTTGCAGCATGCGGTAGCGATTCTTCGAACAACGCAAACTCTGATTCGGATGATTACAAGCGCGAATTTGCAACATCCATTTCGACTGGTGAAACGATGTTTATCGGCACGATGTCTTTGGACCACACGGATGATTTGGGCAAGGACTTTGTTGAAGTTGGTACGCGTGCAGGCGTTGTGTATTATGATAATTCTTTGTTCGTTGCCGATTTGGATGTTGGTTCCATTTCCCGCTACAGCTTGGCTGAAAACAATAAGCTTGGTAAGGTAACGGCAACGCTTACGCTTGCTGGGGTTTGGGCTAATCATATTTATTTTGTCAACGAGGAAAAGGCTTATTTGGGCGGCATGCTCGATTCCTTGATTATCATCAACCCGAAAACCATGAAGAAAACGGGCGCGATTGATCTTTCAAAGTACAAGAATAAGGACGCTCTCGTGGTGAGCCCGGGAACTGGCGTGATTGTTGACGGACGCCTTTATGTGGGCCTTTTGCAAAACGTGAGCGACTATGCTACGGGTGATGAAGCTCAGGTCGCCATTATTGACGTCAAGAAGGACTCGGTGCTCGCCGTCGCTAAGGATGATCGCATCGCTGCCGTGGGTTCCTTGGATGACTCCCAGAACCAGGCTTTCATCGTTTCTGACGGATACATTTACTGCTATAGTAACGCTTCGTGGGGGTATGCTCCTGGCCAAATTGACGGGTTCCTCCGTATTAAGGTGGGTGAAACCAAGTTCGACGAAAAGTACGTTTGGAAGGTCAGCGAAGAAGTTGGCATTAAGAACCTTACGGAAAAGGGCAACTTCAAGTATCTCTCTCCGGCAACGTATCCGTCGGAAGATGGCTATGTCTATGCTTTCTTGAACGTGATGGTCGATTTGCAGCAGACCTGGACGGATATGGATAGCTATCACAATAACACTTGCAAGCCGGTGCAGGTTGACCTTGCCAACAAGAAAATCAAGGCTTTGCCGATTGGTTATTCTTCGAGCTGGGCAAGCTATGGCAAGTATGTGGAAGATGATGGCAACGTGATCTTTGCGGTCTCTACTGAAGAAGATGGCAATGCATACTTCCGCTATGATCCGAAGACGGATAAGGCTAAGAAAATTGCTGAAGCCGAACAAATCCCGATGTGGATTGTGCCGCTGAAGTAAACCCTCTACGTCATCCTGAGTGAAACGAAGACTTCTCTAAAGACGAGTGTCGTGGACATGCTTGCATGGACATGACCGAGTCAATGAGAAGAGGCTTATAGCCCTCATCCAGTGCATTTTAAAGTTGAGAGTAATGCCCTGGATTCTTACCCAAAGGGCATAACTCCACTAAGCCACTTAAGTAGCTAGTGTCGTATATCGCCTTTATAGGCTCAGAATGACGATTCGTGTAGAATATGAATTTGCGTAAAATGAAAAATATTGTTTTTGCCGCTTTTGCGGCATTTGCCGTTGTTTCTGCTTATGCGCAGGATGACGAAGTTACTTCGTTCGAAGATTTTGATGAACCCGTCGCGGAAAGCAATGCGACTGATGCTTCCAATGGTGGCGCTTCTGAAGTAAATGCTGCGGGCGGTTCCGCAAGTTCCGAAGATGTGACGAAGCTGGATTTACTCTCGGTTGAAACGGAATCCGAAGCGGAACAGGCTGCCATTGCAAAACAGGTAGAAACAGTCTCTACGATTGATGCCGCCGAATTGCAGAATACGAGCAAGAGCGTTTCTAAGGCGATTAATTCTGCGTCTGGCGTGAAAGTGCGTAAGTCTGGCGGCATGGGCGGCGAAGGCAAAATCAATATTCGCGGCATGGAAGGCAAGAACATCAAGGTGCTTGTCAACGGCGTTCCTGTCGAAACGCAAGGAAATTTGGGACTTGACGATATTCCCATCGACCAAATTGCAGATATCGAAGTTTATAAGGGCTATATTCCGGCGCGTTTTGCTACAGACGGCGCGGGTGGTGCCATTAACATTGTGACTAAGAAACGCCCGACAAATTCTGTGGACGCTTCTTACAGTTTTTCAAGTTTCAATACACACAAAGCATCGGTTGCAGCAAGTCATTTAATCGATAGCATCGCGGGTGCTGCAAGCCTTGAAATTGGCGTGTCCGGTTACTTTAACCATTCCGATAACGATTACGAATTTACATCGCCGTATATGAAAAGTTCTACGGGCGAAGATACGAGCGTTGTTCGCGATCACGATCATTACACCTCTTACAATGTGCGGGCTTTTGCAAATTTGATGAACGCCTGGTTTGATCAAGTGTCGTTGGGGGCGGGTTTCGGTGGTTATGATAAGGAAATCCAAGGCGTTGAAAGTCGCATTAAGGAAGCAACATCCGAAGGCTATAATTTCGGTGTTTCTTTTGGATTGGATAAGAAAAATTTCTTTGCGGAAAACTTGAATTTCGGTGACTATTTCTCGTTTGGTTTTGCTGAAAATAAAATTATTGATACGAGCCGAGTCCATTGTCGTAACTGGTTTAGTTGCGATACGGCGCAAAAGAATGTGGGCGAACTCGTGTCTATGGGACTTCCGAGATTGCGCACGGTGCAGGTGTATGATTTCAATAACTTGCTGAATTTTGATTATGAGTTTATTAAGGATCAAAAGATTTATTGGAATACGCTCGTCAAGTACCACAAGGAAAATCCTGAAGACGATTACGGCTCTGAAAAGGCTCAGTTTAACACAGCGGGGCTTCCGGGAGAAGTTTTCTCGATAACGACGGGGCTTTCTCTTGAAAATAATTTCTTTGATTCGCGCTTCCAAAATCTTCTCGGTTTCAAGTTCCATTACATGAAGGCTGAAATTTCGAATATGCCGACGAGCCTTCTGATTGAACCTGCTGTAGAATCGAATGATTACCATGATTTCAGTTACGATGAAAGCTTGATGTTCAAGGTCGCAAAGCAACTTTCTGTGAAGGCTTCGTATCAGCATGCTGTACGTTTGCCGACTCCTGAAGAACTCTTTGGCGATGGTATTCGCGTGAGTGCGGCGACAAAGTTGAAACCTGAACAGGCTGATAATTTCAACTTTGGAATTTCTGTGGATTTGCAGGAACTGCCGTTTGTAACAAGACTCCGCTTTGACGGTGATGTATTTTATTCGTACTACAAAGATAGAATCCATTACATGAGTTCAGCACAGATGTCTACGCCTTACTTTAACATGAATCCGATTCGTGTCTGGGGCTACGAAGGCGACGTAAAGCTGGATGTCAATGAATGGGTTTTGCTCGGAACGAACTGGACTTTCCAGGATTTGCGTAACATGAAATATACGGCAAAACAGGGCGTCCCCAAGAAGGCGATTGTGCCGAATATTCCGCGATTCTTTATGAACTATCTTGCGGAATTCCATATTGGCGATTTGTTTGGCAAAGAAGACTTCTTGAAAGTCTGGTGGTCTGCAAATTATACGGATGAATATTTCTACGGCTGGAAGATTAGCTCCCGCCAGAGCCGTAAAATTAAAGCTTCGTTCACGCAGGATGTGGGCGTTGAATATTCCCTTTGGGATAATAAACTGGGTTGGAGCTTTGAAGTCGATAACATCACGGATAGCGAATCGTTCGATAAGTTTGGTGAAAGTAAACCGGGTAGAAGTTTTGCAACAAAGATTCGCTACAGTTTTAAATAGAAGGAGTTTGTAAGAATGTGTTTGTCTGAATTACAGGAAAATCAAAAGGGTTTGATTCAAAAGATTAACGGGGATTCCCGCTTCATTTCTCGCGTGGTTTCGATGGGACTCCCGCCGAGCAGTCCGTTCTTGGTGCTGCAAAATGATGGGCGTTCTCCGGTTCTTGTGTATTCGCACGATACGATGATTGCGATTAACCGCAAAGAATGCATGCAGATTGACGTGGAGATGGCATGAGAACGATTGCTTTGCTGGGACAGCCGAATTCCGGCAAGTCCACTCTTTTTAATGCATTGACGGGCTCGCATCAGCATGTCGGTAACTGGCCCGGAAAAACGGTGGAAAGGGCGGAAGGCTTTTTCACGCAGGGCGAAGAACTTTATCGCGTTGTTGATTTGCCGGGTAGCTATGGGCTTACGGCAAACTCTGCCGAAGAAGTTGTGACGCGTACATACATTGAACATGGTTACGCCGATATTGTCTGCATTATCGTTGATGCTTCGCAATTGGAACGTAGCCTCTACATGCTTGCAGATTTTGCAGGCGTGAAAAGCCCGGTGATGCTTGTGCTCAACATGATGGATGTCGCTGAGCAAAAAGGCAAAAAGATTGATGTTGAAAAAATTGAAAAGATTTTGAACATTCCGGTGCTAGGTTTTACAGCATCCGATTTGGACAGCTATCCGAAATTCTTTGAAACGCTGAATCGTGCGCTTGAAAAGAAGTCGACGATTTCGTCGGATAAAATTCGTGATATTGTTGAACGCGAAGGCGAAAAGTCGCGTGTTGCAAATCTGAAAAAGCTTGAAGATTTGATTGCTCCTCTGAAGTTTGACAATCGCGAAAGATTCTGGGTTGCGTCAAAGCTTTTGGAAAATGATTCGCTTGTGCGTTCGGAGGTTGAAACGGCGGTGACGCCGGAACATTGGAAAGAAATCAAGGAAATTCTTGATGCTGAAGGTGCTGAAGGCGGACTTTTGACGGGTGAAGCGAAGTACCGCTTTGTCTCTGAAGTTCTCCGTGATGCGTCTGAAGGCGAAGAAAAGTCGATGAAGCTTTCTCGCTTTGATAAAATTGCGACGCACCGCATCTGGGGTAAAATTGTCGCGTTCTTTATTCTCGTGCTTACGCTTGCGGTGAGCATGATGATTGCAGTCCCGATTATTGCAAGCTGCTTTGGACTCCAAGGCGCTGCAGAACCACTTGTGAATAAATTGCTTCGTTCGTGGCCTGTACTTGCGTCGTTTTTTAATAGCGTAATCATAGGCGGGCTTGCCGTGACTGTCGCCATGATGGGCTTTGTCTTTGCGATTCTTGTGACGTTTGGACTGATGGAAGATTCAGGTTACTTGGCGAGATCTTCGTATGTGTTTGACTCGTGGCTTTCGAAACTTGGTCTCCATGGAAAGGCTTTTATGCCTTTGGTTTCGGGGCTTGCTTGTACGGGTGGCGCTGTTTGCGGTACTCGAGTGCTTGATACACGAGGGCAGCGCTTGTTTGCGATGGTGCTTTTGTGGTCGATCCCGTGCGGCTCAAAAGTTGCCGTAGTGCTTTTCCTTGCTTCCGTTTTCTTTGGCTCGGCGGCTCCGCTGTTTGGCTTGGTTTATGTAGCGATGATTTTTGCATCGTTCTGGCTCTCGTCTAAACTTTTCGGAAACAAGCTGATGCCGGTGAATGAACGCGTGGGCATGATTATGGAACTCCCGCCGTACCACAAGCCACATTGGAAAATTTTGCTCAAGACGGTTGCTCGCAATGTCTGGGCGGTTTTCAAGAAGGCGATTGCGGTCATTTGGTTTGTGTCCCTTTTGTTCTGGCTTATTTCGTATTCGAAAGATGGAAATGTGGAACATAGCGTGCTTTACACCATTGGCAATGCGATTGAACCGTTTACGCAGATTTTCGGTATGCGCTGGCAACTGTTTATTTCGTATATCGGCGGAATCTTTAGCAAGGAAGCGTCGCTTGGCGTGATGAGCGTGGTCTTCTCGAGTACAACTGATGCGTTCTCGCTTGTTGCCCGTAATGCGGCGGGTGCAAATCTTGGCGAAATGATGCGTGCCGTGGTCTCGATTCCTGAAGCTCTTGCGTTTATTTTTGCATCCATGTTCAATATCCCTTGTGTACTTGCAATGGGTACAACGTATCGTGAAACGCATTCCCTTAAGTGGATGCTTGCAATTGCGGGTTATTACTTTGCGATTTCGCTTGGTTTGGCGTTTATCGTTTACCACATTGCGCTGTGGGTGCTTTAGGACTTCTTCGAAAAACCCAGACTACAATAGAAGCGGGTATGGCGTGCCGAACGGTGCGCCATACTTGTTTTATATCGCTGCACTCAGAATGACGAGAAATTAGCTTTGTCTAATTGGATTGTTTTAAAACTATTTAGAGTAGAAGAATCGTAGGTGCTTAATTTATTTTTTCTCGTCCATGTTGGAATTGGGGTTTCCTGAAGATGAATAAGAAGATTACTTTTTCCGTTGCGTTATGTTCTGCTTGCGTGTTTGCTCAGACTGATGAAGTGACAAGCTATGACGATGCATTTTTTGATGAACCCGCTACAGTTGCTGATGAACCCGCAGCTGTAGGCGAAAAGCCCTCAAAGCCCTCGGATGTTACAGTTCTTGATGGCTTGTCTGTCGAGGATGAAAGCGAAGCGGAAGCTACTCCTGTTGATACGAAGACAAAGGCCGAATCTGTTAAGGTCTTGGATACAAAGGAATTGCAGGGGTCTAGCGCCACAATTGCCGAAGCGACAAACCGTTCATCGGGCGTGAAAGTCCGTCAATCGGGCGGTCTCGGCGGCGAAAGTAAAATCAATATTCGCGGCATGGAAGGCAAGAACGTAAAAGTCCTTGTCGATGGTGTGCCTGTGGATAATGGGAATGGCTCGCTTTCGATAAATGATATCCCTATTGACAAGGTGGATCGCATTGAAGTTTACAAGAGCTATGTGCCAGAACGTTTTGCGACGGATGGCATGGGTGGCGTTATCAATGTTGTGACGAAGAACTTGTTCGAAAGTTCCATTACAGGTTCTTATTCGTTCGGAAGTTTCAATACACATAAGGCATCGCTTGATGCAAAATACGTGTGGGTGGCCGATTCTGCAAAACAGCGCACTGTAGAAACGGGAATTTCGGCTTATTACAACTATTCCGATAACGATTATGAATTTACTACGCCGTATATGGATACGACGGTGACGCGTGAACATGACCGTTATTACAGCTATAGCATTTCGCCGTTTGTCAACTTGAATAATTTCTGGTTTGATAGAATTTCGTTGGGCGCAAGTTTTGGCGGTATGAATAAAGAAATTCAGTCAACAGCGCACCGTGTTGAGGATGCTTTTGCTGAAGCGTGGGGCTATGGCGTTTCTCTTGGCTTAGAGAAAAAGGACCTTTTTGTAAAGGGACTTTCAGCGGGTTTGTCTCTTAATTTCAATTACGCTAAGGATCAAGTTGTTGATACGAGCCATGTGTATTATTACGGCTGGGATAAGACGAATTTCAAGGAATCAAAGGGCGTTTCTGGTGAAATTTCTATGGGTAGCGCGACGTTCATTGAACGTGAAAATTATACGTTGACGATGCCTTGGAATGTTGATTACGCTTTCAATGAAAATCATTCTCTGACATGGAGTGGCTTGTACCGCTATGAATCGCAGGATCCGGTTGACAAGCTTGCAGCCAAGGGACAGCTTCTGAATAATGCGGGATTCCCGGGATATAGCCATTCCGTAGTGACAGGGATTTCTCTTGAAAATAATTTCTGGGATAAGCGAATCCAGAATGTGGCTGGAATTAAGGCGTATTATTATAGCATAAAAGCTGATGATGTTGATGGTAAGTTGAAACGCCTGACAGATGATGATGCAACGAATAAGGATATTGGCTATAGTGAAAACATTCGAGTGAAAATTATTGAATCGCTTGCGCTCAAGGGTGGCTATCAGCACAGTTTGCGATTCCCGACGCGTGAAGAAATTTTTGGCGATGGCGTTTATGTACAATGCGCACCAAACTTGAAGCCAGAGAAGTCTGATAATTTTACTGCCGGTGCAGAACTTGATTTGGACAAGATTCCCCTTTTGCTTAAAATGCACTTGGAATTCAACTGGTTCTATTTGCTGATGGAAGATCGGATTTATTGGAATAATTACGCCTCTGTTCCGCGCCCGTATTATAATAGCGTCGGTACAATAACTTCAGGATTTGAAATTGACGCTGCGATTGATGTGAACGAATATGTTGCGCTCTCGTTTAACTTGACAAAGCAGGATGCAGAAAGCCGCGAAGCGGATATGTCGTTTGGTATTGCGAAAGGTCTTACTGTTCCGAATACGCCGACGTTCTATATGAATTTTGGTGCAGAATTCCATATTGGTGATTTGTTCTTCCGCGATGACTTCTTCAAACTTTATTGGTTTGCAAATTATACGGATGAATATTATTACGGCTGGAAAGTTTCGGCAAAACAAGATCGTACAATCCCGAGTTCGTTCTCGCAAGATTTAGGTGTTGAATACTCCATTATGGCAAATAAGCTCTCTTGGAGTTTTGAAGTCAAAAATTTTACGGATGAACTTGTCTATGACAAGTACGGAGAATCTAAGCCAGGTCGCACTTTTGCGACGAAGATAAAATTTTCGCTTTAAAGGAGATGCCCGCTAAGGTTGGTGAGCCTGCCGAACCACGCGGGCGTGACAAAACAGAATATTTAACAATAACAAAAAAAGGAAAAACAATGAAATCCTATAAGTCTCTCTTTCTTATGGCCGCTTTTGGCTTGATGCTTTCTGGCTGCGGCGATGACTCTGGTTCCAATGCATCGTCGGATGATCAGGGTAATTCCGATGGCCAGAAGTACGTATTCTCCTTCATGATGGAAACTTCCCAGTATGTTGGAATTGGTTCCCTTTCTGATGACCAGGCCAAGATTGTCAAGGATTTTACTGAAGCCCCGAATTCTGGTTCTGTCATGTATTTCAACGGCTCTGTCTATGTACTTGCCGCTGACAATGCCATGAACAGCACTCTTTCCCGTTACGAAGTTAAGGATGGTAAGATGGCTGACAAGGCCGCTGCTACAGCCAAGTTTACGGGAACGCAGTCCATTGCAATGAAGTTTGTAGACAAGAACAAGATGTATGTCGAACAGGCTTTGGGTGATAAGATTACCGCTCTTGACCCGACGACTCTCAAGGAAACAGCAAATATTGACCTTTCTAGCTACATCGATGAAGAAAGCGGTGCTTTGAGTACGGTTCCGGGTTCTGCTGTGATTAGCGGAGACAAGATGTATGTTTGCTTGAACCAGTTTGTTGATTTTACAAACATGATTGCTGGCCCGCGTGCATCCGTTGCCATTATTAACACTAAGACCGACAAGGTCGAGAAGGTTGTCTATAGCGACAAGGTCTCTGCTGTCGGTGGTATGGACGATATGAACGGCACGGCTTCCTTTGTTGATGAAAAGGGCGATGTCTACTTCTATTCCAATGCTTCTTACGGCTTTGTTGAAGGCTATAAGGAAGGTTGGGTGCGCATTAAGAAGGGTGAATCCGAATTTGACAAGGATTGGATTTTCCGCATGAATGAAACTGAATATGATGGCAAGAAGACCAATAACAATCATTTGATGGTTGGCGGTACCTATATGGGTGACGGTAAGTTCATGGGTTTCTTTGGTAACTTTGAAGACCCGACGAACTTCAATAACTATGAATGGTACTTTGTTGTCGTTGATGTCTACAAGAAGACCATCAAGAAGCTTGACTTGAGCCCGACGATTCCGTGGTTTGCACCGTCTATCCACTTGGATGCCGATGGCAAGAGCGTTTTGCTTGGCCATGCTGACAGCAAGGGTGGTGCCATCTACCGCTACGACATTGCTTCTGGCAAGGTCAAAAAGGAAATGGATGTTAAGACGGGAACGGCTTACTATATCGTTCCGATTCAGGACTAATTAATTTAGGATTTGAGACTCCTACTCTTCTGATCCAGACTCCCATAGAAGAAAGACAAGTATGGCGTGCCGAAAGGCGCGCCATATTTTTTTGGTGGCGGGGCATGTAATGCGCAAGGATTGATGTGGAATGCAAAGGAACGAAATGCGAAAAGCGCCGGGCTTTGCGCCCGACGCTAGTTTTTTACTAAGGAGAGTTTTTGACTACTAGATGAGAGTTATGAATTCCTTGATATTTTTAGCTTGGAGAATCTGGTCGATGCTTACGGTTTTCTTGAGGTCTAGAGCAATCTTGTCGACGAGTTTCATCAAGGTGATGGAATCACCGCCTATGGAGTAGAAGTCGTCATCAAGCGTGATACCTGGATTCTCGAAAACGCTTTGCCAGAGTTCAAGCATTGCTTTTTCTTCATCGGAGATGTTTTCGCTTGCTGTTGTGTTGGTTGCGTTTTGTGTTGATGCGATTGGCGCTTCCGGAATTGGGAGCTGCTTTTTGTCAACCTTGCCGTTTGCAGAAAGCGGGAAAGATTCCATCGTGATGATTCTCGAAGGAATCATGTAACCCGTGAGCACTTTTGCAATTTCTGCGCGGAGTACGCTTTCGGCGTTATCAACGGTTGCTCCAAGGACGTAGGCGATGATTTGCTTGCCGTTCCCAGGAACATCCTTGAGCGCGACGACGGCTCTTGTGACAAGTCCCGTGTGCGTCAATGCGGCTTCGATTTCACCGAGTTCAATGCGAAATCCGTTGAGCTTGATTTGCGTATCGGAGCGTCCGAGGAATTCGATGAAACCTTCGGTTTTTAGCTTGCCCAAATCGCCGGTGCGGTAGATGCGGCCAAGTTTTGGGTGGTTGATGAATGCCTTGCTTGTCTTTTCGGGATCGTTATTGTAGCCCTTTGCAAGTCCCACGCCGCCGATGTAGAGGTCGCCCTGAACTTCTGGCGGACAGGGCTTCAAATCTGCATTGAGCACATAGAACGTCTGATTTTTCATCGGGTAGCCGTAAGGCACGCAGTCCCATTCTGGGCGCACTTCGCTGAACGGGTAGATGATGGACCAAATGGCCGCTTCGGTTGCGCCGCCGAGACTGATAAGGTCTGCCTTGCAACCTGCATTCTTTGATGTTGTACAAATATCAAGCGGGATGCGGTCGCCCGAAAGGAGAACCTTGCGGAGTGAAAGATTGCTAGAATCATTTGTTGAAATGCGGTGCTTCATCGCCATGTCGAAAAGTACGGGAACAGAATTCCAGATGGTCACATTCTGCACACGGAGAACTTCGCAGACTTCGCGCATGTCGCGGGCGTCGCTCACTAATGCGAGTTTTGCGCCACTGCTGAGAGCGCCGAAAATGTCGTACACGGAAAGGTCGAAGCAAATGGAAGAGATTCCGATGAGTGCGTCGTTTTCGTTGAGCATGAGGCGATCGTTAACATCAATAATCGTATTTGCGGTTGCGCCATGCTGCATGATGACGCCCTTGGGCTTGCCCGTACTACCGGAAGTGTAGATGATATAGGCTTCGTCTTTGGGCGTGTTGATGGTCGGGAGTGACTTTTCGCTGTAGCTTAAGATTCCCTTGGATTCGAGATACGATTTTTTCAGCAAGAATTTGCAGTTGCCATCTTGCATGATGAAGTCTACGCGTTCCTTAGGGTACGAAACATCGATGGGAACGTAAACGCCGCCTGCCTTGAGAATGCCAAGAATGCTTGCAATCGTTTCCGGGATGCGTTCGCCAAGGACGGCAACGCGGTCGCCGCGAATTACACCATTATCGTGGAGGTAATTGGCGATGCGATTTGAAAGAATATCAAGTTCTGCGTAGGTAAGCGAAGACTCTTTCCCGACAACGGCTGTGCGGTCCTTGTATTTTTGCATGGCGTTGTTGACGAGGCCGTGCAAAGTTTTTGCAGGAGCTGCGCCAACAGTGAGGTTGTAACGGTTCCAAACGTTCCTGATTTCAGGGAAGTGTAATTTGTTTTCACCGTTGGCAATGTAGCGAATGTTTTCGACAAAGTCCTTAAAAATTTGGTCGATGATTTCCGGCTCGAAAATTTCCTTGACGACATCCCAGGTGACATAGAGCTTTTGGCCCATTTCTGCAATTTGGTTGTCGATGAAAATTTGCGGAGTCTGTGAAATGGAATAACGCAATTTGCCGAGAACTTCGTAATAGTTTTCAGGGGCATCAAATAAGACGCAAGTGAAGACTACAGGCAAAATAGCTTTGCCGAACTGGTTCCTTGATTTGGCGAGCTCGCGCATGATTTCGGTGCCGTCGTAAGACAAGTGCTCAAGACCGTCCATGATTCGTGTCTGCACATCAGAGGCTTGTTTCCACAAGTCATTTTCGTTCATCGAAAGAGCGAGAGGCAAGAGCTTGGTAAAGTCGCCGATGATTTTTTCGACATCCTTGTGGAATGGCTTGCGTTCGAATGCGGTCAAGTTCAGCACCATGTCTTGCTGGTTGCTCCAACGCTCAAGAACCTTGGCATAAATGGTGCAAAGCAGTGCTGACGGCGAAAGGCGATGTTCTTTGGCGACCTTCTTGAAATTACTCCAGGTCTTTTTGCAGATAACATCTTGCTTTCGTGTAATCGTGTATTCGGTGCAATCCGAAACCTTTTGAGCAAGTGGCACGTGCGGATATTCAGGGAATGTCGGCAATCGTTCCATCCAATACGCCTTATCTTCTTCATAGCGCTTTTCGTCACGGGAGTGGGAAAGATCGCGGACATAGCGCTCATACGAATAGCCGATGTGTTCCTCGAATGGCTGCTTACGCAAAATGCGTCCCAAATCCGAGAAGAAGATTTGCATACTGTCGCCATCGCAAACCATCAAATCGAAGCTCACAAAAACCGTGCGGGTGTCTTCACCGTAATCGACGGCCTTGAAGGTGAATAGTGGCCATTTGTCGTGCTGGTAGATGTGATGTGAAAGCTCGTTCCTGATTTTGAGTGTTTCGTTTTCGCGTTCTGCCGGGGTGCAGTTCACGACTTCCATCTTGTAGTCGGGAACATCGGTGAGAACCTTCTGCGTACCGTTCGGGAGGAAGATGGCGCGGAATGCGTCGTGCTTTTTCACGACTTTTCGGATGGCATTTTCGATTTCGGGAATGGTGTATTGCGATTCGATTTCGAAGTAATAATGCGCATTGTACTTGCCGAGTTCAAAGTGATCGTTGCGACCGTTCAGATAGGCAAGCTGAACACCTGTCATCGGAAATTCTCTGCCTTTTCCGGATTCGCTAGAATCTGTGGCGGAAAACGCCTCGGTGGCGCTTTTAGGAACAATCATGTCTTCTACAGATTCGGCAAAATCCCTTGCGTTTTGAGCGTTCAAAACGGAGACGAACGGAACACGGATTCCGTATTTTTGGTCAATGCGTTGTGCGATTCGCTGGGCTTTGATGGAGTCACCGCCGAGCTCAAAAAAGTCGAGGTTGCAGTCGATTTCCTTGAGTTCAAGGACTGTTTTCCAAATGTCGATAATTGCGGATTGCGTTTCGGTGAGGACTACCGGTGCTTTAGCTTCCGCTGCGTTTGCTATGGTTGCGGAACCTGCGGCAAGATTCTGCATCAGCGTTTTGCGATCAAGCTTTCCGTTAGAAGATAACGGCATTGCATCCAGATGGATGAACTTGTGCGGAATCATGTACACGGGCAGGAATTGCGAAAGCTCATTCTTGAACCATTCTTTATCCTGTTGCGTGCCGGTGTAGAATGCGACAATTTGCTTGTTCGTGTCCAGAACGACGATGGCGCTATCGACAGACGCGATGGCGTTCATGCGTTGCTCAATTTCGCCGAGTTCAATTCGGTAACCGCCAACTTTAACTTGGCTGTCCTTGCGTCCGAGGAATACGACGTAACCGTTCGACGAAAAACGCCCGAAATCACCGGTCTTGTAAATGCGTCCGAATTTTGGATGTTCGATGAAGGCTGCCTTTGTCTTTTCTTCGCAGTTGGCGTAACCCTGAGCGACTCCAACGCCGCCGATGTAGATTTCGCCTTGGACTTCGGGCGGACAAATTTCAAGCGACTCGTTCAGAACATAAATTGTCTGGTTTGTGAGCGGGTATCCGTAAGGGATGCTTTGCCAAGTGGGCTCGACATGCACAATCGGGAAGTAGATAGACCAAATGGATGCTTCGGTAGCTCCGCCCAAACTGTAAATTTTTGCGTTGGGGAAATGTTTGCGGATGCGTTCCGGGAGCGAAACGGAAATCCAGTCGCCACTCAAGAGAACGGATTTGAGTTCGTTATTGGTGTAGGATTCATCAAGGCTGTCGATGAAAAGTTCCATGCCGGCAGGGACGGAATTCCACAAGATGTTTTTGGAACTGTCCATGAACTTGCGGATTTCGTCGGTTTCGCGAATGTCTTTTGCAATGTCGAGCTTGCCGCCTGCAATCAATGTGCCGAAAAGGTCGTAAACGGAAAGGTCGAAGCAGTACGAAGAAAGTCCGAGAATTGTAGAATGCTCGTTTACGCCCATGCGCTCATTGATGTCGATGATGGTGTTCATCATTGCTGCGTACGAAATAAGCACTCCCTTCGGGACGCCTGTGCTTCCGGAAGTGTAAATGACGTAAGCGGTCGCATTAAGGTCTGGATTCGGTGCAAAATCAGCGCGTTCGCGGGTTGGCGATTCTACAAGTTTTTGCGGTTCTACCAACAGTTTGCAATTGGAATTCTTGACAATGTAATTCTTTCGATCTTCGGGCCATTTGGCGTCAACAGGAATGTATGTCGCGCCAAGTCCCATCGTGGCTAAGATTGTAATGACGGTTGAAAAATTCTTTTGCGAGAGAATGGCAACGGAATCGCCACAAGTCACGCCCTGCATTTTGAGCATGAACATGGCCTTGCGTATGGAATCCTCGAGTTCGCCATAATTCATGGTGGTCATGACGCCGTCTTGCAATGCGATGTTGTCGCGGAACTTGGCGAAGGAACGCTGCAAGTATGCAATCGGGTGCTCAATGCTGAATGCTTTTGCGGTGCTGTTGTAGGCTTCTACTCTTTTTTCAACACTGATGACGGGGCTTGTAAAGTCTGCACTTTCTGCAAATTCTTCAATGGATTCACCGTAGAATTGGAACATTTCGAAAATGAAATCTTTCGGGAAAATCTTTTCAAGATAGTCCCACGAAATCATGAGTCCGCCATCGTGTGTTTTGCAAATCTGGTTATCGATGCTGACTTGCGATGTCTGCGATTGTACATAATTGACTTGCAATCCTTGCGGTTCGGGGAGCCTGCCAAAGAGCATACTTGTAAAGACAATCGGCATGGGATTTTCTTTGTCAATTTGCTTTTGACGAATCAAGTCGCGGATGACTTCGACGCCTTCGTAAGCGCTATGGTCGATGCGTTCGTACATGCGGTCGCGAACTTTCTGGAGCGTGTCGCGAACGTTCAAGCCTTCAAGTACTTTTGATGAAAAGTCAAAGATGACGTTGCTTGTGTAATCGCCGATAATGTGGTCCATGCCTTCAATACCATAAGGACGGTTGAGCATGGTGATGTTGACGGAAAAATCACCGCTTTCGCTGAATCTTGCGAGCGTTTTCAGATAAAGGTAGAAGAGGACTACGCTGGAGGTGACGCCGTTTTTGCGGGCGGTGATTTCCATTTTACGGAGCGTTTCTTTGCTGAACTTTCTCTGAACGCGGTTGCAAATATTGGCTTCGTTGTCGTTTGTGCTTATAACGGGAAACTTCGGGGCTGCGGGGATGTCTGCTTCGATCTTATGCCAAAATTCTGCATCGTTATCGTGCTTGGTGGAATCCTTGCGAGACTTGATCCAATCGATATATTGCTGATTATTGTCGAAGTCGAATGATGGTAAAACACCATCATGGTAAAGTGACAAAAATTCAGAGGCGAGTCCCTGTGCGCTTAACCCGTCAATGAACATGAGTTCCAAATCGATTGCGGCGATGGAACGCTTTTCGGTAGAAATGTTTGTAATGTCAAATAGCGGCCACTTGCCGAGATCGCGCATTTCGGTTTGCGCGCGTAAACGCTTCTGTTCGAGATGTTGTTTCAAATCGCTCTCTGCAACGGCTTCGCGCGTAATCTTGAAGTTCTTGCAGATGTCCTTGGCGAGAATGCATTGATCCTCATCTTCTACAAATGCGCGGAGTGCTTCGTGCTTTTCAATGAGCTTGCTGATACATTCTTCAGCCTTGTCGATGTCTAGAGCGTGTTCCACTTCAAAGTAAATATGGGTGGAATTCACAGAACCATGGAAAAACTGTTCACGCCCTAGACGGTAGGATTGCTGCATTGGCGTCAAGGAAATTTTTTTTTCGACCTCGGCTCCGTTGCCGAGTTTCTCTTGAATTTTGTCAACCAAATCGCCGATGGTCTCTGCCTTGACCAAGTCTAGCATGCCGAATTCTATGCTTAGCTGATTTTTGACTTCTCCAAGGAATCGAAACATCTGGATGGAATCTTCAAAAACTTCGTAAAGAGATGTGTCTGTTTGAACGTTCTGTTTTAAAATTTGATTGACGATTTCAAGAATTTCTTTTTGCGAAAGTTGCGACATAAAGTCTCCTTAAATTTTACCTTCTTTATAGGCGGCGTACAATTTTTCTTTTGCAATTTTGCCGGTGCCTGTGAGAACCAATGATTTGAGCGGGATGACTTCTTTTAAGCCGAATCCCATTTCGGAGAAAACGTGATCTTTGAGAGACTTGACGTTTACTTTTTCGGGTTCGCCGTATTCAACGAAGAGGTAAATGTAATTGGTGGATGCGGCTGAGTCGTTCACGCCGCAGGCGGCACAACGGTAGCCGAATTTAGAAGTGACAACTTGTTCAATGTCGCGCAAATAAATGTTTTTGCCGTGGATAAAGAACATGTCTTTTTTACGGCCTACAACGTATAAGAGACCGTTGCTCAAAAAGCCTAAGTCGCCTGTGTCGAGCCAACCGTCAACGAACATGTCGGATGAATCTTTGTTCAGGTAGCCTGTGCAAATGTAGTCACTGAAAACTTGGATGCTTCCGACGGTGTTGTCTGGAAGAACTTTGTTATCGTCGTCGCAAATGCGGATTTGCATTTCGGGGATGGCTCGGCCTTGGCAGACAATGTCCTTTGCATTTTCGCGAAGACCTTTCATGTCGAAGTCAATGCCTGCAGTCACTTTATTGATATCAAGTTCCGGGTATTCGTGGTCCATGTTGAACGTTACGGCGCCCAAAGCTTCTGTAAGTCCGTAAAGCGGGACGATGGCATGCTCGTGCATTCCAAATTTTGCCATGGTTTGCGTGAATTCGGCAAGAACCTTTTTCGAAAGCGGCTCACCGCCATTCAAGATAAAATCAATGCAAGACAAATCCCAATTTTCGCTACCGTCCATTGCCTTCAAAAGAAGCGGGTAAGCAAAATTCGGTGCAGATGTCTTTGTAGCGCGAGTCTTGCTGACTGCATCAAACCATGATTTTGGATTCTGGATGAATTCTGCGGCGTCCATGTGAACGGCGCCCGTCTTGTAGTACATCGGGATGGTGATGAGCGTGACAATTCCAAAAGCGTGTTCAAGTGGGAGCCATTGCAACCATGTATCCTTTGAACTTGTCTTTAACGCGATGTTCAGATTCTTGAGCATCAGAAGGAATCTTTCGTTAGACATCATGACGCCCTTCGGGTCGGAGGTGCTGCCGGAGGAGTAAAGAACGAGCGCGAGCGCTTTAGGGTCTACATCGACATATTCGATTTCGCTTGGCAAATCTTGCGGGATTTGTGTGATTTCTTCAGGCACGACAATCAAACGGTTCAAATCGCATTCTTTCCAGAAGAACTTGATGAATTCGGCGGTTTCGGTGTCTGCGATAATGGCGGCTTTGGGGTTGTCGCTTGCCACGCGAATCAAACGCGTAACATGGTCTTTGCTGCGTGCCGCTGTCAAGAATACAGGTGCGATTCCCATGCTTAAAAGAGCGAAAAAGTTTCCCATGAAAGCTTTTTTAGAAGCTCCGTTGATTTGAAAAATCACCATGTCGCCTTGCTTTAGCCCTGCGTTTTCAAAGGTATGGCGTGCGCATAGAATGCGCATTTTTAATTCTGCTTTCGAAAAATTTGTTGCAATTCCGTTTTTCATTAGAATGATGCGAGAATCGCATTCGAGATATTCTTTCAATTTTTGATTAAGCGAGGGCAAATTTTGCATTATGGGGTTCTCCTATTAAAAAGTCAATTAGGTCGATTTTGGTGAGGATTCTGACGGGCAAAAGTTCTGCGCAGTAAGCGGTGATGACTGATTTTTCACTATCGACAACTTGCATTTTGGCGAGTCTGTAATCGAATAAATTTTCATCGTAGTCCGAAAAATCAAGGCTTTTTATGCTGCCGTCGATTCCGGTGCCGATGTATTTGAAAAAACTTTCTTTCATTGACCAAAAACGCGCAAATGTGCGGGCTTTGTCATTCGAATTTTTTATGGCATGTTGTTCACACGGATGCATGGCGCTTTTCATGCAGTCTAAATTGCTGGCGTCAATGTCTGCGATATCAACGCCCACGGGGGAGTTTGCCAGTCCGCAAACAATTCCTTCGGCGGAGTGCGATAAATTGAATTGCAGCTCCGGCATGCCTTTGATAAACGGCTTTCCGTAAGGGCCAATTTCGAATTCAACTTTTTCGTCAATGCCTTTTTCTTCGATTAAAGCGTAACGCAAAAGGATGTATGCCAACGCCGATAATTTACGGTCTTTGAAATAACGGTATTTGTCAACTTTTTGGGCGCGTTGATTGCTTAGCAATGGCCATAGCCCTGCTAGGTCTATTTCTGTAAAAGATTCTGTTCCTGTGAAAATGTATAGCACTTACAAAACCTCGTCCCATTTTTCTGTGAGTAATCTTTTAAGTAATCCGATGTTTGTCGCGAACATTTCTTTTAATGTTTCCGGTGCAAATGCGGGTTCTGCGTAATCCCAGTTGACGGAAAGTCTCCCGTCAAAATTGGTGACCTGGTAATCCAACACCACTTGCGGTGTCTTGCTCAATGCGTATATTTGTCGCAGTCCATCGGGCATATCGCTCTTGGACTTTTGACCGTTTTCGAGTACGCATGTAATCACAATGGGCATTTGTGCGCGCATCGGCGAAAGCCCTTCCTTGAACTTGAGAATCTTTGTGCCATCATACGTGTGGAATCGTACAAGTTGCCACAAGTCTTTTTGAACGCTTTGGACGCATTCCAAAAAGTTTTTGCATTTCTTGGATAATGTGATAAAAGCGATGTTCGTGAAATCGCCGACAACCGAGTTGATGTCTTTGTGGAGCGGCAAACGGTTGAATATGGTGGAATTAAGCGTAAGCGAATCGTTTGTGCTGAATTTCAGAAGTGCCTTGAGGTATGCAGTGCTGATAACTGCAGCGGGCGTTGTGCGATATTCGCGGCATCTTTGCTGGAACAATGCGAATTCGTCAACGGACAATTCTCCTGAAATACGAGCAAAATGGTGATTGTGAATTTCGGAAAGTGGCTTGGCATATGGCAAGTCGGGTTCGCACACTAGTTCGTTGATTTTAGATTTCCAGAACGCTTCGGCTTGCGAATAATCTTGCTGCTTTTCGTATGCAATCAAGTCGTTGCAATAGTCCTTGAATCCGTAATCAATCCATTGCACGGCTTCGCCGCGATAGAGCTTGAACATTTGCGAAAGCGCAATTTTTGCGCTCCAAGCGTCCATAATCATGCAGTCAAAATCGAAATGCAAAACATCATTTTCGTTCGGGACTCGCGAAACGCGCATTGTAAAGAATGGCCATTGATTTAAAGGGTAAATGTGGTGGCTCCACTCCTTGCGTTTTTCGAGTCGCTTTTTTGGGGTTTCTAAATTCACGACTTCAATGGAATATTTCGGTGCGGTTTCAAGAACGTGTTGCGTTCCTTTGGCAGAAATGACAAGGCGAAGCGCGTCATCGTGCGAGATGACTTCGTTCCATGCATTTTCTAGCAATGCGACATCAATTGTCGCATCGAATTCAAGCTCCATGTAGTAATGCGTGTTGATTCCACCGAGATCGTAAACGGAATCGCGACCGACCAAATACGATTTTTGAATGGGCGAGAGCGGAAACGCGTTTGATTCTTCTGCTGCAAGGTGCTCCAAATGCGCGATAATATCTGCTTTATTCGCTTTTAGGCATTCCTTGTCTTCGGCGCTGAGCGCTCCGTTTGCGGCACGGAACTTGAGCTTGCCTTCGTCTAGCCAAAGCGTTACGCCTCGGTTTGCGAAACTGTCAATAAGTTCTGCTACATTCTGAAAACTCATTAGGCGTTCTCCTGAATGTTCCTGATAGACAATTTTTCGGCGAGATCTATGGCGTATTCTTTTGATGTGAATGCGGTGAAGTGGTCTCCCTTGAGCTGTTCGTACTTTATTTCACCAATGCAGAGGTCATCCCATTTTTGGAACAGGAATTTATCAGCATTCTTGAAAATACTGTTGCTGTTGTCTGCCTTCAAATAACGCAAGTCGCCAAAATACGGAGTCGGGTTATAATTGACCATGACGTTGAAGTTTTGGTCAAATGTATTCTTGATTCTAGCGAAAGCTTCATCGGTCATGCTCTTGCCGAAATCGCCCGAATACTCCTTGATTTTCTGGAATCGTTCGCTTGCAGATAATGCGTTGAAGATCCGAATGGCGGCTGCATCGGGTGACTGGCTGATGATTTTTTCGAAGTCGCTTTCGTCAATGATTTTTTTCTTTGTTTCTTCGATGTAGCGGTTCATCAAGAAAGTAATGTCTTCGAATTTGAAACCAACCTTCTGCGGATCAACGCCAATTAATGTGGCAAAGAAAAAGTCCTTCATGTTCGTTTGCTTGATTTCAAATGGCAAACGAGCGCCTTCTACAATCACGAAGTCTGCTATTTCAATCCCTGCATTTTCAAGGCGCTCGGCAAGTTCCAAAGACATCTTACCGTTGAAACTGTATCCGATAATCTGCACCTTTTCAATTTGGGCTTCAATGATTTTTTCGGCAAAGGTCTTTGCCAAGACGCTCGCAACTTCATCGGGATTGATGTCAAAGAACTGTTGCGGGTTTGAAAGCTTGAATGTGAAAATTTCGCCTTCGTCCTGCTTTTCCATGAGCGGAATGATCTCATGGTACATTTCGTTGTTCCAAAGAACTGTTGGAAGCAAAATTCTAGCGCAATTGTTTTTCGGCTTGCCAATGCGCTGGAGCTGAATGAGTTCTCCCGAGTCGCCTGATTCTTCGGTGACTTCGTTTTTCAGGAACTGGGCAACTTCCGTGATGGTCGGAAAATCAAGCAGCTGCTTTAAAATGGCGTCAAACGTCTTGTCCGAAGCGAGTTCGTTACGGATAGTTGTTGCCATCTGAGCCATGAGCAATGAGTCTGCGCCAAAGTCGTAGAAGTTGTCGTCCAAGCCAATGGAATCGATGTTTAACGCCTTGACGGTGATTTCAATAAGTCGGCTTTCTATTGATTTTTCGTTGCTCTGCGAGCTTTCAAATGCGTCTGCATAATGTTTCAATGCACGCTTGTCAACGCTTCCGTCTGTGTTTGTTGGTAGTTTGTCAAGAATTTGAATGGATGTATTCTTTTCAGGACAAATATCGTTCAGGATGAGCTTTATGGATGATTCCGAAACGTCTTCTTGATCGTACTTGAACTGTTTGACATAGAGATAACCGCCCAACATTCTTGCCTTGTTGTCGTCCAGCGGGAGTGTTGTTGCATTTCGAAGATTATCCTTTTGACGCAATAAATCAAGCCAATCCTTCTTGGGCAAGAACATGTTCTTTTCGCGAATCTTGTCAGTCGGCTTGTCCATCATCAATGCTTGAGAAACCGATACAGAAGCGCAATCGGAACAGACTTCTTCAATGAAAAGGTAACCGCCCGGAACTAGGGTTTTCTTGATTTGCTCTAGCGTATGATTCAAGTCGATGGAGTTTGCCATCACGCCACCGCACAGGACTATGTCTACGCTGTTTTCTGCAATTCCCTGAGTTTCAAAATTCTCGTTGAAATCCAGCTGCGTGAAAATCATGGCAGGATCTTTGTTTGTGTATTCTCCCGCCATCGGGAAAAATTGCGTGTACTTGTCCGTGAAGTTATAAATGAACGGAATTCTGGATTCTTTGAGATAGGCGAATATCTGTCGCGTGATTTGGCCTGTGCCAGCACCTAGTTCAAGGATTCTCCAAGTTTTCTTGGAATCCGATGTCATGATTTGTTTCAGGGAAGTGACAATGTAATCATTGATGACTTTGTAATTGTTTTGGGCTTGAATAATATCTGCCCAATTTTGCAAAGCGCTCTTTTCTTCGTTATCGATATAGTTCTTGTAAACGAATTGTTCGGGGTCAACTGAGCCTTCCAAAATTTCGGCGAAGTGAATGCCGTTATCCTTGAGGTATTTGACGTAAGCTTCTGTGCCGATGTGATTGTCAAGATTTTGAATCGCTTCGTGCCATTTAGCTTCGTTGTGCGGAGTCGAGGTCTCTTGCAAAATCCTGAATCCGTCTTCACTTGCAGCGATGTAGCCGTTTTCTAAAAGAACGTTAATCCATTCCTGTGCATGGAATCGGAATTTTTCGGGTAATGATTTTTCAAATTCGCTTTTGGTGAAATCTTTTCCGTAAACGAGAATGCCGGTCTTGAAAAGTCCAAGCAGAATGGAGTCTGCTGATGCTTTTTCAATGCTTCTGTAGCTGGTTTCAATTTTATTCCAATCGAAATCAGTCTGCTTTGTTGCGGAGTCCTGGTCGGCTTGCTTCACGAATTTTGCAAAAGCTTCTTCGCTTGCTCTTGTTTGCGATTCCTGTTTTTTGCGAGGTTCTACAGCTACGATGAGGTTGTCCTTGTTGTTACCAAGAATCGCTGCCGCTTTTTCTATAGGCAAGCTGCTGACAAGAGCATCTTCGAGTTGCGCGATGTTTAACGTTCCCGATTTTGCCTTTGTTTCTTCGAAGAACTTGAGAATATTCTTGCGGTCGATTTTCCCGTTGGCAGAAAGCGGCAATGCATTAAATTCTTGGATGAGTCCCGGATGCATGTAGTGCAATAGGTATTTATCCAAGTGCGCCTTGAGCTTTTCCTCGTCAATGATTTGTTTGTCTGTCTTGACTTGCTTTACAAAGAACAGAACGTGCAAAAGGTCCAGCTGTTCATCGCTAGCCGGGAAAGAACTTAGGCTTACATTCTTTTCGCCATGTTCCAGTTTTGCAGCCCACTTGTCGCGAGACATCTTGAGTTGCTCAAAAATTTGTTTCTGGCGTTCCAAATCATCGGACGGAACATCCATCAAGAGCGCCTGCGTGATGGTAATCCATGCTGAAAGTTCGTAAGACTCGAGGAACATGAAATGTCCGCCTGGAACGAGAACGTTTTCAATTTGTTCCAATGTCTTGCTGAAATCAATAGCGTTGTCCATAACGTATCCGCCAAAGACTATATCAAATGAATTTGGCTTCAATCCTTGCTTGACAAAATCTTCATTCATGTCGAGCTGCTTGAAAACGAGCTCTGGATATTCCTTGAACATCTCTGCTGCAGTCGGGAAGAAATGCTTTAGGTAATCGGTGAAGTAGTATTCAAACTTGTGGCCCTTTAATGTGGGCAACAGGTATCTTGTTGCTGAACCTGTGCCGGCACCAATTTCGAGAATGCGGATGGGACGATTGGGCTCTTGGTCCAAAAGTTTTTTCAGATATTCTGCCAAGGTCTTATAGGCGATGACCATTATCTTGTTCTTGACGTAGAGCGAGTCAACATAACGGTACTTGTCGCCTTCTTCGGGGTAAAGGAATTTACCTGGATCAACATTTCCTTGAGCGATTTCTGCAAGGTGCTCGCCGTTCAATTTGACGTATTCAAGGAAATCCTTGGTGATGTATTCACCATTCCAAACTTCATAAGTCTTCTTCCAAAGCGCTTCCTTTTGCTGTTCCGAAGCTTCCGCGTGGCAGATGTAAGAATCGCCCTGTTGCTCGATGAGCTTTTCTGCTTGCAAGTAGCTAATCCATTGTGTTACAAGCCAATGGTATTTGGAAATAATGGGAGCTTTGATTTCTTCAAAAGTGTAAGGCTTGTCTTTTTTGAACAATCCCATTTTTTGAAGCTCAAATAAAATGGTGTAGGTGCTTGCGGTTTCTTCTGCTTCGTAACCGGCCTTGATTTGATTGATGTCAATTTCGCTAACGCAATCCTGCATGAACTTTTCAACGGATTTTTCACGCTCGTTGAATTTTTGCTTAGCTTCGATAATTGCTTCGTTGGATGCATTTTCGGGAATAATCGCAGAATAGATTTCGCGCTTGTCTGTACTGACAATGGCGACTGCTTCCTTGATGGCGGGGAAGTCCTTCAAGACATTTTCGATTTCACCGAGCTCAATGCGATGCCCACGAATTTTTACTTGAGTGTCTTCACGACCGAGAAATTCAATTTCACCACCGGGGAGATAGCGCCCCATGTCACCGGTCAAGTAAACTAGTTCATCCGTTTTCGGGAGAGTCACAAACTGCGCGGCAGTGCGTTCTGCATCTAGGTAATAGCCAAGTGCAACGCCATCGCCACCAAGCGCGATTTGCCCCGCGACCATTGTCGGGCACGGCTGTAAATCGTTATCGAGGATGTGCATGGTCTGGTTCGCGAGCGGACGACCGTACGGCAGAATTTTGAGACCGTCGTTAGGATCGTAACGATGGTAATTGGACCAGATGGAGGCTTCTGTTGCACCGCCGAGACAGATGACATCGACGCCAGGGGCGACTTTACGGATTCTTTCGGGCATGTCTACAGGAATCCAGTCGCCGGAGAGGAACACTTCCTTGAGCGGGAGAGGCTCTGCCGATTTTTTGCTTTCAACAAAATTCAGGAGCATCTTCATCAAGGCCGGAACGGTGTTCCAAACGGTGATGTGGTTCTTGTGAATCAAGGATTCCCAAATTTCGGGATTCATGTAATCATGTGCGGTCGGGTAAATGACGGTTCCGCCACAAGCGAGAATGCCAAAGATGTCGTAAACAGAAAGGTCAAAATTGAGTTGTGAAAGCCCGAGTACGGCATCGTCTGCGGTGACATGGAATCGGTCATTCATGTCGTCGATGGTGTTCATGGCACCTTTGTGTGTAATCACAACGCCTTTGGGTTCGCCAGTGCTTCCACTTGTGTAGATGATGTAGGCGATATCATCTGGAGTGCGTCTCGGGAATCTTGAACAGTCTACGGCAAAGTTATTTGCGCTGAGGGTGTCTACGTTAATAGTCGTCAATTCGCCTTCAAGGAGCGCTTCGTTTGTAGAAATTCCTAGAGCAACCTTGGCTCCCGTTTTCTTTACAATCTTTTCGGCACGACCCTTGGCTTTTGCGGCGGCGATCGGGACGTAGATGGCTCCTGCGTACAAAACGCCAAAAACAGAGACAAGTTGCCATGCGGATTTTTCCATCAGTACTGGCACGCAATCTTGAGGCTTTATACCACATGTTATTAACTGATCGGCAACCACTTTGGCGCGGGCATCGAGTTCTTCAAACGTGAATTGTGTGGTGCCGTCATCAATAGCGATTTTCTTCGGAGTGCGCTTGACGCTTTCGATAAAGTCGTCTTGCAACATTCGCACGTTCCAATCTTTTCGCGTGTCGTTTGCGGCTTTGCGTTCTGCTGCATCGCGGGCAGGGAGGGCTATATTTGCAATATTTTCCCAGTCCTCGTTTTCGTCTGCGAGCGCCAACAGCCTTTTTTCAAAAGCCTCAAACATGGAATCCAAAACGCCTTCTGGGAAAACGCCTTCGCGGTAGTCCCAGTTGACTTGCAGACCGAATGCTCCATCCATGACTTGACAATCGATAAACGTTTGTGGCGTCTGTGAAATGCCCCCTGAAAATTCACCGCGCAAAGGTGTTCCAGAATCGGCAAGCCCAATAGCACTCGTGTAGACAATTGGCATGGTAAGCCCGGTCTTTTTGCTCTGGCGGGAAATCTCGCGCATGACCTCTACGCCGCTGAATAGGCGGTTGTCCAAGTCTGCAAAAAGCTGGCCATTGATTTTACGGGTGCGAGCGAGGAAGTTTTCTTTACCGCCACAATCGACTTCTAACAAACTTAATGATGTAAAATCGCCAACGATGTCCATCACTTTTTCGTGCAACGGCAATCGGTTGAGAACCGTCATGTTGATGCAAAAACGCTTATTGCGGCTCCACTTGGCAAGAACATCGGCATAGCACGAAAGAATCGGAACGGTAGGCGTGAGACCGTATTGCTTGGCTTTTGTCTTTATGCGGTTCCAAGCGTCTGCAGGAATTCTCAAGAACTTGCGACCGAATGCATCTTTTGCTTCGGAGGCTGAGAGTTTTGGCAATTCTGGCGCATCGGGGAGGTTTACAATTCGATCCATCCAGTACTTCTTTTCTTTTTCGTACTGCGGAGTCGCCTTGAGTTTCTTTTCTGCAATCAGGTAATCACGGAACGAGAGTTCTTCTTCGCCGCTGACGGGGACGCCGTCAAAATAGGCGGCTTCAAATTCGGCGACAAGTTTCCAGATACTTGCCCAGTCGGCAAGCAAAAATTCAATCGAAAAATGGAGAATTGCACCTTCATTATTGCGGCTTACGGCAAGCCCGAACATCGGCCATTTCCCAACGGTATAGGCACGGTTACCCATTTCTTTGTGGAACTTTTCAAAATCGGCTGTTTTTTCAGGATGCTTTACCAAGTCCCATTCCGGAATCTCCAATTCTGGAACATCCTTCATCACCTGCTGAAATCCGCTCTCGTTGATGACAGCGTGGAGCATGTCGTATTTGCGCGTGATCGCATTCCAGATGTTACGAACCTTTTGCGTTTCAAGTTCCGCGTAACGTATCTCCAGATAAACATGGCAAGCGACGCCACCGTATTCAAAAGTCTTGCTACGTCCGAGCAAATAAGCGGACTGCACGTCGGTCAGCGGGAATGGTTCAAATCGATTTATTCGGTCAATGACGATTGAAATATCGCTATCATCGCTCTTTGTGCTCAAAAATTCAATAAGCGATTCCTTGTTGGCCTTGAGTTCTGCAAGAACGTCTGGCGTCATCAACTCTTTTGAGGCTTTGTACTTAATTTTTCCGCCATCTACCCAAAGATGAATACCCTTTGCTTCAAAACGGTTGACCAATTCTTTCATATTCTTGTTCATGGATGTCTTAAACCTCTTCGCTGTATTTATGGATTTGTGCTGATGGGATGTATTCGTTGCCTTCTGGGTGAATCAGCTTTGCAAATCCGAAAATGTTTGTGATTTCGGACCATTTTTGCGAGCATAAAAGTTCTCGCTGGGCGTATGGAGCGAGTTTTACCTTCTGGTCAATCATCTTTGAAAATTCAACAATGTTGTCTGCGATTCCCTGTTTCCAGTCGTCAAAAAGGACGTGCATGAAATCCTTGGCTTTGTAGTTTCCCAATGTTTCCATGGTCAATTCTTTCAAGTACGGCGGGATTTCGTTTCGCTTTTCGGGATTGTACAAGTACTTGGGAACATACATGCGCGGCTTCCAAAGTACAGGACCAAACGTGTCTTCGAGAATCAAACGGCCCGTTTCGTAAACAATGGCGAAGTTGTGCAAAAGATGTGCGTGGTTGTCGCGGTCGTCCGTATTGACCTGGTTGTTGTATTCAATGGTAATGGGCGTGTCACCCAATTTCCCGGTGAGAATGTCGAACGGTCCGACGCATTCCGTGATGTGTTCAACGGTCAAACTGTAAACGGAGGGGAGGATGCGGGAGAGAATGTCTATGGCAGGGAAAGAAACTTGCGGACCGAAGGCTGCCTTGATGTAGAGTGATTTTTCGTGCTTATTCAGTTCTTGTGCGACGCGAATGAATCTTGCTACTTCGGGGAGCTTTGGGTAAAGATCGCATGTCTTGAAATAAACGCCATTCTTTTTCGCAACGCGATATGTTTCAGTAAGGTCGCGCGGATGGATGGGCTGTTCTTGCAAAACGTGAATTTTCTTTTCCATGAACTTGCAGGCGAGTTCTGTACCGATGCCGCCAACAGTTCCTGAACTGATGACGACACATGCAAAATCAACTTCAGGGATCTGCTCAAATTCCGTAAACAGTGGAATGTTGTATGTTTCGGCACATTTTTTGGAGCGCTCGCTTCCTTTGCCGTAAAGTCCAACTAATTCAAAATCATCGCTTAATAGTTGCTGCAGAGCGTTGATGTAAAACTGTCCGAATGTACTTCCGCAGACAATGACTCGTTTTTTCATTTCGTTAAATTTCTCCCTCGATTTCGGTAGAATTCATATTCTTGATTTCGCATGAAAATTCAGGTTGGTTTGCCATGAGTGATTCGATGATGGGTTTTGCCAAATTGCTTTCGCCAAGCAAAAAAGTACCGCAAATATTTTTCTCGTTGATGAAACTGAGTGTTGCTGCGCCTGCGCTGACGCCTGTCATAGGCGATGGTCCGAGCCCAGAAACGGTCATCTTGAATTTTGCAGGTGTGCCGTTCTTTTCGCCTTCCATAAGGCATAAGTAGAAGGTATTTTCCTTGATCCCGAACGTATCAAGCTTGCTTGCCGTGCAAAGCTTTTTAATCGTTTCGTCGGGATTTTGCTTGTACTGATGCCTTGCGGAGTTTATGATTTCAATGGTGCGTTCTCCGCTGAGGCACATGTGAAATCGTGCTTCGTCAAGTTGCAATTTGCGTGTGACGGCTTCGGCTTCTCCATCGAAAAAAGGAAACATCTTTTTGATGTCAATGACTTTTTTTAAGTCTTCGGAAACATCGTTTGAAGATTCTTCAAAAGGTACGACTGTGCCATTTTTCCAATAGACCATGGTGCGGTTGTCGGAGTTGTGAAGGCTGTCGATAAAATCATTTGCCGCAGTGTACGAGAACGCGCCCAATCCGCCGTAATAAAATTCTAAAGAATGGACTCGGTCAAAATTCATTGCAAGGTATTGCGGAATTAGTCCAGAAAGTCCAGGAATGCAACCTGCTCCGTACGCGATTGCGACTCCCGAATCTTTCCTTTTGAATCCCGCAATACCGAGATGTAAGACAGGAACTTTTTTATTTTCTGCGATTTCATCCATCAAGGTAACTTGCGTATCTGTTAGCTTTGCACAGTCGAGGATGACTTCGCATCCGTCCATAAATTGCGATACGCTGTCTTTGTCCGAAACGTCTACTTTCGTCCAGTCGGCATCGGCCCATTCCGTGCGCAGTTCGCTTGGAGCTTTTTCAATGTTGCGCCCGCCAATGCGGAGCTTTTGTGAACTGTTGGCTTTGATAAATCTTGTTGCCCAAATGCCGACGGCTCCGTATGCGCCTAAAATTCCAATCATATTTCCCCCTCTTCGATATCGCCTAAGGCGTTGATGCGTTCTTCGAAAATCTGTGCGAGTTCGTTTAATTCTGCATTCTCGAAAAATTCTCGGAGCGAAATCTCGACGCCAAACTGCGTATGGATTTTTTCAATGAATCGCGTAGCCAAGAGGCTGTCCCCGCCGATTTCAAAGAAGTTGGCGTGACGATCAATTTTGTCAAGGGAAAGGAGCGACTTCCAAATGCTTGCGAGATCCATTTCGCGACCTTCGTAGTTCTCGTTTACGTCTGCATCACCTGTCTTTTTCAAGTACGCTGTGATTGTTTTGCGGTCCACCTTGGCGTTAGCCGTGAGCGGGAACTTGACGAACACTTCTGTTCGAGCCGGAATCATGTACGGGACGAGATTCGTTTTCAAATATGTCTCAAATTCATTGCCAAGAATTTCCTTGGCATCAGAAGCTTTCTTTGCTACAATTGTCTGTACAAAGTGCGAGTTGTTTTCAAGCGAAATGGTTTCGAAAGGCAATTCCTTGAAAATGGATTCCCATTCTTCATCGGTCAAAAGCGAGGTGAAACGGCGCAAACGCGTGTACTTGGCAAAGCCGTTTTCCAGTACGGCAGAACTCACAATAGCGAGTGGGTCAAAATTTTCAAAGTCCAGCGCCATGAGTGTTCCGCTCTTTTTCAAAATCATGTAGGCGAATGCTAATGCGTCTTTAGGATTGTTATAAGTGTGCAAAAAGCCTGCGTCAATCACCAAGTCGAACGATTCTAATTCCTGAACGCAAGCGCTCAAATCGAGTTGCTTGAATTTTAGGCAATCCCTCCAATTGCGTAGTGTATCGCTTGCTTCGTTGAGCATTCCTGTGGATTCATCGAACAGTGTGATCTCCATCCCGTTCTTTTCGTAACGGCTCAAGAATTCTCGTACGCCAAGCCCGGAACGTGCATTCAGAAATGCAATTTTCTTGATGTTGTTAGCGGCTGCAAACGTAACGGCCTTGCCGATGAAAGTCTTGAACGGAGCGCTTTCGCAAAGCAACTTTTCGGGTGCGAAAAATTTGTTGCTTAAAAGGTCTGTTTCTGGGCGGTTCCCTGTAAGAACATTTTGCAACAATTCGACATTTTCTGCGCTGTTCAGTTCCTTTGAAAATTCAGATTTTATAGCTGGGCGGATGCTTTCAAAGCCGTTCTTAAAAAGCCAATTCTTCCACAACGCAAAAGCGTTCTGTGATTTTTCGGGAATAATCTTGACGTTGGAACGGACAGCGTGAATTAGTGCTGCAACTGCATTTGTGCGATCCGGTAAGGAATCGTCTTCATGGCTTTCGACAAACTTATAATCGTACTTTGCAATTTTTTCTTTATTCAGTGCGGGGATGACCGCAGCGACAATTTCCTTTTTGGTTCCGTTTTCGACAACGACTGCGGCGGCGTTGACAATGTTTGATTTTTTCTTGATGACGTTTTCGATTTCGCCAAGTTCGATGCGGAAACCGCCGAGCTTGATCTGTGTATCGAGACGTCCCAGGAATTCTGAATTTCCATCAGCCATCATGCGGACTTTATCGCCTGTCCTGTACCAGCGTTCACCATTTTCAACGGGGAAGCGCTCCTGCGTCAAATTCGGTTGATTCAAGTAGCCTTCAGCAACGCCTACGCCGCCAATCCAGAGTTCGCCCGCTTCACCGGTTGGACATTCCTGACCTTTTTCGTCCATGACCTTGATTTTTTGATTCAACAAGGCCTTGCCGTAAGGGATGGATTTCCATTCTGGATTCAATGTGTTTACTTCGTACCAAACGGACCAAATAGAGACTTCTGTAGCGCCACCGAGTGAAATGAAACGAATACTTGGCCAAAGTTTTTTTGTGGCGCCGAAAAGCGGGAGCGGAATCCAGTCGCCCGAAAGCATCACGGTCTTTAGCGGAATGCTACTTGCCTTGTCGCCTGCGACAATCGTGAACATTTCAAAAAGCGCAGGGACGGAATTCCACAATGTCACTTTTTGATCGCTTGCGATCTGTTTCCAGATGCTTGCTTCTTTTTTAGTTTCTTCAGAGAGGACAATGACCTTTCCGCCCAAGGAAAGTATGCCGAAAATGTCATAAACGGAAAGGTCAAAGTCCAATTCTGAAATCGCCATACAGGCATCATTAGCGCTTAAATTAAAACGCTCGTTGATATCGCGAATGGTGTTGCTTGCGCCGCGATGCGAAATCATCACGCCTTTCGGAACGCCTGTTGTGCCAGAGGTAAAAATGATGTAGGCGAGGAGCGAAGGGTCTTCGACAATTTCATCTTTTAACATGGGCGCGCTTTGCAAAGTTTCGTCGACAACGATGACCTTCCAAGCCGGATTTTCTTTACGAATCTGTTCTGCGTGTTCCGCATCTGTGATGATTGCAGAAATTTTTGCAGCGTCAAAAATCTTGTGCATCCTTTCCATCGGCTGGTGGATGCCAACAGGAACATAAGCTGCTCCGATCGCCTGAATCCCGAGCGTACAGAAAATCTGATTCATTCCCTTCGGTAAAACGATGGCGACGAGGTCTTTTGTCTTGACCTCGGCGGCCTTCAACGTGGATGCGATTTTTAAGGCGCTTTCGGCAAGCTCGGCGTATGTCTTTTGGCTGTAAGTGTTATCAGCATTTCGCGATACGAGTGCGGTTGCCGACGGTGTTTCGAATGCTTTTGCAAAAACGGCAGAATGGATACATTCAAGATTGTTGGTAAACATAAGTTTTTAACCTGCGTTAGCGAGATATTCGGGGTACTGTTCAGAATTCAAAACAAAGAAGTGGTCGCCTTCAAATTCCTTTTCCTTGAATTCCTGTGTCGTGACGGATTGCCAGCGTTGCATAATGGCGGCTGTCGCTCCAATGTCCTTGGAACCGCAATTGATATATATCGGGGTATCAATGCGTTCGCCATTGTAAATCAGGCTTTCATTAAGTGTGTAATCCTTGCGCACTTCGGGGAGGACGAATTGGAGCAATTCCTTGTTTTCAAGGATTTCCTTAGGCGTGGCGTTGTATTTTTTGAGTTCACGAATCAGCGCATCGTCGCCCATGTAAGTCTTGAACTCTCCTGGGTCTTCATCTTGTGGGGCCTGGCGGCCTGCTGCAATCAGTTTTTCTGGGCGGACGCCGTATTTGCTTTGCAGATGTTCTGCAACATAGAATGCCATGGCGGCACCCATGCTGTGTCCGAACAAAATAAATGGTTTGCCTTGCGTTACTTTTACAATGCATTTGCAAAGCGGATCGAGGAGCTTCTTGAAGTCGCCGACAAACGGTTCGCGGCGGCGAGTTCCCTTGCCGGGAAGCTCGACGCAGATGAAATTCATATTTTTCTTTTCAAGTGTCCACTTGCGATACACGCTAGCGGAGCCTCCTGCATGGTGAAAACAGAAGATTTTTTTGTGCTCCGTATCGTTTAGAGTATATGTGGAGAAGGGGAACCAGCGTTCCTCTAGTGTTTTTTCCATTTTTTACAATCCTTTGTTTAGGTAATGCTCCAGCCTGCCGAAGCTTTCCTAATATCCAAAAATTTCTTATAAACGCCGTTGACGTTGCAGAGCTCTTTATGTGTGCCGCGTTGTACGATATGTCCGCGGTCAATGACAAGAATCTGATCGGCGTTCTTTACTGTATTCAAACGATGGGCGATAGAGATGACTGTTTTTCCTTTGGTGAGTTCTGCAATCGCTTCCATCAATTCTGATTCATTTTCGGGATCCACAGAAGATGTCGCTTCATCGAGGATAACGACCGGTGCGTCTTTCAAGAGGGCTCGTGCAATCGAAATGCGTTGTTTCTCGCCACCGGAAAGGCTGCTGCCATTTTCGCCAATGACGGTGTTGTATCCGTCGGGAAGAGCTTCAATGAAATCGTGGCAACGGGCGCGTTTTGCGACTTCTACGATTTGTTCGTGCGTTGCATTCGGACAACCGAATCTAATGTTATTTTCGACGGTGTCATTGAACAGGAAAACATTTTGGAACACCATCGAAAAATGCGACAGCAATTCATCCGGCGCATAGCTTTTGATGTCTTTTCCGCCGAATGTGATTGAACCGGATTGAACATCCCAAAAACGGACAATCAGATTGCACAAAGTTGTCTTGCCGCTACCGGAATAACCGACTATAGCGCATTTGGATTTTGCGGGAATCTTCGCGCTGATCTTGTCCAGAATCACGCGAGAGTCATAACCAAAAGTCACGTCCTTGATTTCGATGTCGGTCTTGTTCTCGTCAACAGATTCATGCCCGGTAAGCTTTGGAACATTGTAAGTTTCATCCATCTGGTCCATGGAGGTCTCAATCTGTTCCATCAAGAAAGCGCCATTGGCAAGCAGTTCCATTTGCCCGTAGATGATAAATCCCGAAACAAGGAACATCATGCCGTAGGTAAAATCCATTGTGCCGTGATACGTCATCCAAGCGGCGCACAGGATGATGATACCGCTAAAAATTTCAAGCGTTGCTCGGAAGAATCCATGCGGAACGAGAATACTTTTTTCCATCTTGATGGCGGTCTTTTCAAATTCGTCAAAAGTCTCATCGAGTTTGGAGGCGTTGCCTCTGCCAAATGAACGGATGACGGCAATGCCGCGGATGTATTCAAGGACATTGTTTGTGACGCGTTCGACCGCTTCGTAACGCTTTAATGAAAGCGAATTGGATTTGGTCTGTATAAGCGTCAAGGGAATAAGCGAAAGCAAAATTCCCGAAATAGCGATGAGTCCCATTTTCCAGTCGAAAATCATGAGGAAAATGGAAACGCCGAGTCCTTGCAAAATGCCGCCGACAACGTTGTCTACTGCCATCATGGTAAAGTTTTCGAGGGTCGCCATGTTGGTCGTAATCGTATTGTTGATGCGGCCGAGCGATTCCTTCGAAAAATAACCCATCGGAGCGTTTTTCAGCTTGTCGCCAAGTTCAAGGCGCTTGTCCGTAAAGATGATGAACCCTGCAGCGGTCATGAAAATGTTCGTCAAGAACTTGAGAATAATTTTGCCTACAAGTCCAACGCCCAAAATCGCGACGGTTGTCCAGATGACATCCATCGTGAGATTGTTGATGTTTTGCAAAACCCAAAGGAATGCCAATACAGAAGAACAGCTGAAAACCGTGTTCAATACGCTACAAACTAGTCCCCAATAAATGCGTCCCTTGTGCTTCCCGGAAAGCTTGATAATCCTTTTCAAAGTCTTAAGCATTATGCAACCTCCTTATTGTCGGAACCTGCAATGTGGCGTTCCCACATGGATTTGTACAAATCGCATTTTTTCATCAGTTCGTCGTGCGTGCCACTATCGGCAAGTTCGCCCTTTTCAATGACCAGAATCTTTTCGGCATTTTTGATGGTCGAAAGTCTGTGGGCAATGACGATGAGCACTTTGTCGTGAATGAGTCTCGAAAGTGCCTTTTGGATTTCAGCTTCGTTTTCGGGGTCTGCGTATGCGGTGGCTTCGTCCAAGATGATGACATCTGCGTTTTTGAGAATCGCGCGAGCAATCGTGATGCGCTGGCGCTCGCCTCCGGAGAGTCTGTTGCCGGCATCGCCTGCTTTTGTATTGTAGCCGTGTTCAAGTGCGCTGATGAATTCGTGGCACCCTGCAGCCTTTGCTGCTTCGTAGACCTCTTCGTCGCTTGCTTCGGGCCGTCCCATGCGGATGTTTTCCATGATGGACATGTTGAACAGGTAGTTGTCTTGCGCCACGTAGCTGATTTTTTGCATTTGCTGTTTGAACGGAATTTTGGACAGGCTGACGCCACCGAGCAATATGTCGCCTTCACCCACATCCCAGAACCCGGCCATCAATTTGGCGATGGTGGATTTCCCGCTGCCAGAATGTCCGACAATTGCGGTGACGCCTTTTTCAGCTGTCTTGAACGATATCTTGTTCAAAACATTCTTATCTTTATAGCCAAATGTGACGTTCTTGAATTCGAAAGAAGAACCGTTAAACTTTACGTTTTCTTTCGGACGAATTTGATCTTTTTCGTTCAAAAAGTTGTTCACTTGCGTAAACGCCTGGAATACCGAAGCGAACATTTCGGCATAATTCATAGAAGCAATCAAAGGGCCTGCGATGCCCATGCTGAGTACCGCGCAAGTGAGGAACGTGCCGAATTCAATTTTCCCGTTCATGAATAAGTAAGCTCCGAGCGGAAGCGTTACAAGTAAAGTTGAAGAAAGTGTATTCAAACCTGCAGCCGAGAAGAACCAGCAACCGCGCCACCATTCAAGAGTTGTATCGCGGTAGTACTTGCAGGCGTTCGTAAACTTGCTAAATGAAGATGCGCTTTGATTGAATGCCTTGATGACTTCGATGCCGTTCACATATTCTACGATGGAATCGTTCATATCGGCGTTCGCCTTGAAGTAACGCGCGGATTTTTCCTTATAACCGATTAATTGCCCCATGGTTACCAGAAATCCTAATGGAATGGTTGCAAAAGCGCCGAGAGCCATGCGCCAATCCATGACAAACAAAACGATTAATATTGTCAAAGGAGTCACGATGTTTGCGGTCATTTCTGGCACCATGTGAGCAAAAGGTTTTTCGATGCGTTCTACCGTATCGACAACGAGCATCTTGTACGAACCGGAAGCTTTGTCGAGCATGATTCCCATGGGAATGTGCTCCATTTTCTCGGTAATCTTTGTTCGCAGTGTCTTTAGAATGGCGAATGCCGCCTCATGCGAAGTCATTGTTGAAATCGTTGACAAGAATACTTTCAACGCAAAACCGATGATGGCGATCGCCCCGTAAATCAGCACATCATCGCTGGTAACCGTCTTGTTGTAGAATGCGGATAGCAGTTTTGCAACGCAAAAGTAGGGGATGATTCCGCAAAAAACGCCCAAAATGGCGTAAAAAGAAGCTCTAAAAAGTTGGGCTTTTTTATTGCCGGCGAAAAGCCATAGCAGTTTAAGGGTGTTGTCCTGTTTCTTGTTAGAAGTCATTTTGGATAAAATCCTGAAAAGATAGTTTCGGCTAACAAAATTTAGAACAAAGAATCATTTTTTAGAAGAAAATTTTTTGATTTAAGGCGGATTGGATTTAAGCGAAACTCTTTGGATTGTTGGCGAAATTCGCACAAAAACGCTATTTCTGTTAAAAATATTACCCTAGTCTAATTGGAGCTTTTTTTAACCGTTTAGAGTAGAAAATGAGTCGTGTTCTGATTTATTTTTGTCCGTCCAATTGTGTGGTTCAAATGACTCAGAAACGAATTTATTCAGCTTTGTATTTCAACAAGGCCTTCTATATAGGGCTTGCCGTTGCAATCCTTATCCATATCGCCACACTTTTAAACCCGTATTTCAAGAAAGAAGAAATCTCGACTCAGCGCCCTGACACTCCCGTAATGCACGCGGAAAAGGTCTATATTGCGCCCCCGCCACCTCCAGAAGCACCTCCGGTTGTGAAAAAGGTCGTTCGTGCTAAAATTATCCCGAAGGTCGTAGAAAAACGGGTCGAAGAACAGCCTCCTGAACCGGAACCAATCCCGGAACCGGTAACAGAAACGGCTCCAGTCGCTGTTGCGGAACCTGTTGTCGAAGCGCCTCCCGCGCCCCCTGTGGTCAAGGAACCGCCTAAACCTTCGGCAGATTCCGTGAAAATGGTGACCCGTACCTACTTGCGCTCGCTCAAAAAGCAATTAGAGCAAATCAAGGATTACCCTGCGACGGCAAAGCGCTTAAAGCAGGAAGGCACGGTGCGCGTTCGCTTTACCATCCTTGCCGATGGCAAGATTGAACAAATCGAAGTCTCGGAATCGAGCCGCTATTCGTCGCTGGACAATAGCGCTTTGGAAGCTGTTGCCAACATGGGAAAATTTCAACCTATTCCAAAACTTTTAGAAAAAGAACGCTGGCGGATAGAAATTCCGATTCAGTACAAACTTAATGCAGGGAGATCGTAATGAACTTCATTCTCGACTTTGTCAAACAGGGCGGTACTATCGGCTATATCCTGATTGCGCTGAACTTTATCGGTTATGCCATTATTATTTGGAAGGTGATTTCACTAATTGTCTTTAACAAAACGGTACAGCCTCGCTTGACAGATAAAGTTATTCATCGCGTGGTGACTTGCAATACCGACCATCACATCATTACAGAAAGCATCCGCACCGAAATCGGCCTTGCTTTCTCGCCGCTCACGAAGGGCCTTACGACGGTTGAAAATATCGCATCGATTTCTCCGATGCTTGGCCTTCTCGGTACAGTGGTGGGCATTTTCAACGCTTTTACGGTGATAGCGGCCTCGGGCCTTGATGATCCATCCGCTTTTGCGACGGGCATTAAGTTTGCTCTCGTGACAACGGTCCTTGGGCTTGTGGTCGCTATCCCGCATGTGATTGCGTTCAACTACCTGAACGCCCGCATGGAGCAGGAACAGGACGAAGTCGAAAACCAGGTGCTTTTGCACTTGGGCAAGACTTTGCAAGAACGCGACGCTAAGAGAATGGAGTCTCGCAATGGCTAAAAGACGTCGTCGCATATCGCTGGACATGACGCCGTTAATTGACTGCGTGTTTTTGCTGCTCGTCTTTTTCTTGGTGACGTCTGTCTTTAAGCAGGACAAATCTGTCCTCAAGCTTTTATTGCCCGAGACCTCGAGCGAAGTCAAGCAAGAAGTTTCCGAAGGATTCTTTATAGAACTTTCAGAAACCGAAATCGCCATCAACGGTGAATTGGCGACAGTTGAAATTTTGAAGAACAAGAGTGCCGCCGTGCAAAACAAGAAAGCTCCGGTGGCCTTGAAAATCGACAAAAAGACTCCTTACGAAAAAGTCGCAGAAGTCTTGGATGTTCTCCAGATGGAAAAGATTTACAACATACAATTCGTCAATGAATTAAAAAAGGAGTGAGGAAATGTCACGGATTCGAATAAATATCGAAAAGGTGAACGAAAAATTCGAAAACTTCGCAAGGTTCCTGATATCACACAGGGCCTTGCTTCTCGTTTCGTTTATCGCATTGCTTGCGATTTCTATCGTGGGCATGAAAAAGATTTACGTTGAGGCTTCATGGGACAGCTACTTTATCGAAGGCGACCCGATGCTTGTCGAAACGGACAAGTTCAAGGAAACGTTCGGCAATGACTATTTCGTGGGCGTGATGGTGGAAAGCGATCATTCCATCATTAGCCCCGACAATTTGAAACTCTTGCGAGAGCTTTCGAACGAATTGCGCGATAGCCTCTCGTATTCTGACGGTAAGGCAACATCGATTGTCGATTTGGAATACATGCTCGGCACGGACGAAGGCATGGAAATCGTGCAGATCGTGCCGGAAGAAATCCCGACAGATGCAGCGGGCCTTGCCGAAATCGAAAAGCACCTCGCCGCTAAGCCGGAGCTTGCAAAAAAGCTTGTCTCTAAAGACCGCAAGCAGGCCTTCATTAACATCAAGCTTCGTCCGTTCCCGGAAGATTCTGTGTGGAAAGCCGAAGGCGAAGCTCAGGGCAAAAAGGCCGAAGCTCCGGACATGAAGACGGGCCGCGAAACCTCTGAAATCATCGCCAAGGAAAAGTACGCTCCGCTGCACCCTCTTGCAACGGGTATGCCTTACTTGAGCCATCAGAAGCTCAAGTACATCGGCGAAGAAATGAGCCGTATTTTCCTTATTACGATTCTTTGCTCCATCATCGTGATGTTCCTTGTGACGCGTTCGCTCCGCGGAATCGTTTCTCCGCTGATTACCACGTTTGCGGGCGTCATCATGACTTTTGGCTTGGTCGGCTATCTCGGTCTTTATATGGATGCGACCAACATCATGGTGCCTGTCATCTTGGCGTTTGCCGTCTCCATTGCGTATAACATTCATATCCATTCTTTCTTCCGCAAGAATATGATGCTCACGGGTAAGCGCAAGGAATCTGTGCTTTACGCCATGAAAGAAACCGGCTGGTCAGTGCTGTTCTCGGGACTCACAACGATTGTGGCACTTCTGTCGTTCCTGTCGGTGATGCTTAAGCCTATCCGCTCCGTGGGCATCCTCTCTTCTATCGCTGTTGGCTTCATTCTCCTTGTGGCTCTTACAGTTTCGCCGATTCTCCTGAGCTTTGGCAAGGACAAAAAGCCGAACGCCAAGGTGCTCGAAAAGGGCGATACGCGCATGGGCCTCATCCTCAATAATCTTGGTCAGTTTGTTCTGACTCATGGAAAGCCGATTGCGGTTGTGTTTGCTGTGATTACTGTAATCTCGATTTACGGTGTCACCAAGATGGAACCCGCGTTTGACGTGGAACGCACGATGGGCCGCAAGGTCGAATATGTGAACAAGATGCTTTACGTTGCCGAATCTGAAATCGGGAGTTTCTACTCTTACGATTTGGTGATTGATTTTGGCGAAAACGACAAGGCAAAGGAAGTCGATAATCTCAAGAAGCTGGAACAGCTGCAGGATCACGCCCAAAAGTACCCGCTGACAAAACGTTCCACTTCCATTCTCGACATCTTGAAGGATTTGGACCGCACCTTGAATGAAAACCGCCAGGATATGTATGCTATCCCGGAAACGGAAGAACAGGTGGCCCAGCTCTTGCTCCTGTACGAAAATGCCGGTGGTTCCGAAGCAAGCTACTGGATGGATTACGATTACAAGAAGCTCCGCTTGATGGTCGAAATCTCTAGCTACAACTCCAACGAACTCCAGAAGGAAATCGAGGACTTGCAGAATTTCGCACGCGGACTTTATCCGAATGCGAAGGTGACAGCTGTGGGTAACTTGCCGCAGTTTACCGCTATGCAGCAGTATTTGGAAGTAGGCCAGATGACATCCTTCCTCATTTCTGTCGTGATTGTGGCCGTGCTCTTGATGATTGTCTTCGGCAGCGTCCGCACGGGTCTCATCGGCATGATTCCGAACATCGCTCCGGGCATTTTCGTGGGCGGCTATCTCGGCTTTAGCAACATCCCGCTCGACATGATGACGGCAACGCTTATCCCGATGATCATCGGCCTTTCCGTAGACGATACGATCCATTTCATCAACCATGGCCATGTGGAATTTGACCGTTGCAAGAATTACACGGAATCTATTCTCAAGGTGTTCCGCACTGCAGGACCTGCTCTTGTAATGACAACGATTATCATGGTGGCGACATTTGCGGGCTTTACGACTTCGCAGGCAACGCAGATGTTCAACTTTGGCTTTGTGGTGTTTGTGGGCCTTGTCTCGGCTTTGCTTGCCGACCTGTTCGTGACACCGCTTTTAATCAAGAAGTTTAAAATTTTCGGAAAATAGGAGGATTCTATGAAAATTTCAAAAATTGCTGCGACGCTCGTTGTCGCTC
The DNA here is from genome assembly GCF_002394865.1 of Fibrobacter sp. UBA4297. Lineage (NCBI taxonomy): Bacteria > Pseudomonadati > Fibrobacterota > Fibrobacteria > Fibrobacterales > Fibrobacteraceae > Fibrobacter > Fibrobacter sp. UBA4297. The sequence goes on along the minus strand of NZ_DGUZ01000021.1, from coordinate 265,900 downwards.
TCAGTGCAATGTCCATGGCTCAGACGAATGCCCGTGACATCATGGTCAAGGTCAAGAACCGCCCGGATGGCGACACGCGCTCTTCCTCGATGGAAATGAAGCTCGTGAACAAGAGCGGTAACACCCGTGTCCGCAAGATTACTTCGTATGCAATGGATGTGGGCGAAGATACCAAGACCATCATGTTCTTCCTTTATCCAAACGATGTGAAGGGTACGGGATTCTTGACCGTAAATTATGACGATGTCAACAAGGAAGACGACAAGTGGCTCTATCTGCCTGCCTTGAAAAAGACCCGCCGTATCAGCGGAAAGAGCTCCAAGACCGATTACTTCATGGGCTCCGACTTCACATACGATGATATCGGCAAGCGCAATGTCGATGAAGATACACACAAGCTCTTGCGCGAAGAATCTGCAGATGGTTTCGATTACTATGTCGTTGAATCGACTCCCAAGAAGGATGGCGAAATCTTCTCCAAGAAACTCGTCTGGATCCGCAAGGATTGCGATGTCGTCGCCAAGGTCGAATTCTACGACAAGCTCGGCAAACTCCATCGCCAGATGGTTTCTTCGGACATCAAGAAGGTTGACGGTTTTTGGACTGTCGGCAAGATGGAAATGAAGAACGTGCAAACGGGACACTCCACGGAACTCCTTTTCCTCGATCCGAAATACAACATCCAGCTCGATTCCAAGATTTTCTCTGTGAACAAACTGGAACGCGGGTTGTAGTTAGTAGGCAGTACAGTCCTGTGTCATCCTGGAGGGGCGATGCCCCGATAGGATCCAGTGAATGTATGATTGTCATGCCCGCCATTGCGCGGGCATCTCCCATTAAGGAGGATAAATGATAAAACACGTCATTGCGAGGAACAAAGTGACGAAGCAATCTATGATTTCATTGGCGTTGTCCGCAGCGTTCGCCTTATCCGCGCACGCTCAGGAAGACGAGCTTTCTCTGCAGCTGAACGGCTTTGTGGATTCGTATCACGCGCTGCAGGTGCAAAGTCCGCACAAGATCATGTCTTCGCGGACGCGCCTCCGTCTTGAAATGCGCGCGAATTACGGCGAGGCTTCGCTTTTCTCGAGTGTCAATCTCGCGTACAACAGCCTCATCAAAGACCAGTCGGGAGCGTTCCTTCGCGAAGCGTATTTTGACTATGCCGGCAAATACCTTGAAGTCAAGGCGGGTCGTCAAATTATCACGTGGGGCGTTGCCGATGGGCTCCGCCTGACGGACTTGATTTCGCCTATGGACTACACGGAATTCATGGCGAACGATTACGACGACATTCGCGTGCCTGTGAATGCCATCAACCTCAAGTATCCTGGCGAAAGCTTCTCCGCCGAACTCGTCTTTGTGCCTGTTCCGGAGTATTTTGTGATGCCCTCGGGCGAGGATAATCCTTGGACGATGCCGTTGCCTGCGAATACGAGCATGGACTTGAGCGGTACTCCTGAAAAGCGTCTCAAGAACAGCGAAGTGGGTGGCCGTTTGCGTTTCTTCCTGGAGAATCTCGATTTCTCGCTTACGGCGCTGCGCACTTTCAATAAGTCGCCTGTCACGATTGCGAGCTTCGATCCGGAAACGAAATCTGCCGTGATTAAGGGTGTGTACGAGCCGATGAATGTTGTCGGTGGTGATGTCTCTATCCCGGCGGGTGAAATTGTGATTCGTGGCGAGGTGGCGGCGTATTTCGGCGAACCTATTGCCCTGAAAAAATCGCTTGATTACAAGTTGCGAAAGACGTTCAATGGCATGCTTGGCTTGGACTGGTATGCAGGCGATGACTGGACTTTTATGTTCCAGTACATGCACAAAATTATCATGGATTACCGCGATGTTTTGGGTACAGAACAGAATACGTCCATGATTACAGCCCGCATTTCCAAGGAGCTTTTAAACAATACGCTTAAACTTTCTGTTTACGGAATGTTTGATGTCGACAATGTCGGTTTCTATGTGCGTCCGGCGGCAGATTACCTCCTGAATGACCAAATAACGATTTCGTTAGGCGGCGATTGGCTTGGCGGAAGGCGCGGTACGTTTAAAACTTACAAGAAAAATACGCAAATATGGGTAAAAGGTAAGTATTTCTTTTAGTGGAGTCACTTGCCGTTTTAAATAAAATTGCCTAAATTTAGGCTGGACTAAGTTAGATAAAACTAATAAAATTGGTTTAGACTAAAATACTTGGTTCGGTCTAATTTTTGAGAGAGATTATGTTAAAGCCCGTACCCGATAAAAATCTGATTCAAATCCAGAATACAGATTTCTTTTCCCATTATATGTTACAAAATAAAACGGGGACGGGGCATCTTCTAACGTATAACGTATTGCCTGGGCTACAGGTCTTCTACAGCAATTTCCATCTCAAGGAATTTACTTTCAATTTTGAAAATCAAGGCAAGAATTTGATTGTGCTCCATTGCCATAACGGCAGCGCAGAATGGCTGAATTCGGAATCCATGCCGAAATCCATGGAAGAGAATGGCCTCGTTTTGCTCGACCGTATGCCGGCTTGCAAGACGTTCAAATTCCCGGTGCATTGCTACCACGGCATTGCGGTCGTGTTCTCGATGGATCGCTGCCAATGCGAACTCATGAACATGTTCAAGGCGGTCGGTGTTGACTTTGCGGCCCTTATCGAAAAAATCCAGCCGCTTACACTCCCGCTGAAACTCCCGTCTAGCGAGCACGTGAGCCATATTTTCTCGGAACTTTACAGGCTCCCGAAAAACATCCGTTTGCCGTATTTCAAGATTAAGGTACTCGAACTCATCCTCTTCTTGAGCCGCCTTGATTCCGAAGCCAAGTACGAAACGGCGGTGCAAATTCCGAGCGCTTACAAGGGCAAAATGGAACTCCTGCGCGAAATCCTCCGCGAGAATGTCGAAGAGCATTTGACGCTCGAACAGCTCTCCAAGCAAATCGAAATGAGCCCGACGCAGATGAAAAAGTATTTCAAGCTGGCGTACGGCGATTCCATTTATTCGTACCTCAAGACGTACCGCATGAAAAAAGCCACCCAGCTTTTGCTAGATGGCAAATTTAATGTCGCCGAAGTTGCAAGCCGTGTGGGCTATACAAACTCTAGCAAGTTTGCGCAAGCGTTCAAGGAATACACCGGCTGCTCGCCCAAGGAATATAAGAACAAGTCGTAGCCAAAGTTCAATATAAATTTTTGATTTTACATAAATTAAATTACAAAATAGAAAGGTCTCCCACATGACGTAGGAGACCTTTCTATACCCGGGCCGCGACTCGAACGCGGATATCATCCTTAGGAGGGACGTATTTTATCCCGTTAAATTACCCAGGCGAGTAAACTGCAATATAGAAATAAGCGCAAAACTTGTCAAAAGCTTTGCTTATGCAAGTTCTCCGCGGATGACGTCCACGCAGTCGCCAACGAGGCTTACGACGTTTGTCGGATTGATCTCGATGTTGCCGCAGTCGACCATCATGTTCACGGAGTGCTGGAACGTTTTCCAGAGCTCGTCGGTTTCGTAGATGTCTTCGTCGCTGAGCTTGGCAGCCGTGCTCAAGATAGGCTTGTCAAAGTGCTGGAAGAGTTCCTTGAAAAACGGGTGCGTCGGGATGCGGATGCCGATTTCAGGGCGCTTCACGTCGAGCTTGCGCGCAATGTGCGGGTCGGCGGGCAAAATGAATGTGTACGGGCCGGGCACGCGCTGCTTGATGATGTTGAACGCAAAATTGCTCACGTGGGCGTAGCCGGTGGCAAATCGGATGTCCGGGACGATGAGCGCCATGAAGAACTTTTTCATGGGCTTCTTGAGGGCGTAAAGCTTGTGAATGGCTTTGGTTGATTCGGCGTTGCAGCCGATGGCGTAGCCAGATTCGGTGGGGTAGAGGACGAGTCCGTCGTCTTCGAGAATTTCGGCGGCCTGCTTCACGATGCGGGGCTGCGGGTTTTCTGGATGTACTTCGAGTCGCATAGTTTTTTGCTATTTCGCTTTTTGGAGGAAAAATATATAAAAAATGTGTTGGGAGTGTTTTGTAAAATTTCTATCTTCACGGCTCGTGAAGCGTATCCATAGAACAGTTGCGAAACTTCTCGTTGTGAATGGTTACCTGCCAAAGCTTGGGCTTGCTGCGGTAATCGGTGTCGTGACAGGGCTTGTTGCGGTGGCGTTCCATTTTGGGCTTGGCGTTGCTATGGAATGGGTGCGTAAGCCGTGGTCGCTTGGATTTTTGCCGTGGTATGCTTTTGCCGCGGTGCCTGCTGTTGGCGGGCTTGTTGTCGGGCTTTTCATCCACAAGGTGGCACGTGCGCCGGAGACGGCGGGGCAGGGCACCGACAAGATGATTTATTCGTTCCATCACCAAGGTGGAAATGTGCGGGCGCGCGTGGCGCCGGTGAAGTTTGTGGCAAGCATCATCACGCTTGCAACGGGCGGCTCGGCAGGTTACGAGGGGCCGATTTCGCAGATCGGCTCTGGCATCGCTTCTACAATTTGCAAATGCTTTAAGATGCCTCGGATGATGCGCGGGCAGTTTATGCTGGCGGGCACGGCGGCGGGGCTTGGTGCCATTTTCAAGGCTCCGCTTGCGGGGGCGCTCACGTCGGTCGAGATGCTTTATCGCGAGGACTTTGAGTCCAACGCTTTTGCAACTTCGATTATTTCGTCTGTAGTCGCGTTTACGGTTTACATTGCGTTTGTAGGCTCATCTCCTGTGATTGCCTGCACGATGGATTTCCCGTTTACGAACGGTGTCGAGCTATTGGCGTGCGCGCTGCTTGGGATTTTGTGCTTCCCGTTTTCGTACCTGTACGTGCGTTGCTATTACGCCTCGGAACAGCGCTTTAACAAGTGGGCGATTCCTGTGTGGCTCAAGCCTGCGATGGGTGGCGCGTTCATTTCGCTCTTGGTGCTTGCCTTCCCGGAGGTCTCGGGCGGCGGCTTTGAATTTATCGATAACCTGATGACGGGGCTTGTGCCGCATACCGTGTGGGGTGTGCTCCTCTTGCTCGGCATTGTGCTTGCTAAGATTGTGGCGACTGCGCTTACGGTCGGTTCGGGCGGTTCTGGGGGTGTCTTTGGACCATCGCTATTTATTGGTGGGGTTATTGGCGCCATGTTTGCTGGGATATGCGAACTTGCGTTCCCGGGATTTATCCGCATGCCCGAGATGTTTATTCTCGTCGGGATGGCCGCGTTCTTTGCTGGTGCCGCAAAGGCTCCGATTGCGGGTGTCGTGATGGTCTGCGAAATGACTGGGAGTTACAGCCTGTTGCCTGGCCTTTTGATTGCGGCCGTGATGCACATTGCATTCTCGCGCAACTGGACGATTTACAAAAGCCAGGTGCTCAACAAGTTTGCGTCTCCGGCGCATCGTCGTGACATGGACCGCGAACTCATCCAAGCCTACGACAAGATTGCTAAGGAATAGTTACTAGTTATTAGTTTAATAGTTATATTGCTATTTTGTTATAAAGGGGGGAATGCCCGCTTTGGCGACACATTCCACAGACTGCTATACCGCATGGAATAAAAAATCGCACGTTTCCGCTCGGTGTTTTGCTTCACGTGTAATTGAAAAAGCCGCGCATTTCCGCGCGACTTTTCTACTAAATCTTAACTACTGTCTACTAATCACTAACCACTAACCACTTCCTTACGAGCAGCGGAGTATTTGACCTGGGCGGATGTTGTCCGACTTGAGGTTGTTCAGGCGCTTGATGTGTTCGACAGACGTGCCGTACTTGTGGGCGATCTTTCCAAGGCAATCTCCACGGCGAACCTTATAGAACTTGCTCTTGCCAATTTCCTTTTGGTAGGCAGCTTCGATTTCTTGGAGCTTGTCTGTATCAAGCGTGACCGAAATGTCTTTGAAAGTGCCTTCCGCAAAGTCATAGACTGTTTCCGGGTTGATGTAGATGCCGTTGTAGCGCATTTCAAAGTGCAAGTGGGCTCCAAACGAGCGGCCCGAATTGCCTCCGATGCCAATGACATCGCCGGCCTGGAGTTCGTCGCCGACTTTGACCTTCCAGCGTTCAAGATGGGCGTAAAGAGTTGTAAGTCCGTTGCCGTGGTCCAAAATCACGTAGCGGCCATAACCCTTGCGGCGGCCCTGGTTCCTGACCTTGACGACCTTGCCTGCGAATGCGGCGACGATTGTGCGGTCTTCGCCATGGCAGAGTCCGAGGTCTACACCGCGGTGCATGCGGTGCTTGCGCGGACCGTAGTGGCCGGCGATACGACGGCTTTGCGTCGGGATGATGGACGTCGTCATGTCGAGGACGAAAAGCTTTTCTGGAGCGCCGGTCGAAGCCGAATCGGTCGTCGCCTTGATGTCCGCGTCTGCTTCGGCGTATTCGCGAACTGCTTCTTCGGTCTCAAGGCTGTCTTGGTTAATGCTGTCAATGGAGTCTTGGTTTGCGGATTCAAGAACGGGCTTTACCGCGACTTTATCGGTCTTGTTCACCTTAGCGGGTGTACTTACCTTCGACTTGCGGGCTTTGGACTTTTTATGGACGAAATTACTTTCGTTGATGAAAAATTTTCCAACGGAAGGAGATTCTGCTTCGGGCGCAAATTCATTGATCCCGTCGAAAGGCTGGTTCAGTTCCGTGTTTCTGGATTCAACGAGGCGAGGAACAATTTTTCCGACCACATCGTCATCTTTAGCAAAAAGGGCGAGCGGCAGGACTCCTGCAATGAGTATAGTTTTTATCTTCATAAAAATAGGGGTTCTATATATATGGGCTAAAAAATACTCAATTTCTTTCGTTTTGTCACTATATTTAGGATATTTTTTCACGAGATATTAACAAGAAATTTTTTACGTAATATTATTGTAAATTTGGGTAAACGCTTGTGCGTTCAAATTACGATAGAATGGCCAAAATGTTGGATTGCGGGCAAAAAAAATCCCGCGAATCTCGCGGGATGACATTGAAATGCTACAAACGATTGACTACTGACTAATGACTAATAACCATTGACCAATAACTAGAACTGGAAGTAAATGAACGGGCAACTGTCTGCGCTCATGAACTGGTAAATCACGAAGATGATGAACGCCGTTACGGCAATCATCGCCGGAATTGGGAGCGATGCAAACGTGATGCGGTAGCGGGACTTGAACTTCTTCGGAATCCAGTGGATAAGCATACCAGCGATGAACACGAGGATGATATTGATGTGTTCCCATGCAATCGGGAGAATCGTGTCCCAGCGCCAGGCGGTACCCATCTGGTGGACCATGTTCTTAGCCGTATTCCATGCGACTTCGTTTGCTTCTGCCGGGTCAAGGTTGGAACCCGCGCGGAAGAAGAGACGCGTGAACGTGATGAACACAAACGTGAGTGTCACATTCCAAGCGGTCGTGAGCCACGGCAATTGTTTTTGGCAGAACAAATGATAAATGATGGTCGAGTAGATGCCCACGAAAAGCACGCCGAACCAAACTGCAGTAATCGCACATATAGGAATCGTGTAGTGCTTGTAGAGGATCGCACTCAATGCAAAGAAACCAAGAGCAATCGATGCACGAACCGTTGCGCTGCGCTTCACCCAGAGCTTGTTGAACACTTGTCCGAAACCATTCAAACCGCCCCAGATGATGAAGTTCCAGCTAGCGCCATGCCACCAACCGCCGACAATTTGCGTTGCCATGGCGTTCATGTTCGTGGTAATCGTCTTGCGGGATTCCGGCTTGAAGTAAGCAAAAATGCCAATGTAAAGGAAGAACACGCCGAGAGCAATACCGACCCACATGCTGCCAGAAAGGAGGATGGCCACAAGGCTCAAGAATCCCATCCAGAAAAACGTGCCGACGGTTGCGTTTCTGTTACCGCCAAGGGGAATGTACAAGTAATCGCGCCACCAGCTAGAAAGGCTGATGTGCCAACGACGCCAGAATTCGGTCGGGCTCTTAGCCTTGTACGGGCTGTTGAAGTTCTGCGGCAGGCGGAAGCCCATGAGGAGGGCAACGCCGATCGCGATATCCGTGTAACCCGAGAAGTCGGCGTAAACCTGTAGCGAATAAGCGAAAAGGGCAATCAGGTTTTCAAGGCCGGTAAAGAGGAGCGGCGTATCGAAAACGCGGTCCACAAAGTTCGTGGCGAGGTAGTCGCTCAAGATAATCTTCTTGGCTAGGCCGTTCAAAATCCAGAATACTGCCATGCCAAAAGCGCGGCGGGGGAGGAAAAACGGCTTGTAGAGTTGCGGTACAAACTTGTCTGCACGCACAATCGGGCCAGCTACGAGCTGCGGGAAGAACGAGAGGTAAAAGCCGAAGTTCAAAATGTTGTCTACGGCCTTGATCTTACCGCGGTAAATGTCAATGCAATAACTCATCGCCTGGAACGTGAAGAACGAAATGCCCACCGGGAGGATAATCTGATCGACCAGCGAATGCGTACCGAACATGGCGTTGCTTGCGGCAGCAAAGAAGTTGTACACGTGGAGCTCGATGCCGGTAAAGTCATAAAGGGCGTCCAGGAAAAAGTAAGAGTATTTATAATAGCAGAGCACCAGCAAGTCGATAATCACGACTATAATCATCAAAAGTTTCTTTTTCCACTTTTCTTCTGCTTTCTCAATCCACTTGCCGATGAAGAAGTTTGCTATCACGCAGAAGATGAGGATGCACACGTAGCTGCCGCTCGTCTTGTAGTAGAAGAACAAGCTCGTCGCAAACAGGAACGCGTTGCGGAGCAGAAGCTTGCTGTGCACTAGCGAGAAAATGGCGAAGACGACCGCGAAGAATCCCCAGAAATAGAACTGGGTGAAGAGTAACGGGGAGTTCGGGTCAAATGCGAATGTGCGGGTCAGGTAGGGGATGATATAGTCAAGCATAATTTTGGGCTTGTAAATTAGAAAAATTATTTCTTGTCTGGCGCGTTAGGTGTTGGGGTTACTGGCTTTTCCGCTGCTTGTGCTTGAGGTTTCAGCGGAATTTGAATTTGTGGCTGTGCGGGTTGTGCGGTTTGCTTTACGACTTCCGGCATTGGGACATCTTTATGTGCGGCTGCGGCAATCTTTGGCATTTGCGGAGGGGCGACTGTTTTTTCAGCGGGCTGCTTAGCTGCGACTTCCGCTTTGGCGGTTGTTTCCGGTTTTGCCGGAGTGGTTTCAGCCGGTTTTGTCGGAGCGGCCGTTGGTGCGGGTGCGGCAACTTTCGCTTGAATCGTGGCTGCGGTCTTTGCATTTGCTGGAACTGTCGGAGCTTGTGCTGTAGCAGTAGCTGTTGTGGCTGTGCTCGAAGCAGTCTTTGCCGTTGGGGCTTGCGCCTTCGGGGCTACACTCGATGCTGCCGGGATTGTCTTTGGTGCCGGAGTCGGAGCCGGGGCTGCTGCGGGTTTAGCCTGTGCAACGACCGGAGCTTCGGCGGGGAGGCTTGCAATGTGGTCGAAGTAGGCCTGCATCAAAGCCTTGTAGAACATGTCACCGAGCAACTGATAGCCCGCAGTCTTGAAGTGTACCTTGTCTTTCTTGGCGAGGTCTGCTTTTTCCCACTTGGCCATGGAACCAAGCCCGCCCATGATGGAGAACTTGTCCCAAACGCCAGCCTTGTGCTTGTCGGCGAGCATAAAGAACGCTTTGCGTGCGACTTCGCCATTCGGGTGCTGCACGTATTTTTTCTTGCGGACCTTGCGGTAAGAGTCGTTGTTTGTCTCGAAAATGAAAGCTGTCTTTGGGCTCACTTTGCGGATGCGCTTGATGAGCATGTCGTAGTCTTCACGGAAAGCCTTGTCGTTAAATACTTCGACGTTCGCATCGTTAATGCCGATGGCGAAAATCACGAGGTCCGGCTTGTAATAGGACATTTCTTTTTCAAAGAGCGGGCACGCTTCTTCAAAGTAGTTAGAGACCTTGGCGCCGTTGATGCCGACGTTCGTGTACGTGATGCCGGGCGCGTTGTTCTCTGCCAAGATACCCGTGAGCGTAAAGTGCGGGCGAGGCGGAACCGTATCTGCGGCAACGGAATCCAATGCGGCTTGCATGTCTTCGTCGCGGTTCAGGCAGTTCGTGTCGAGAACGTCTTCGCAGTCGCCCTGGAACATCGAATCTGCTGCGACCACTTGCGATGCTTGCTGAGAGGATGCTGGCGGGGGCGCAATGCCGAGCGAATCCATGCGCAGTGAATCGGCGACGCGGGCGAGCGAGTCTGCGCGGGCAACGGAATCCTTGTAGAGCGAGTCCGTGATGAACGCGGCGACTTCGGCTTGCTTGGTCGTATCTGCCCAGCGGAACGCAATCTGGATGGTGTCAATCGGGCGCGGACTCGTGAAAACGTAGCTCTGGCTAGAGGCGTCAAACGTTCCAAAGACGTCCATGGAATCAATGCGGAGCACTGGTTCGACGTCGTTGCTATCGCTATATCCGAAAACTCTAAAGCTTGTTTCGCCCCAGATGGGTTCGTTATTGTACTTGTCCAAAAGTAGCGTGATTTCGGCACGCGGGTCGCGGGTGCTTACTGCAATGCCAAGGAGTCCGAGCGGTTTTGTGATTTCGTGCTGGACGTTCTTATTCTTGTCCCAGATGCCTTTATAATAACTAGCGTAACTTGCAGGGGTGTTTGTCCTTGCTGCCGAATACGGGAATACGAAGCCGCGGCCTGCAGATGCACCCGGATATTCCTTTACCAGGTGTTCGCGGATGCGGCCCGAGATGACGTCTGCCTGCAAGTGCGAACCGCCAATGTGGAGGATGCGCACCTTGCCCCTGTTCTCGAAAACGAGCGTGTCGAGCTTCTTGAAAAACGGCTCGAAACTTGCGCTCCCTTGCGGGAACTGGATGGTGTTCAAAGACGTATCGATAAAGTCGTATTTCGTAAAGTCAACGTCATAGTAGCCTGGGGTGATTTCCATGTCCTTTGCAGAAACCATGGAGCCCATGCTAACAATGCCTAGTATGGCGGCAATGACGGCAAGCTTTTTCTTCACTTAACACCCCCTCCGGTATTTAAGGATTTAGCTTTTCTTTGTTCAAATCAATTACTTTAGTTGTGTCGGCGCTAGCCTGTTTTTTGTCCGAGAACTTGCGGATGTCCTTGAGTTTCGAATCGTTCAGGCCATGCCTGTCGCGGAACAAATAATAATCGTAGTACATGTGGAGCGATGAGCAGAAAAGGTCGCCCATATAAGAGGCTCCGCGGCGTGTAAAGTGCACATGGTCTGTAAAGCCGAGCGGTGGGGACTTCTTGACCCACTTGATCATGGAACCTTCGCCACCCATCACGCGGTGCATATCCCAATAGGCAAGGCCATTTTCGGCGGCCACTTCGCGAAGCATCTTGATGGTGATGCCTAGGCCCGGGTATGTTTGCCATCTTCCGTTAATTTGTTTTGCCATATCTGCTGGGCCGATGAACACGATGTCAGCATCCGGGTTAGCCTTCTTGACGGCCTGAATTTGTCTGGTAATGAGTTTCTTACTCCAGTCTAGGACCTTAGGCGTCATGCTCGGGACCATGTTTCCGCCGTATTCCATGATGATGAGCTTTGCGTTCATCGCCTTGTAAGATTCAGCGAGAAGCTGGCTATCGATCTTGTGGAAAACCGTGCCCGAACTTCCGCGCATGGCTACGTTGTCTACAGCGACACCATAAGCGCCATCCACTGAAATCGCATAAATTTCAGTGCGCCCGCTCAGGTAGAGCTTGATGTTCGAGGTCGTGTCCGGGAGCTTCCATGTATAAACGTTCAGCTTCGTGAACTTTTCGACGGCCGGAGCGGCTGCAGTTTCTTTTTTGTTTTTTGTCTTGATCTTCGGAGAACCGTCAGCATTTGTACCAACCTGTTCCATGACCTCATGTTCATAGGTGAGGCGGAGCTTGAGGCTACCCCTGTTGCTTGCAAGAACCTTGATGGTGGAGTAGCCGCCAACGTGCGGGAACATGTCCTTGCGGCTTTCGCGCTTCTTGACACCGATAACGGCAGAACCGTTAAGTTCGCCCACCTGGGCCAATGGTCCATAGCGGTTGTGCGTGGCGTGTTCTTCCTTGGGTCCAAAGATGATGTAGCGCTGCAAGTCGCCGTTGTTCCACTGCGATGTTGACTGCGACGGAATATGCATCACGGCAGGGAGCATGCCCGGACCGTTACCGCCGAACTCCGTCTGCAAGTCTTCGCGGATTGTAGACGAAATGCGGTCTTCTTCGAGCTGCGAGTCGCCGTAATGGATGACGTGGACCACGCTCGAATCCTTCTTTGCTGCAAGGAGGCTCTGGAAGAATCTGTCAAACCACGTGAGATCATCGTTCGGGAGGTCAAAGCGCGTACGGCCTTCCTTGAAGAAATCCTCGTAGTACTTGAGCGAGTCGGAGAATGCGGCGAACTGCTTCGCCTTGGTCTCTTCCATCATCTGGCGGATGGCGTCTTCGGGGTCTACCTGTTCGACTTTGACCTTGTTTCCGGCGGAGTCCGTTGTTGTTTCTGCCTTTTCAAAGATTTGAGAAAGCTTCGGGTAGCGGAGCGTCGTATCGCCGACATGAATCCCGTCTTCGGGGTAGGCTAGCGCCATCAATCCAAGGACGAGGAACAGGGAAATGATGCTGAGTAGTACTTTTACTGGAGTCATGCAGAGATGTCATCCCCGGCTTGACCGGGGATCTCCTTTATGATTTTTTCGATTCGATGTTTTGCTTGCTTCGTGCGATGATTTCGGCAGTGTCGCCAACGTGCATGGTGCCGTCGCGGAGGTCCTTGAATTCAAACTGACCGGCTTGGGCCTTGTCACCATCGACATAAACGACGATGCTTGCGCCCTGGTAGTTGGCCTGTTCCAGCTGCTTGCCCATCTTCATGGTGGCGAGCGGGTGAGAAACAGAGTTGCCGTTTGCGCGGAACACCTGGGCCGTTTCGAAAATCTTCTTCATGTCGTTCGTGAAGCTTGCGATGTAGAAGTCCACATGTTGCTTCGGGCTCGGCAAAAGTCCACGTTCGCGGAGGAGGTCGGCGAGCACGACGTCGCCCATGCCAAAGCCAACGCCCGGGATACGGTCGCCACCGAGCTTTTCGGTGAGGCTGTCATAACGTCCACCACCAGCGATAGCGCGCATGGATTTACCCTTGTCGAACACTTCGAACACGATGCCCGTGTAGTAGGCGAGGCCACGCACAATGGAAAGGTCGAGGTTCACGCATTCGCTAAAGCCTGCTGCGGCAAGCGTTGCAAAGAGGTCTTCGATTTCCTTGAGGGCGGCGGTTGCGTTTTCGCTCTTCACGGTGGCGCGCACTTCTTCGATAGACTTGCAGCTCATGAAATCGTCGAGTTGCTTGATCTGAGCTTCGGAAAGGCCTGCTTCGGTAAGTGCCTTGGCAAATGCTTCCGGGCCGATTTTCAAGCGACGGTCGAGAACCGGGTAAACAAGCGCCGGGTTCGGGGCGCCAATTTCTTCGAGGTAGGTGGCGAGGAGCTTGCGGCTCGAAACGCCAATGGCAAAGTCCGCGTCCTTGAGGCCGAATTTGCGAAGCATCGTTGCGATGGAGGCGAGCAAGTCCGCTTCGGCGTAGATGCTTTCGGTACCGATGATGTCCATGTTCAGCTGGAAGAATTCGCGGAGGCGACCCTTCTGTGCCTTTTCATAACGGAATAGGCGCGGCATGGAGAACCACTTGAACGGCTTCTTGAGTTCGCGGGCCTTCTGGATTACGAGGCGGGCGAGCGTCGGCGTCATTTCCGGGCGGAGTGCAATTTCGCGGTCGCCCTTGTCCTTAAAGTTGTAAAGCTGGCTTACAATTTCTTCGCCGGATTTTCCGGTGTAAAGTTCCAGATGTTCAAACATCGGGCCTTCGTATTCTTCGTAGGCGAAGCTTTCGGCGACCTTGCGCCATGTGTCAAAAATGTAGTTCTGGATGCGTTCAGCTTCCGGGTAAAAATCGCGTGTGCCCTTAGGCAGTTGAGGAATAGCAATACTCATAGTGACCGCAAATTTAGTAAAGTGGTTGGTGGTTAGTGGCTAGTGGTTGGGAAAACGCGGGCGGAAAAAGCCCTGTCTTTCCCGACGCATTGTCATTCCTGACTTGATGGGGGATTACCTTTATTTATTTGTGTGGGGGAGGTATCCCCCTGATTGCAGCCCGCTCCGCGGTCTTCCATCACCCCCACGCCTAAGGGGACACCCCCTAAAACCCCCGTCGCTTTTTGAAAAAGTCAATGTGTAAAATTTTGACATTTATTAAATGTATCTTAAGAAAAAAGGAGACCAATTATGATCATGGTCAAAGATGAATCAAGAAAGATTGTGTTTTACAAAGAAAAGGCCGGCGATAAAATCTGGTGGGTTGATTACGTTAGCTGCCGTGGGATTTATGCGGTATCCTTCGACAAGAAAAAAATCTTGTTTCTCTTTGGGGACTATCCTAAAAACTTCACTAAAGAGGAAAAGGAATTATTTGACAAAGAAAATCCTTATTGGGCAAACTTTTTTTTCGTAAAAAGGATAGCCCGCGTCGCGTTTGGGAGTCTATCTTGACCGAACTAGGTGAATGTGAAAATCCAGTGAATTTTGCAATCGTCTTTCCGCACTTCGATGCTCTGCCATTCCCCGCTTCGATGGGGAATCTCCTGTATTTTAATCATTAAAAGCGGTCTAGCCCCTAGGTGAATGGGTTGGTGGCAACGAGGAGCCGCCGAGGGGAAGGCTTTCCCCATTTTCCCCTCAAATAAATAATATGTAACATTGGTTCATGTTGCCGGTTTTACATTTCTTTTGCTATATTTGACACGTAAAATTTTAAATACCTTAAAAGGAAGGTTAATCATGGCAAGAAAGAAGATTGCACTCGTTGGTGCTGGTCAAATTGGTGGTACAATGGCTCTCGTGCTCGCACAGAAGAACCTCGGCGACGTCGTCCTTATCGACATTCCGCAGACTCAGGGCATGCCGAAGGGTAAGGCTCTCGATATTATGGAAGGCCGTTCCGTCATCAATTCGTCCGTTGATCTTCAGGGTTCTACCGATTACTCCGCTATTAAGGGTGCTGACGTTGTTATCGTTACCGCTGGTTTCCCGCGTATGCCGGGCATGAGCCGTGACGACCTCCTCGACAAGAACTGCGGCGTTATCAAGACTGTTGCTGAAGCCATCAAGGAAAATGCTCCGGATGCATTCGTGATCGTTATTACGAACCCGCTCGACGCCATGGTCTACAACATGCAGAAGCAGTCTGGCCTCCCGGCCAACAAGGTCATCGGTATGGCTGGCGTGCTCGACTCCGCTCGTCTCGCTTGCTTCGTTGCTGACGAACTCGGCGTTTCCGTCGAAGACGTGAAGGCTCTCGTTATGGGTGGCCACGGCGACACGATGGTCTCCATCATGGAATGCGTCTCTGTCGGTGGCATCCCGGTTTCTCAGCTCATGAGCAAGGAAAAGTTTGCTGAACTTGCAAAGCGTACCGCTGGTGCAGGTGGCGAAATCGTGAACCTCCTCGGTCGCGGTTCTGCTTTCTACAGCCCGGCTACCTCTGCTATCCACATGGCTGAAGCTTACCTCCTCGACAAGAAGAGCGTGTTCTCTTGCGCTGCCAAGCTCAACGGCGAATACGGCGTTAGCGGCCTCTACTGCGGTGTGCCGGTTGTCGTCGGTGCAAACGGTGTTGAAAAGATTCTTGAAGTCAAGATGAGCGCCGAAGAAAAGGCTGCTTTCGACAAGTCTGTCGAAGCTTGCAAGAAGAACGCCGAATGGGTTGACGCTCACACGTAATCAGACCGTTCGCGTCTAGACTCGATAGAAATATGTGAGCGACGCTCACTCTCGCGAAAACGCCTGGATAATGCCAGGCGTTTCTCGCTCACACCTAATGAGACCGCTCGGCTCTTGTGCAAGGCGGGGACTCCGTCTTCGCCTCGCTCTCACGAACACGCCTCGTTAATACGAGGTTGTTGTTCACGGGTAATCTATTAGATGTCATTCCCGCCTCCGAGCGGGCGGACAGCACTTGGAACTTTGTTCCATAGTGCGCATGGCCACCTTTAGGTGGGAATCTCCTTATAGCAGCCTTTTTAATCCCTCGATATTGCGGAGTACGATTGCGCCGCGTTTTATTTCTACAAGCCCTTTGGCGGCGAATTCCTTGAGCATGCGGGCGACGACTTCTCGGGCGGAATTCACGTCTCGCGCGATTTCTTCTTGTGTCTTTTTGACTTCGGGCTTGTCGCTACTTTCGTATGAATTAATCAAGTAATTGGCGAGGCGCTGGTCAAAACGCTTGAATAGCATTTGCTGAATGGCCCAAATTGTCTGTGAATAGCGTTCCGTTTCTTGCTCAAAGACAAATGAACGGACGTAGATGTTTGATTCCATAAGCCTTGCACAAACAGACGATGGAATGACGAGAACGGCTGTATCTTCTTCGGCGGTGACATTTGCTTCGAAAGTCAGCTGGTGAATTACGCATGATGCTGTCGAAACGCAGAACTCGTTTGCGTGTGCTCGGTAAAGCGTAACTTCGCGACCTTCGTCAGAAATAAGACTTATGCGGACACCGCCTTTCAAAATGAGAATAATCCCGAGGCAGGCGGAACGGTCACTGATGATGATTTGGTCCTTGTTGAAACGCTTGGTCAATGCTCGTTGCGATACAAGCGCCTTTTCTTCAAGCGTGAGATTTCCCCAAAACGGAATTTTTTTGACAATTTGACTAATCGGTTCGACCATAATGCGCCCCCTTTAAGGGGAATATATAAAATCATTTTGTTTGTCATTCCACTTCGTGGCTTGACGTGTTCGCTTCGGATATAGAAACATGCAAACATGTTTCTGCATCGCTCGGCTCTTTTGTCATTCCTGGCGCCTGTCCTCGCGCCTGTCCTCGCTTGACGGGGATGACCGGGATGATCGGGCGGACAGCACTTGGAACTTTGTTCCATAGTGCGCATGGCCACCTTTAGGTGGGAATCTCCTTTTTTAAGGTGTAGGAAGTGTGCTGTTTTTGAAGAGTTAATGCAAAAATAGCCCGCGCACTCGGACTCTGCTTACTTCGGCTTGCTCAGTACAGGCCTTACAGACGGTGGCGGGCTTGATTGGATTGAACTATATCATTTCTACGATTTGATTTTTGGGGCGGACGCCAACTGCGGAGTTTGTGACTTTACCGTCCTTCATGACCACGAGCAGCGGAATGCTTGACACGCGGAACATAGCGGCGAGATCACCCTCTTCGTCAACATTCACCTTTCCTACTTTTACTTTGTCCTTATACTCCTCTGCGATTTCCGAGATGGTGGGCGAGAGCATACGGCACGGGCCGCACCAAGGTGCCCAGAAATCAATCAGAACGGGCTTGTCGGATTTGAGGACTTCTTGTTCAAAGTTTTCTCTTGTGATTTTTAATTCAGCCATTGTTTTACCTTTCCTTTTTTTGTTTAAACTCTTTTCTGGGGAGCTATCCCCTCTTTACATCTATATTTTAGATAATCACAAGGCTTTAAACTGTGACTAGGTCACATTAACGAAAAAATTATTCAAAAATGAGTGCGGAGTTTTTTATTGTCCATTAAAATGGTTACCTTTTGTGTGTAAGGTTTTTATTGGAGGTACCTATGTCCCGAAAGTTTAAATTATCACTTGCAATGGCTTCTGTCGTTGCTGCATCTGTGATGTTTGCCGGTTGCAATGAAGAACAGCCCAAGGCTGAATCTAAAACGGCTGAGTCCGAAGTGCAAAATGCACCCGCGGTAAAATCTGCTAAGTCGGTGGTGGTTTATTATTCGCAGACGGGTGCCACGAAAAAGCTGGCGCAAATTTTCAAGAGCGCTCGCAATGCCGATGAATTTGAACTGACGCTTGCAAAACCGTACCCGTCCACTTACGATAGCACGATTGCGGCGGTCCGTGCAGAACGTGAATCTAAACAGTGGCCCGCTCTCGTGAATGCAAAACTCGATGTGGCAAAGTACGATACGGTGTTCATCGGTTACCCGATTATGTTTGGAACGTTTGCTCCGCCGCTTTACGCGTTCTTGGATGCAAATGATTTGAGCGGTAAGGTTGTGGTGCCGTTCTGCACTTACGGCAGTGGCGGCCGCAAGGCGAGTGCCGCAGAACTCAAAACTCTTGAGCCGAACGCCAACGTAACGCTTGCTTACGGAATTTCTAACAAGCGAATCAATGCAGAAAAGGGCATTGAAACAGCAACTCGTGAGGTCGAAGGTTTCTTTGCTGACCTTGCAACGGGCAAGACCGATGAAATGCTTATGGGCGGTTATTCTGGACAACGCCCGCTTATGGCTGAAGATTCCGCTGCTTTTGCCGAAGCAACGAAGGATTACGCTTACCTTGGCTTGAAACCGCTCAGCGTCTCTTCGCAGGTGGTCGCTGGCATGAACTATCTCTTCGTTTGTGAAATGAAGGCCTTTGGAGGTCCGGTCACGCAGACGAATGTGAAAATCTTCAAGCCGCTTCCCGGTCAAGGCGAAGCCCAGCTCATCGCCGTAGAAAAGTAAATTTGTCATGCCCGCCACCGCGCGGGCGACTTTCTTTGTTTGTCATGCCCGACGCCTGTCCTCGCCCTGTCCTCGCTTGACGGGGATGACGGGGATGATCGGGCTTCTCCCTGAAAATCTTGAATATGAATTATTTATCATCAGCTCTTGTCATTGCGCTTGTCGCCTCTAGCGCATCTATTGCAGCCTCAAAGGCAAAGAAAAACGAAATCAAGGACGCCCGCGATAAACAGAAATATCGCACGGTTGTCATTGATGGTCGCAAATGGATGGCGGACAACTTAAACTACAAGATGCCCGGTAGCACTTGCTATAGGGAAGATGACGATAATTGCATGGTCTATGGTCGCCTCTACACGTGGGAAGCCGCGCAAAAGGCATGCCCCGCAGGTTTCCATTTGCCGACGAATGAAGAATTTGAAAGTCTTTGGAAAGCTGCCGGTGGTGACTTCAATGCCGGTTACTTGATTAAGGCAAATTACGGTTGGTCCGGCGAAACTAACGGCAATGATACGCTCAAGTTCAGCGCGATGCCCGCCGGCAACATGTTTGATGATGGCACTTACGGCAATGAAAATAAGTTCGCGTTTTTCTGGAGCTCAAGCACCGAAGGGGGCGATGCTTCGGTCTGGTACCTCTCCTCAAAATCCATGGGCTTCAGCTACATGATGAAACCCAAGAATTTTGGATTTTCCGTCAGATGTGTAGAATAAAATAAAACCGCGGCATCAAAAAAGGTCGCGGAATTTTCTTTTACGGCGCGCATCTCGGAATACGATTTGTTGCGCATCTCGTTTCGCTGCGCTGCTCGTAGCTGTCTTTATTTCACGTTCACTCGTTGCACAATTTTGTTGCTTCCCGAGCGGATCTGCACCACGTAAAGCCCTTCGGCAATATCCTTCAAGTCCACCATTCCATTTTCGCTCTTGGTGCTAAATACGGGGCGCCCTTGCATGTCGAACAAGTCAACCTTTGCGGTCTTGGCGCTCGTTCCCGTTACGAATAACGTGCGTCCGGCAACGTATGCGGACATCATCGTTCTGCTAGCGATTTTTCCGATGGCGTCTGTGGAGTCTTTTTCCGTGGAATCCTTGGCTGTCGAATCTTTTTTGATGGAGTCTTGAGCAACGGAATCCTGCTTGACAGAATCCTTGGGCGGTTCGTAAGTCTGGAGTCTCACCAAAATGCTGTCGAATGCAGGCTTCGGTTTCAAGTTGTCGTCGTAGATAAGGCCTTTTTGTCTGTTTAGGCCGCCAAGCCAGCTCCATTTATCAGATACGCCCCAAATCAGGTACGTGTCTGCATTCGGCTCTTCAAGGATAATGTCAAGGTATTGACGGAATGTTTGCCCTTGGCGTTCAAGGTCTTTTCTGCTGACGTTGATACCGCTCTTGAATCCGATATCGAGTTCCGTGATTTTCAACTTGACGTTAAGCTTTGCAAGTTCCTTGGCGAGGGAGCGGAGGCTGTCCGGCGAACCGATAAAGTGCTTGTCGGTGGTGGTGTCTTCCACGTGTGTTTGGGAACCCACGCAATGGATAGGAATGCCGTTTTTGACCCAGCGCTTCACCTGTTCTAGCAAAAATCCTGCCTTGGCTTTCGGATTGACGCCCTGTTCGAGGTTGTAGTCGTTATAGCAGAGTTCTGCATCCGGGTCTACGGCGTGAGCCCATACGAAAGCGGAATCAATGAATTCCGGACCGATGCCCTGGTACCAAACGGAACCGGTGCGCCACTGGGGTTCGTTGTTGCTGATGGCTTCGTTCACCACATCCCATTCGGCGACTTTGCCTTTCCAGTGCCCGACCACGTTCTGGATGTGATTCTTGAGCACCTTGAGCAGTTTCTGCTTGTCGTTCTTGTAGTTGTTCACCCAGCCCGGAACTTGGCTGTGCCAGGCGAGGGCGTGGCCACGGACGCGCATGCCGTTTTGCTGTGCGTAACGGACCATCTTATCGCCATTGTTGTAATTGAACCTTCCTTCTTGCGGTTCGGTGGCGTCGAACTTCATCTCGTTTTCGGCAACGACGATGTTGAATTGGGATTTGTGGATCTGCTCGTAATTGCCGGGCAGGCCTCCGCCGAACCATTGCGAGTTCAAAATCGCGCCGATGTAGATCCCGTTTTTATCCGCAAGGGATCTTAGCGTTTCGTCTGCGGCGAAGGCACTTGATATACCTGCGCCAAGAAGGGCTGCACCAAGTGCAATCCCTGAAAAAGTTTTCTTCAAACTCATTGCGTACTCCTTATTTGTTCTTATTAAAATATTTCCAAAAAGGAGAAACGGAACCTATGGTTCCGAAATTTTGCATTGACTATTTGTCAGTAAAGATAAATTAACGTTAAGGTGCCAGACCGGCACACGCGGTTGACCCTAAAACGCCTGGTAAATCTTGAAAATTGCGAGAATTTTGCCGATAATAGCCGGAATGCCTGGACACAAGAAGCAGAGGATGACTCTCGTCACGCGGTTCTTCCACCAGCGTTTGACCTGCCAGATGTCATCGGTGAGCGTTTCCATTTCAGACACGCGCGGTGGTCGTACGTAAACCTGCGTCAGGGCTGTAAAGAATCCAACCCCGATAAGCGGTGTAAGCCCCGTAAACGGAGCCATGACTAGCGCCACAAGTATGGTCAGCGGATGGCCGCCTGCGATGATTGCACCGAGCATGGCGCCACCGCCAGTCAGCATGGCCCACTGCAGGCTCAGCTGTCCGGCCTTCTCGATTCCTGCGAAATAGCCAACGAGCACGATGCTTGCGATAATCGCAAGTGTGATGGTCCAGCCGATAATCTTCCAGATGGCCGTCCCCTTCGGGATGACAGAAATCGATTCTTCGCTCGGGAGTTCCTTGTCTTCTTCGATGATGCTTGCGATGCCGCGCATGTGGCCTGCTCCGACAACGGCAACGACCTTGTCGCCCGGAGCGTTCTTGATTTTGCTCGCGAGGAACTGGTCGCGTTCGTCAATGAGTACCTGCTTTACTTCGGGGAACGTCTTGCCGAACTCCTGCATCATGGAATTGAGGGCGTCTTTTTCCTTGATTTTCTGGAGCTCTTCTTCGCTGATTTCTGTCTTGTCAAAAATGCTTGCAAAAAGCCCGCCTAAGAGGCTGAACTTGCGGTACCACGGCGTGCATGCCCAGGTGCGCTTCAGCGTAATCTTGATGTCGCGGTCGGCCAAAACGATAGGGATGTTCTTTGCATTTGCAACATCGACCGCTTCCTTAAGTTCGGAGCCTGGCTTTACACCAGTCTGTGCACCCATGCGTTTCTGGTACGAACCGAGTACGAGGTTTGCAATGAGGGTGGCGAGCTGCTTTTTGCGAATCACGTCTCTCAGGTCTGTGTTCTTCCAGCGGTTCGGGTCCTGGATGGACTTGAGCCTGCCTTCGTCAAGTTCGACGCAGACAGTATCCGGTGATTCCTTTTCAATGGTTTCGTGCACCAAATCCTTGGATACCTGCGAGATGTGTGCCGTTCCCACGAGGATAATTTCCCTTTCATCCTTGGTGTGGATACGGTAGACGTCGGACTTATCGCCCGTTTGGGGATCCCTAATTTCTTCAGACTGAGAATTGACTTCGTTCATACGGTAGACGTAATGTAGAAAAAGATGGTGTGTTTTTCCGCAATGTGTGAAATTTGGGTTCATTTTGTGATAAAAAGAGAGTTGCCCTGAATAAATGTGAGAAATATGTGTATATTTTGGTAGGATTTTTTTCGGAGGAGTACCCCATGAAAAAATTGTTGGTTATTTTGTCTGCATTAAGCTTGTTCTTTTTCGGCTGCGCCAGCACGCCGAAGGACGATGGTGAGGGCTTGGATAACGCTCTCGTTTCTTTCGCATCCAGTGTCCAGAGCTCCCGTTGGCAAGAAGCCTTGAGCTATGTGACTCCGGACGAAGCTCGCCAGATTGGTACGTCTGATGGCTATGAATTTTTGCCGGAATACCAGACTGCCGCAAGCCGTCTCCCGCTTTCTACGCTCCGCAAGGCTAACCTCTCGCTTGACTCTGATGGTCGTCTCGTGGGTATCAAGGCTGTCATGGACGAAACCAACGAACGCTACAAGGTTTCCGAAGACCAGGCTAAGGTCGGCACGAACTTGAAGCAGATGGAAGACGACCGCATCAAGCGCCGCCTCGAAGAAGGTCAGAAGATTCTCCAGGAAGAAGAAGCTACCGCTCACCAGGAACAGCAGGTCGAAGTTCTTACCAACCGCCTTACCGACGACGAAAAGCGCAAGTACGGCAGCACGGGTGAACTCCTTGCTCCGGAATCCACTCGCGAAGATGGCACTGCTGAAGAATCCTACAACGGTGACTACAAGTAATCGGCTCGTTTCCGACAAAAACTTTTTGTAGATTTTCCCTCGACGGTTAGTCGGGGGATTTTTTTTAGGAGTGTCCTATGGATCGAATTGTTGCGTCATTTGCTATGCTTGTAACGCTTGCTCTGATGGCTTGCGGATCGGACTGGAGTGTTGGGCCTAATGACGGTGGCGCATCTTTTAGCAGGCGTTTCCATTACTATTATGAAGTGGACTGCCGCTATGACGCCTTTGACCAGCCGTACGACTGCTCGGATACCTATTCTATGTCGCCATCCATGAGTGTTGACCTGCGGATTACCCACGATGGCTATGCCACCCTTTGCGTCGATGATAATTGCTCTTACTATGACCCGCGCGACTACGATGTCGGTTACGATCATGGGGAGCGCTATTATGATTTTGAGGGGTATGATACCCGCATGGTAGTCTATGCGGATGGCTCCGAGCTCATTTACATTGATACTTACGAAGGCAACGCTAGCTATTATTATCATGATTATTACTAGTAGTTTATAGTCCTGAGTAACTAGGGCTTTTTTGCTTACTTTTACTGTCTACAGTCTACTGCCTACGGCCTACTTTTTCTATCTTATGCCCCACTCATGAGTAATTCGGAAAATTTTGTTATCGCCCTTGATGGTGGCTCAGGCACAGGCAAGAGTACTACTGCAAAGATTATTGCAAAGAAATTGGGCATTACCTACCTCGACACAGGTGCGATGTACCGCGCCGTGACGCTTGCCGCCCTCGATGCCGGTCTCGCTGCCAAAGAAGGTGCGGCTATGGACGAATTGCTCTCTAACCTCACACTCGGGTTCGACTCCGAAAACCACATCCTCATTAACGGTGTCTGCCGCGAATCTGAAATCCGTGGCATGCGCGTATCGAGCAACGTGAGCATCTACTGCGCCCTCCCGTCTGTCCGCGCTGCAATGACCAAACAGCAACGCGAAATCGGCAAGAAGCAGAGCTGCATTCTGGATGGCCGCGATATCGGAACCGTGGTGTTCCCCGATGCGAAGTACAAGTTTTTCATGGTGACGGACGTGAAGGTCCGCGCCGAACGCCGCTACAAGGAACTCCTTGAAAAAGGCGAAAAAGTTACCCTCGAAGAAGTCATGGGCAATCTGGTCAAACGCGACCGCTTGGACTCCTCTCGTGCGACCGCCCCGTTGAAGAAGGCGGACGATGCTATTGAAATTGACACTACACACATCTCAATCGAACAACAGGTTCAAAAGATTCTCGACTACGTAGGTGTAGTGGCGTAGTCCTGAGTCTTTTAACCACAACAATCAACAGGAGTATGTATTTAATCTGATTAGCTTCTTTAGTCTTGAGTCGGCTTTCACTAACCACCAATCACTAACCACTAACCACTAAATATCTTCTCCTGCAAAAGAAACAACAATATGTCTCAAAATCTCAAATTCGGAACTCAAGAAGATCTCGAAGAAATTCTCGCCGCCCAGGGTGAATGCTCCCCGGACTTCCGCAAGGCCAACGCTGACGTCTATGCCGGCATGGGCTGCCTCGAACAGGGCAAGCTCGTCACGGGTAAGATCAGCCAGGTGAACGACCAGGAAGTTCTCGTCGACGTGAACTACAAGTCCGAAGGCGTTATTGATCGCGCCGAATTCAAGGATACTGATTCTCTCGAACTCGGTTCCGAAATCGAAGTGTTCGTCGAAAAGCTCGAAGACGAAGACGGTCGCCTCATCCTCTCCAAGCAGAAGGCTGACTTCGTTCGCGTGTGGGATCGCATCCACGCTGCATTCGAAAACAACGAAGTCGTACGCGGCACTCTCACGAAGCGCATCAAGGGCGGCGTTGTCGTCGACCTCTTTGGTATCGATGCCTTCCTCCCGGGCTCTCAGATCGACCTCCGTCAGATTCCGGACATCAACGCTCTTATCGGCCAGGAATTCGACCTCAAGGTTATCAAGGTCAACAAGGCTCGTCGCAACATCGTCGTTTCTCGCCGTGTTGTTCTCGAAGAAGAACGCAACAAGCAGCGTGGCGACGTTCTCGAAACTCTCGAGAAGAACCAGGTCCGCAAGGGTATCGTCAAGAACATCACCGACTTCGGTGCATTCATTGACCTTGGCGGCGTAGATGGCCTCCTCCACATCACCGACATGAGCTACAAGCGCATCAACCACCCGTCCGAAATGCTCCAGCTCGGTCAGGAAGTCGAAGTCATGGTTCTCGACTTCAACGACAAGAAGGAACGCATCTCTCTCGGCATGAAGCAGCTTAAGCCGCATCCGTGGAAGGATATCGCTGAACGTTATCCGGAAGGCGCTATCGTCAAGGGTAAGGTTGTTTCCATCACTGATTACGGTGCATTCGTCGAACTCGACAGCGGTGTTGAAGGTCTCATCCACGTTTCTGAAATGTCCTGGACCCAGCACGTCAAGCACCCGTCCAAAATCCTCACCGTCGGTCAGGAAGTTGAAGCTGTTGTTCTCAAGGTTGAAGAAGATGCAGAACGTATCTCTCTCGGCATGAAGCAGCTCGAATCTGATCCGTGGGATTCTATCGAAACTGAACTTCCGCCGGGCGCACGCGTCGTCGGTGAAATCCGCAACATCGCTTCCTTCGGCGCATTCGTCGAAATCAAGGAAGGTGTTGATGGCCTCATCCACGTCTCCGACATGTCCTGGACCAAGAAGATCACCCACCCGAACGAAATGGTCAAGAAGGGTGACAAGGTTGAATGCGTCGTTCTCGCCGTCGATAAGGAAAAGCGCCGCATTTCTCTCTCCATGAAGCACCTCACCGAAGACCCGTGGGATTCTATCGATTCCACCTACCCGGTTGACTCCGAAGTCAAGGGCAAGATCGTTCGCATGCTCGACCGCGGCGTCGTGGTTGAACTCAACGACGGTATCGAAGGCTTCATCCCGGTCTCCAAGCTCACCGCTGAATACATCAAGGTTCCGGCCGATGCATTCAAGGTTGGCGACGAAGTTCCGGCTGTCGTGACCGAAATCGATCAGAACAACCGCAAGATCTATCTCTCCGTTGTTGACTACTTCAAGAACCGTGAATCCGCTGAACTCAAGGCTTGGATGGACTCCCACAAGCCGGGCGAAAACGGCACCACGATTGGCGAAGCTGTTGCTCCGAAGAAGAAGGCTTCCAAGAAGAAGGCTGAAAAGTCCGAAGAAGCTGAAGCTTAATTTGGTTTCAAACTAAAGCTTAAAGGAATCCCGCAGGCAACTGTGGGGTTTCTTTTTATTTGTCATTCCCCTAATGGGGCTTGACTTGTTCGCCTCGAATATAGAAACATGCAAGCATGTTTCTGCATCGCTCGGCTTCGTTGTCATTCCCGCCTCCGAGCGGGAATCTCCATACACGTCTCGAAATGCATATAAATTTTTTATTATTGCAATATGGAATTTCGCGAATCCCGCATCACAAAACGCATCGTCTGGATTGACATTTGCAAGGCTCTTGCCATTAGCTTGGTCGCACTCGGCCACATGCAATCTATTTACCTTGTCAATGAATCCATTTTCGCTTTTGCCATGCCCGCGTTCTTTTTCCTCTCCGGCTACACTTTTGAACGCTCGGCGAACGCTCCATTCCTAGAACTCCTCCGAAAAAAGTTCTGCAGCCTAGTCATCCCGTACTTTGGATTTTCTGCGATTCTTTTTGCATTCTGGTTCTTGGTGCGCCGCAATTTTGGCCTGTCGTACGAGACCCATGCGACTGTCACTGACGTCTTGATGCAGATTTTGTGCGGGACGAACAGCACGTTCTTTGTGACTCCTCTTTGGTTTTTGACTTGCCTTTTTGTTGTGGAAATCCTCTTTTGGTGCTTGCTCCGCATTCGGAAAAAGTTCCTGAGGGTGACCATAATTGCTTTGCTTTTTATTCCGGGACTTATTTACTGGACTTATATGGATATGTTGCAGTTGCCGCATGTTTTCTGGAATTTTGATCAGGCGAGTTTCTTTCTTTCGTGCCTAGCCATTGGTTTTGTCTCGTCAAAGAGAAATCTAGTTGAAAAATTACTTTGTTCTTTAAAACGTAATTTATTTGTGGTTTTAGTTTCGGTAATTGTATTTGCGCTAGTATTTGCCGTCCGTGAAAAAACAACGTCTCCTTTGCTTTTTGTGTCGATGCAGGCGATGATGACTTTTTCTAGCTTGCTCGTTTTTGTTGCGATTTGCAAATCCATTCGCGAAAGAGCTGTCCTGAATTTTATCGGGCAGAATACGATTACGATTTTGGCGTTGCATATCATGGTACAGAGCATCTTGCGTGGCGTGCTCTTCAAGGTTTTCCATGTGGCGCCTGAATGGATTGAATCTTCGCTAATCGTGAGCGTTGTGTTGACTCTCGTGACGATTGCGGCTCTCGTTCCCGTCATTCTGCTGATTAATAGATTTACCCCCTGGCTCGCCGGGAAAAGGCTTAGTGCTCTCAAATGACATCGTTGCGATACTAGTAACTAATAACTATTAACTAGTAACTAAATTTTAAATTGCTATTTTAATGGCTATGAATCTCGCTGGAAAGAAAATCCTTCTTGGAGTCTCGGGCGGAATTGCCGCCTACAAGTCTTGTGAACTCTTGCGCCTGTTGCAAAAGAAAGGCGCCGAAGTGCGCGTCTGCATGACCGAAGCCGCCACACAGTTTGTGGCCCCGCTTACGTTTGCAAGCCTCTCCAAGTGCCCGGTTTACCTGAAAAATGGCGCCGTTGAAGCGCGTCCGTTCCAGCATATCGATTTCCCGCGTTGGGCCGACCTTTATCTCGTCGTTCCGGCGACCGCGAATGTCATCGGAAAATTTGTCTATGGCATTGCCGATGACCCCGTGAGCCTCTGCTTTATGAGCTGCACAGGTCCGCGTTTTATCGCCCCTGCGATGAATGTCGCGATGTTCAATTCTCCGGCGGTTAAACGCAACCTCGAAACGCTCCGCAGTTTTGAAAATACGTTCGTGATGGACAGCCCGGCGGGCGAACTCGCCTGTGGTGAAGTTGGCAAAGGCCGCCTCCTCGACCCTGCGGAAATTGTCGCTTATTTAGAAGCTAGTAGTGTCATCCTGAGCGAAGCGCCGCGCGCGAAGTCGAAGGATCTTCAAACTCTTCCTGCTGAAAATGAAGTGGATCCGACGCTTCCCGGTTACGGCAAGAAGGTCCTCATCACGGCTGGTCGCACCGAAGAAGCGATTGACCCGGTGCGTTACATTAGCAACCGTAGCAGCGGAAAGACTGCTGTTGCCATTGCCGCGACGTTCCTGGCGAACGGCTTTGATGTGAGCGTTGTCGCTGGCCCGATGGAAGCTGAATTTCCGGGTGCCGTCCACGTGACAAAAATCAAGAGCGCTTGCGATATGCATAAGGCTGTTCTTGAGCAGATGAAAAACGCCGATGTGCTCGTGCATTGCGCCGCCGTGGCCGATTATCGCCCGAAGGTGGCCGCTACAGAAAAAATCAAGGATAGCCGTAGTCAGCTCGTCTTGGAACTTGAACCGAATCCGAACATCTTGCGTGACAGCGTCGCGCAAAAGCGTGCGGACCAGGTCATTGTCGGTTTTGCGCTTGAAACGGACCACTTCAAGGAACATGCGGCCGAGAAGCTCAAGAAGAGCGGCGCCGATGCGCTACTCCTCAATGCCCCTGTGGCTGCGAACAGCGGTTTTGGTTTTGACGAAGTCCGTTACACGTTAATCCGCGCGAACTCTCGCAATGCACAAAATGCGGCTGAGGTTGAAATTCCCGAGATGAAGATGGGTTCTAAAATCGATCTCGCGCAAGAAATTGTAGATTTTAGCCTTGATCAGTTAAAGAACGCTTAGAGGAACGGTATGCCCGAAGAATTTGATTTTAGCGAACTTCGCAAATATCTGCAAGGCCAAATGGACATGGGCGAGGAGGATTTGCTCCTCGATGAACCGTGGACGTTGACCCGTAAAAAGCCCGCCGTTCCTGCAGGGGCTCTGCGTCCGGCAAATCCGATGCCGCAAATGCGCCCGGCGAATCCGGCGCCATTCCCGCAGCATTCGGCTCCCGCGAATCCTGCTCCGATTCCGCAACAGTCACCGTTCCCTTCAAACCCCGCACCGTTTGCAAATCAGGCGCAGCCCGCTTTTCAGCAGTCTGCATTTGGCGCTCCCGCGCCATCCGCGCCGGCTCCGCGTCCGGCCCCGGCGCCAAAGCTCGATGCAGGCCTCACCATTGCCCCGCGCGCCGTCAAGAAAACGACTGCCGCGTACGAACTCGCCGATTCCATCGGCGCCTTCTACGATGCTCTCAAGACCGACGCACTTTACGCGCGTGCCGCGAACGTTGTTCGCTACGAAGGCCCGGAACACCCGCGCCTTCTGATTCTCCTTGCCGCTCCGAAGCCCGGCGAAACCGGCCGCAATTTCTTCCAGTCTCCGACTGGCGAGATGCTTGTGCGTTTGTTCGGAAGCCTCGGTTACGCCCCGGATTCACTTGGCGTTACGTATTTCTACAAGGATGCTCCGCGAGCACTATCTCCGATCCTGCTCGCCTCGCTCCGTCGAATGCTAACAAAGGAACTTTCCTTTATTGCACCTGAAATCATGATTACCTTTAGCGAACCGCTTTTCTATGACGTGTTCAGCAAGGGCAAAAACTTCAACGATTTCGCAGGAACAGCGCTTGATTTCAACGGCACAAAGACGGTTTCGCTTGTTGATGCTTACGCGATGACGACGGACAAGCAACTTAAATGGCTTACGTGGAAGGTCCATATTCCGCGTAGCGGCCTTTTCACCGCCGCCAAGTAGCCGCGCTATGTCTCCCCGGCCGTAGTGCCGGGGCCGGCGTACACACTCGCAATCATATTGTCATGCCCCACTTGATGGGGCATCTCCTTTTTATGGCACGTTTTCCCCCGCTTTTGTGCTATCCTCAAAATCCCATGTAAATTTTTATTGTATATTTAAATCGGTATAGTTATGTCAGAAGAAAATAATTCCAAGTCGTTTGAAGGTCGCCAAATGCCCGCCGATGTCGAGGCGGAACGTTGCCTCTTGGGCGGTATTTTGCGTGACCCCGAAGTGATGGGCACCGCGGTGATGGCCATCAGTGACGATGACTTTTTCTACATGGAACGTCATCAGTTGATTTGGAACGCGCTTTGCAGTTTGAACAAGGCGGTGACTCCCATCGATCCCGTGACGCTTTCGGCGGAACTCACAAAGATGGGCAAGCTCGACCTTGTCGGTGGCCGTGAATACATCTTTGAATTGATGGAATCCGTCGCATCGTCGGCGAATGTCCCGTGGCAGTTGGAACACCTCC
Organism: Fibrobacter sp. UBA4297; assembly: GCF_002394865.1. Lineage (NCBI taxonomy): Bacteria > Pseudomonadati > Fibrobacterota > Fibrobacteria > Fibrobacterales > Fibrobacteraceae > Fibrobacter > Fibrobacter sp. UBA4297. Next base: position 235,852 of record NZ_DGUZ01000021.1, on the reverse strand, counting down.
GCAGCAAGGCGGTACTCCGCAAGCTAATCCGCACGTCATCTGAAATAATCCGCCAGGCGATGGACCCGGCTTCGACTCCGGACAATGTGCTTCAAGATGCCGAACGCGATATCTTTGCAATTGCCGATAACCAGGTGCGCAACACCCTCAAGTCTATCGACAACTTTGTGGCGCCACTTTTGGAACGCATCAATAACCGTCGTGATGGCGGTATTACAGGCGTACCTACAGGCATTACGGAACTCGACGAACTCACGAACGGTCTCCAGAATTCCGATTTGATTATTCTCGCTGCCCGTCCGGGTGTCGGCAAGACTTCTTTCGCTATGACGGTTGCCGCAAACGCCGCCATTCGCTACGGCAAGAACGTCGCCTTCTTCAGCTTGGAAATGGATGGCATCCAGCTTGCCCAGCGTCTACTCTGTTCGCAGGCGCAAGTGGACCAGAGTAGGCTCCGCAACGGTAAGCTCAGCTCTGACGAAATCAAGAAGATTATTGCTGCTGTCACACCGATTAACCAGGCTCCGCTTTTTGTCGATGACAATGCAGACCTCGGCATCATGGAACTCATGAGCAAGGCGCGTCAGCTCAAACACAAGGGCCACCTCGACCTCCTCATCATCGACTACTTGCAGTTGATGAAAACCGGCAAGGAAGAAAACCGCGCCGTCGCCATCGGTGCGATTTCCCGTGGCCTCAAGATCTTGGCGAAGGAACTGAGCATTCCGGTCATTGCACTCGCTCAGCTCAGCCGTAAGGTCGAAGAAAAAGGCCGTGAACGCCCGCAGCTTTCGGACTTGCGTGAATCCGGTTCTATCGAACAGGACGCCGACATGGTGTGGTTTGTGGAACGCCCGTTCGTGCAGACGCATAAGGACGAAGACCGCTACAAGGCAACGCTCATTGTGGCTAAGCACCGTAACGGTTCCGTAAAAGATATCGACATGAGCTTCGTGCCCGAATACACGACGTTCTACGATGCTACCGAACAGCAAGGCATGGAAGGTGGCGACGAAGATTACCAGTATGGTTCTGATGACGAAGGCGGTGGACCGCAGGTTGCCGACTTTGGCAGTTTTTAAGGATGTGCAATGACGCTGATTTTGAGACCGATAAATTGGATAGGGCAAAAGATTGTCGATGCAGTCGCCGCTGTGGGCGAGTGCATTTGTATTCTGTTTATCACGCTCAAGCAGTTCCGCTATGTACACAAGAACCCGGCTCTGGTTGTGAAGGAGATGATTTCTGTAGGAGTCTCCTCGCTCCCGCTTTTGTTCGTGACGTCCATCTTTACCGGCATGGTCGCAACTATCATGGCCGAGTTCGAATTCCACAATCTCGTTTCCGACAAGTTTGTGGGGACCGCCGCCTGCAAAATGGTGCTCATCGAGCTTGGACCGCTCCTTACGGCCATCGTGCTTTCGGGACGCGTAGGGAGTGCAGTCGCTGCTGAAATCGGCTCCATGAAAGAGAAAGAAGAACTCTCCGCATACGTGGTGCTCGGGCTTGACCCGTACCGCTACCTTGCGATGCCGAGACTGTTTGCTTTCTTGACGATGATTCCGTGCTTGACAGCCATCTCTAATGCGCTAGCGTTGATTGGCGGCTGGATTGTCTGTGTGCTTGCCTTGGATATCACGACCTACACCTATTCGACCGGTATGCAGTACCTGTTTGAAAATTTGGATTTGTGGACGGGGATTATCAAGTCGGTTGTTTTTGGAACGATCATCTTTGTTCTTGCCTACTATCACGGAACGCACTCCAAGCCGGGGGCACATGGCGTGGGCCTTGCAACGATGAGCGTTGTGGTTTCTAGTTGCCTTATGATTTTGATTTCTGACTTTATTCTTGATGCGTTCTTGTTCTTCTAGAGGTTGAGCTATGCCGAATGTAAAAATTGATCCGAATGACATTGCAATTCGACTCAAGGGGCTTAAGAAGTCCTTTGGCCCTCAGACGGTTCTAGAAGATGTGAATCTCGATATCCGCCGTGGCGAAACCATGGTGATTATCGGTAAGTCCGGTGGTGGTAAGTCCGTTATCTTGAAGCACATGATTGGACTTTTGCAGCCGGATGGCGGCGAAGTGACTGTCGATGGCGTGACTATCAGTACGCCCAAGTTCTTCGATACGCGCACAATCCGTCGCAAAATGGGGATGTTGTTCCAAATGGGCGCCTTGTTCGACTCTATGAACACGGGCGAAAATATCGCCTTTGCGCTCCGTGAACACCACCCGGAAATGTCTGAATCAGAAATTCAGAATGTCGTGACGGAAAAACTCCAGATGATAAACCTCGTGCCGTCTTTCCGTACAAAGATGCCGTCTGAACTTTCGGGTGGTATGCGTAAGCGCGTGGCGCTTGCAAGAGCGATTGCGCTGAACCCTGAAATTCTTTTGTACGATGAACCGACGACGGGCCTTGACCCGATTACGAGTGATGTCATCAACGACCTTATTCTCGATATGCAGAGCAAGCTCGGAGTGACCTCTGTCGTGGTGACGCATGACATGGTTAGTGCCTTTAAGGTCGCGGACCGAATCGCCATGCTTTATAATGGGCGCATTATCGAAGTTGGCACGGTCGATGAAATCAAGAATACAAGCAACCCGTATGTGCACCAGTTTATTACGGGACAACGTAAAATTTCGGTGGATGGGGAAAATCAGGAATAGATTTAAAGAGTGGGGAAAATTATGGATAGGAAAAAGATATTACCTTTATTGTTTACTTCTGCGGCGATAATCCTTTGGGCTTGTGGCGAAGGAAGTATCAATTATGTAGAAGACAAAGATGAAATTGCGCTGAAGGATATTAAAGATAAACTTGACACGTCAAAAAAAGACTACAATGATAATGCAAATGAGTTTTTGAAGTCTTTTTTGGAATACTGCGATAGCAAGGAAGGTCACAAGAACGGTTGCGAAATTGAACGGATGAGGAGCAGCAGCTCTAAAAAAGCCGATAACAAGAGTTCTTCAAGTGGCAAGACCTCGAATTCTTCTAGTTCGACTTCTGCAAATTCTAGCAGTTCCAAAGGTGGGACGACATCTTCTAGTTCCGTTAAGGGTTCTAGCAGCTCTACATCAACTTCTGCCTCGTCTAGCAGTGTATCGTCTAGTTCTAGCAAGCCGTTGCCGGTTTCTGGCAAGTGCATTTTGGACAGACCCGAAAAGGTCTATATCGGTGACGTGGTGACATGGAGCTACCTCCCGGATGAAGGCTCCTTGGAAAAAGGAAATTTCGTGTGGGAAGTATCCGATGAGGTCAGTGCGGGCCTTGTCGACGGAAAACTTTCGGGCAATGGTACGCCTAGCATCAAGGTGAAGTATTCTTCCGTCGGACAAAAGTTTGGTCCGGAACTTACATTTGCTGAGAAAAAAATCGATTGTGATGATGATTTCCGCGTCTATAAGGTTGAAGTCGAAGAAAGCTCTTCTTCGGAAGAAGAATCCTCGTCTTCGTCTGAACCGGAATCCTCGTCTTCTTCCAAGGCCGTGGTGAAGGGCTATTGCGCTGTTAGCAAGCGTGTGATACCTGCAGGTGAAACGGTGGAATGGTCAATTGTGGATGCCGAAGGCACTGTACTTGAAGGAACGCACAACTGGATGACTTTGGGAGATGCTTCTGCTGAACTCATCGATGGCCAGAAAAAAGGAAGCGGTTCTACAAAGATTGCCGTAAGGTACTCTCAACCGGGAGATATGACTGGTGACAGAGCTCCTATGGCAACTTGGGGAACGCAGACTGTTACCTGTGAATACAATGAGCTGGATGAAAACGATTCGGATCCACTCCTCCGTGTAGAGGCCTTGCCGGAAAGTTCTTCGTCCGAAGAATTGCCTGAGGAAAGTTCCTCGTCCTCGGATGAAAATTCGGATTCAAGTTCGTCTAGTTATAAGAAACCTATAGACTGTGTGGCGGATCCCTATGACCCGGCATGCCAAATATACTGATCTTAAAAAATCCTATAAAATACAATTTCTTGTATAATTAACTTTACAAACGCTCCGAGCCTCGTGTTCGGGGCGCTTTTTTGTGAATTTCCTCAATAAAAAACGCTTACAGTGTTTGCTTATTGGCACGATTTAATTTATTTTTCGTCTAAGAGGTTTTTTATGAATAGAAAGTTTTATGCTGGAATGATTGCATTCGGTGTTGCTACAGGTTTTTGGGCTTGTGGCGATGGTGAAATTGTTAAGGTAGATCCCAATTCGGATTCTGTGATGGCTTATACGGATCCATCTGACCCGACTTATGGTATTGATGTGGGCGCATTTAGAACGTATTGCCCGGAATGTGTGGTTGCAAAGAGCTCTTCTTCTTCTGCAACAACTCCGAGGCCGCCGAGATCATCGAGTTCTCAAAACTATTCGAGGCTATCTTCTTCTAGCCAGGTGATTATTATTAACACGTCGTCTTCTGCTGATGCCCCTGTAGTTTCTTCATCAAGCAATAGCGGTCCGGTTTTCATTTATTCGTCGTCTAGCAGTGCTCCGACTGTTGTGCCGGGTAATGATGCTGGAAAATGTATGCCGGCTAAAGCCTCTTATGAAAGAGGTGATAATGTGAATTGGACCTTTGAACGTGGTGCGGGTCTTGATCCTGCCACAATGCTTAAGTCAAAGTTCGTGTGGACAACCGCAGATGCATCCGTTCCTACAGCAACGGAAACCGGTATGAACGGTCGTACACATGTCGTGAGCTATGCAACTTCCGGAAAGCACTCTGCAACTCTCCAGATTACCACGGCAACTGGCGTTGTGCATAACCTCACCTGCGAGCCAGTGCAGATAAACGGTGCCCCGATTACGGGTTGTAAGTGCGCTGCCGAAGAAAAGAATCCGGATGTTAGCGTTGGCGCCGTGTGGAATGTCACGGGTTGCTCTTCTGTGGGTGCAGATATCGTGAGCTATACATGGGCTGGCGCTGTTGCAGATCCTACTACTTCGACTAAGGCTACTCAGGCTTTTGCCGCTAAGAATCAGGCCGCAGCTCCGATTGTGACTGTAGCCAACAACGACAATACGGAACAACAAGTCCAGTGCGATACGGTCGTTTCCGTGGATGCAACCGATCCGGACTACATTCTCACAGAACAGAATACGAAGATTGAATTGCCGAAGGGTGAATCGACTTTGGTGCTTGACTTGCCGTCTGGTTGGCATGGTGGCACTAATACAGGTACTTGCACCTTGAGATGCGATGATGCTGGTGGCCCTGTTACGATTACGGTCGGTACGCAATCTTCTAAGGCTGATTACTCTGCAACGCTTTCTATCCCTGTGGAAAACACGATGAATAAGAGCGCAATTGTGGTTGGTCTTGATCTTGCTGCAAAGTGCCAGATTGCTTACTAATCAAATAGCTTAGAAACGAATTTAAAAAGACCTCCCGCATAGGAGGTCTTTTTGCATGCTTCGTTATCCTGAGCGAAGCGAATACTACTCAGAAGGCGAGTGTTGCAAAAATGAGTAAACTCTTTTTTATAACCGAGCCAAGGAGTAGGGGCGTAGCCCCATCCAGTCATGTCTAGTTACAAGAAAAAACTGGATATTTCGTGGATTTGTTTTGCTTATAAAATGAAAGCCCGCTTTCGCGGGCCATCATATTAGCGTCTAATAATCAATAACTATTGACTAAAGACCAATGACTACTCTTTATCTCCCTTGAACTTGGCGAGGAACGTCTTTGTTTCGTTTGCCACGATTCCAGAGAGAAGGATTAGTGCAATGAGGTTCGGGAATGCCATCAAGCCGTTGAAGATGTCTGCGCTTGTCCAGACCGCGCTTACCGTGAGGTATGGTCCAACGAAAATCGCGAAGATGTAGAGCCAACGGTAGGTGAGTATTGCCTTCTTGTCCCTGCGACCAATCAAGTACTGCAAGCACTTTTCAGAGTAGTAGGCCCAGCCGAGAATTGTCGTGAAAGCAAAGAACACGAGAGCCGTGGCAAGGAAGTATGGAGCAATTACTGCGCCGCCCGGGATAATGGCAAGGCCGCGGGAGAATGCTTCCATCGTGATGTTCACGCCTTCGAGTCCGAGCTTCGGATCCCAAGCACCCGAGACCACAATGGCAAGGCCGGTCATCGTACAAATGATAATCGTATCGAAGAACGTACCCGTCATGCAGACGAGACCCTGACGTACAGGTTCCTTTGTCTTTGCGGCGGCTGCTGCAATCGGTGCAGAACCGAGACCCGCTTCGTTACTAAAGATACCGCGGGCGATACCTTTCTGCATTGCAATAAAGATGGAACCGACAACGCCGCCGGTGACTGCAGACGGATTAAACGCTGCCTTCACAATCGTTTCGATGGCAGAAGAAATGTGCGAGAAGTTGAGGAGCAAAAGGAGAATGCAGGCAATGATGTAGATGATTGCCATGATGGGGACAATGTACATCGAAACTTTTGCAATGCGCTTGAGACCGCCGATGATGACGGTTGCTGCAAAAATCGTGACGATGAGGCCTGCAATAGCGGTCGTGACGCTCACGGAGTTTCCGCCGATGTTGACAAATTCAGCTGCGTTCGGGGTGAGGCGAGCCATAGCGCTCGTGATGCCGTTGACCTGCGTGATGGTGCCAATGCCGAGGAGGCCTGCGCACATACCGAAAATGGCAAAGATCACGGCGAGCCATTTCATGTTCCAGCCAAAGCGTTCCTTGATACCCGTTTCAATGTAATAGAACGGACCGCCGAGAACCTTGCCTTCCTTATCGACTGTGCGGTACTTGACGGCGAGCAAACCTTCGGCGTACTTTGTTGCCATGCCGAGGAATGCGGCGACTTCCATCCAGAAAAGGGCGCCAGGGCCACCGGTGCCGATTGCGGTTGCCACACCGACGATGTTACCCGTACCGATTGTGGCGGCGAGAGCCGTGCAGAGCGCTCCGAAGCTGGATACTTCGCCTGCGCCGTCTTTTTCGCTGTGCGCCATGAAGCGGAGCGCGTTGTGCAAGTTCATGACCTGCAGACAGCCGAGACGAATGGTGAGGAGGATACCTACAAAGAGGATGATGACAATGAGGGGAACGCCCCAGACGTACCCATCGATAGCATCGAGAATGGAATTGAGTGTTTCCATAAGTTGTCCTTGATGTTAAGGGGTTTTGCCCCAAAAATAGAAACTATATGCTCGTTAGCGTTTGGACTTCGGCTTCATAGTCCACACCATCAATATCGAAACCGTTTGTCGCGAGAAAATCGTGGCGGTATCCTTCGAGGTCGCCCACTTCGGCGAGGTTCTCTTGCGTGACGGTTGCCATGCGCTTGTCCACTTCTGCCTGGACTTTCGGATCTAATTCATAATCGTCGATGCGGATGAGGTGATTCTCGTCCGTCGGGACTTTGGAACCCGTATAAAGTCTTTCGGTCATCAAGCGTTCCATCTGCTCGATGCAACCTTCGTGATTTCCCATTTCCTTCATGACCTTGAAGAGCACGGAAATGTACATCGGGATGATGGGAATGACGGCGCTAGATCGCGTGACAAGTCCTTTGTTCACAGAGACATAGGCTTCGCCGTGGAGGTCGTTTTGCAGTTCCTTGTGGAGTTCAAGAGCGGTAGCTTCGAGATGCTTCTTGGCGCCACCGATTGTACCGTCGCGGTAGATGGCGTGCGAAAGTTTTGGACCGATATATGAATAAGCGACGGTCTTCACGCCTTCGGCGAGAACGCCTGCCTCCTTGAGCTTGCGTACCCAAAGTGCCCAGTCTTCACCGCCCATGACTTTGACTGTGTTGGCCGCTTCTTCGGCGGTGGCGGGTTCTGCGCTGATGTTGCTGATTTTACCGCTGAGGCAGTCAATCGTAGCGCCTGTGAATACTTGACCGATGGGCTTTAAGACGCTGCGGTAGATGGTACCGTTGTCTGGATCAACGCGCACGGAGCTTGCGACACTGTAAACGAGTAAATCGACTTTCTTGCCCATCTTCTTGAGTGTGTCGATAACATTTTGGCGCATTTCGTGCGAGAACGCGTCACCGTTGAACGTCACGGCATCTAGGCCCGCTTCTTTTGCGAACTTGTCGAAAGCCATGTTGTTGTACCAACCCGGCGTACCTGTCTTTTCGCGGGATTCGCCGACTCCGCCGTCGGAACCTTCCTTTTCGAACGAAACGCCGATGGTTGCTGCCTTGTAGCCAAAAGCAGTAACGATGCGGCTTGCAAGTCCGTAACCGGTAGAGCATCCGAGAACGAGTGCGGTCTTCGGTGCATCGGCAGGGATGTTGCGCGTAGAAAACTTATTTTCGATATATTCAATCTGATGTTTGACATCGGCAGCGCAGCCCTTCGGGTGGGCATTAATGCACATGTTGCTACGAATGAGCGGTTTAATAATCATAATGACTCCTATTTTGACGCCCGCAACTTAGCAATAAACAGGAGACTCCGCTGGTTTCTTGATAAAAAAGAGCTTCTAGAAAAGCAACTTTGTAATATTGCCGTAGTATTTTTGGAAGTAAATTGAGCCCGCAAACTGTTAAGCCATCCAATATGGAGCTTAATTGCAAAGATTCAATTTAATTTTATATGACTCAATTTGCTATTTTTTGTCATAAAAGAAAATATGGTTTTATAGAGGAAATTATGACTGAAAAAAGTCCTGTTCGAGTACGCTTTGCTCCGAGCCCCACGGGTTATTTGCACGTTGGTGGTGCACGCACGGCAATCTACAACTACTTTTTTGCCAAGCACATGGGCGGCACATTCTACCTGCGCATCGAAGATACTGACCGTAAGCGCTATAACGAAACGGCTCTCCACGACTTGATGCGCGACCTCAAGTGGCTTGGCCTCCAGTGGGATGAAGGTCCGGGTTGCGAAGGCGACTGCGGTCCATATTTCCAGAGCGAACGTTTGGACATCTACCACCGCGAAATCAAGAAGCTCCTGGATGCGGGTTGCGCTTACTATTGCTTCTGCACCGAAGAACGCTTGCAAGAAGTCCGCGCTGAACAAGAAAAGTCTCACGTGCCGGTTACCGGTTATGACCGCCACTGCCGTAACATCAGCCGCGAAGAAGCCGAAGCCCGCATTGCCGCTGGCGAAAAGGCTGTCATCCGCTTTAAGGTCCCGGAAACGGGCGTCACGGAATTCGATGACATGATCCGTGGCCACATCAGCTACCAGAATGAACTTTTGGATGACCTCGTGCTCATCAAGCGCGACGGTTACCCGACCTATCACTTTGCAAGCGTTGTCGATGACCATTACATGGGCACGACGCATGTGCTCCGCGGTGATGAATGGATCAGCTCCACGCCGAAGCACGAACTCTTGTACAAGGCTTTCGGTTGGCAACCGCCTGTCTGGTGCCATCTGCCGGTGATTCTCGACAAGAACGGCGGTAAGCTATCCAAGCGCAAGGGCGCCGCTTCCGTGGGCGATTTCCGCGACCTCGGCTATTTGCCGGAAACGCTCGTGAACTACCTTGCGCTCCTCGGCTGGAACCCGGGTGATGACCGCGAAGTGATGAGCGTCAAGGAAATGATTGATTGCTTTACGCTCGAACGCATCAACCCGAAGTCTGCAAGCTTCGATGAAAAGAAGCTCCAGTGGATGAACGGTCAGCACATCCACATGTGCGACGATGCATTCCTCAAGGACATCATGGTTGATGGCCTCAAGGCGATGGGCGTTGATACAAGTGCCGAACCGAACGAACGCTTGCTCGAAATTGTGAAGCAACTCAAGCCGCGTGCGCATTTTGTGCAGGACCTCGCTACAATGGCGAAGTACTTCTTTGTCGCACCAACGGAATACGACGAAAAGGGTGCGAAGAAGCATTTCGGTGAAGGCTCCAAGGAAGTCGCAACGCTCGTACGCGATATGCTCGCCTCCATCGAAGACTTCAAGACCCCGGTGATCGAGAAGGGCTTCTATGAGCTTGCCGAACGCTGTGGTCACAAGGTCGGTGAACTGGTGGGCGCTCCGCGCCTTGCCGTGTCCGGCGTGACTGCAGGTCCTGGCCTCTGGGAAATGTTCGAAATTATCGGTAAGGAAGAAGTGCTCCGCCGCATCGACGTGGCGCTCCCGCTGATGAAATAAAAAGAGAACTTAGAACTTAGATCTTAGAACTTAGAGTAACGTCATTGTGAGCGAAGCGTGGCAATCTCTCTAAGTTCTGCCAACTAAGTTCTGCCAACTGCGGCGGAGCCGCTAAAAAATGCGTCAATATTTTCCATACAGATTATACTCGCAGCAGCTGTTCTGCCGGCATTGCCAGCAGGCAGTTCGCCATGACGTCTGCGCCATGGAAGAGTATTCGACGTATGGGGGTATTGAACGCGGAATCCCGCTACTTTGTGTTTGCACTCATTGCGGAACGTACCATGTGGCTTTCTCGCAGGAATTTGCGTTTTGCCATAAGGATGATCCGCAATCCGAGTATGCAAAGGTCTATGGGCACAACCGAATTTTTCCAGGCGATTGGCTCTACTTTGATGGGGCAACCCGTCCTTGTATCGTCAAGAGTTTTTTCCAGTCTAGGGATAAGGAAGTTGTCGTCTATAAAAATGGACCTGCGGATGCAAAGTTCGAGGGTCCAAAAATTCCGATAGACCATGAGGTATCGCCCAATGGCTATCGGCTATTGCCTGCCCAGTGTGTGAACACCTTGTTGGGAGACCATGTCTACCATGTCATCCGTAAACAGTTTGGTATTGCCATTGGAGTCGTCAAAGACGAAACCAAGGACAAGCTTGTGGTGAAGATGGATGACGGATTAATCGTCTTTATGAGCTATCCGCGTTATGCGGAAAATCCTTCGAATCAAGAAGTCATTTCTGTTGTGCGTAAGCATCTGGAACTTTTGTCTGATGGGCTTAGTGAAGATGTTTCCGTTGAAGCGGGGCAGGGAATTGTTTATTTGCGAGGCTTTGTGGATAGCCTTGCGACAAAGCGAAAAATACAGACCAAAATTGGCGAAATTGCAGGACTGCGCGGCTGCGTGAACATGGTTCGCGTCCGCAAGAATTCCAAGGTTTCCGACGAGGACTTGGAGCGACAAATATGGGATGTCTTGGATGATATTGCTCATCCGATTTTCAAGTACAGCGTCAAGGTGAAATCTGGAGTTGCAAAGGTGACGTTCTATTACGAAGATGAAGTTTATCCTGATGAACTGAAATCGCGTATTGAAAGTATTCCAGGCGTTGTCTCCTTGAATATGCATGGAACTGCGATTCTAAAAAAGAATCTTGGCAAAAAAGACCTTTGCCGGAAAATTATGGATAAGCTTGCGTCATACAGCTTCTTGAAAAATTCATTTGTTCATGTCACGTATGTGGGCAAGCGATTCCTGGTCGAGGGGCGTGTGGCAAATATTATACAGAGAGAGTTTGCGCTATTGGCTGTTGCCGGTTTTGCACGGTCGGTAGCGGTGGGTAACCGTCTAAGAATTTTAAAAACTTAGGAAAAAGAGGAGTGAAAAATGGCTACAGGATATGAAAAGATAAATAAGATTAAATGCAAACTTCGTGTGCCGATGACGGTGTCGATGCTTGCACAGGCGATGGATTGCGGACCGAGAACTATTTTCCGCCATTTAAATGCACTAGAACAGGAAAATTGTGGTCTCCATAAGTTCAAAAAGGATGGCGAAACTTTTTACGTTATTCAAACCGAACAGAAGGTGGACTTTAACCAGAAAATCGTCAAGCAACTTGAAAAGTTGAAAAAGACGATGAACGATACAACGCCTTTGGACTTGAAAAACCGTAAGCTCATCGATAGCGTTATTTCGTCCATGCAGACAACGGACCCGGATGGATTCAAGGCCGAAGCGATTACACTTGACCCGAACTACATTATGGATTATGGCCCGTTCTGCGACCATAAGGCTCAAGATACGATGGTATCAAAGCTTTTGTCTGCAATTCGTGAAGGCTTTAAGATTCGCATTGTGTACAGAAGTACGAACGAAGAAACTGAAAAGAAAACCATTGAAGTTTGCCCGATTAAGCTTGTGATGCGCATTGATACGCTTTATCTGATTGCTGCTGATGAAACGTATGCAGAAACACATGTCTTCAAAAATTATCTTGTCGAAAATATCATGAGCGTTGTCCAGACGAATAACTGCGCCATGACGCTTCGTGAACCGTTCTGTGTTTATGAGCATTACAAGTATGCCTTTGGCAAATATGTTTCTGCAGAAGATCCGCAAACGGTGACACTCCTTATCAAGACGGGCTGGCTTAAGACTCAGTTCAACAAGTCTCGTTTCTCTCCGGCTGCCGAAATCACCGAAGATAAAGACGGCAATATGATTGTGACGCTGAAGCTCCGCTTGACTCCGGACTTTAAGACATGGCTGTTTGGCGTGTTGCCGGACGTGAAAATTCTGAAGCCGGAATCTCTGCGCACAGAAATGATTGAAAAATTGAAAAATACATTGAAGGACATGAAGGCGTAGTAATGGATTACCGTCTTTCTGATTACAACTTTGAATTCCCGAAAGAATTGATTGCCTCCCGCACGGCGGGCAAGGGCAAGACGCATATTCTGTATTGCCCCAAAAATGGCGGCGAACGCCGCATCATGAAGGCTCCTGAAATTGTTGACCTGTTCCGCCCAGGCGATTGCCTCGTGGTGAACAATACGAAGGTGATTCCGGCTCGTCTGTATGGCGAAACGCAATTTGGCGGTCAGGTCGAAGTTCTCTTGGTGCAGGCGTTAAATCCCTCCGAAGCAGGCGAGGCCCGCTTTGAAGCCAAGGTGCATCCGGGTAAGGCTTTCCAGGTCGGGCGGGAACTCAAGCTTGCTGGTGTGCGCACGTTCGTGGAAGAAGTTCATGAAGAAGACGGAAACCGCGTTCTTCGTTTTGAAAAGACTCCTGCCGAGATGGAAGAGGTCATGAACAAGGAAGGGCACGTTCCGCTGCCGCCCTACATTGACCGCCCCGATGACGAAGACGACAAGAAAGCGTACCAGACGATTTTCGCAAAGTACGCTGGCGCTGTGGCTGCGCCGACCGCAAGCCTCCACTTTAGCGAACAAATGCTCAACGACTTGAAGGCGAAGGGCGTCTACGTTGCAGAAGTCACGCTCCATGTGGGGCCGGGAACGTTCCAGAACATCTCCGTCGAAGATTTCACAAAGCATAAAATGCATGGCGAGCATTACGAGCTCACCAAGGAAAACGCCGACATCATCAACAAGGCAAAGCGCGAAGGCGGCCGCATTGTAACAGTCGGTACTACAAGTACGCGAGTGGTTGAGACTATTGCCGATGCCAACGGGTTCTTGAAACCGCAAAAGGGCGTGACATACGCGTTCTTCTATCCGGGATACAAGTACAAGATTGTGGATGGTCTCTTAACTAATTTCCATTGGCCAAAGAGCTCTCTCATTTTGCTTGTGTCGGCATTTTATGGTCGTGAAAACACGCTCGACGCATACAAAATGGCCGTAGAGAACAAACTTAAATTGTTCAGCTACGGCGACGGAATGTTGATATTGTAAGGGATTATTTTGCAGGCGTTTCAGATTCCATTTCGAGCGCTTGCGGAATCTTTTCGTCCTTGCAAAGGATTTCTTCGCGAATCTTAAATGTGAAGTCCTCCAGATTGTTTTCAAACATCTTCTGGAAGGGCTTCTTTTTTTGTACGCGTTCCAAGGCGCAAGAGCAGTAATTGATGCGCTGGATCAGCTTGACTTCGTCTGTCGGCGTGTCATGCGAGAAAACGCATTCGTGCATGATGGCGTATTCCATGGAACGGTCGTAACGGAACTTGCACTTGTTCGGAAGGTCTGGCTGGGCTGCAATTTTTTCGATGATTTTTTCGGTCGGAATCTTGCTGCTAAACCAGTTGTTGGCCTGGTAGCCTAAGAAAAAGAACAGCAAGCAGACGATGATGCGAATGGTGTTTCTTCTGCGGTAAGCCATTCTGTTGAAACTGCGCTCGAGCGCGGCGAACGTCATGGTCGCATGTTTCTTGACTTCGTTCAAGTCATCGTTTTCGTTATTGTTTATGTTATTGTTGTTTTCAATCATGCTTCTTCAAGTGCCCATACTTCTGGATAGGTGCGGTATGCGTTTGCATAATCCAAACCGTAACCTACCACAAATTTATCTTCAATTTCAAAACCAACATAATCAGCATGGAAATCTACGATTCGACGTGATTCCTTGTTCAACAGTACGCAAGTCGTGATGGAAGCGGGGGAGTAGTCCGCGAGGGCTTTCACGAGAGAATACATCGTGTTGCCAGTGTCAAGAATGTCATCAATCAGCAAAACGCGCTTGCCTTTGATGTCGAGACCTTCAAGGCCCGAAATATGGACATTTGCGTTTGGTTTGTCGGAATCGCCGTAGCTTGAAGCCTTGATAAATGCTATGCGCAATTTCGGAGTCGCGATACGGCGAGACAAATCGGCGGTAAACATGTAGCTGCCAGTGAGTGCAGATAAAATCACGTCGAAACCAAACGCCTTCAGTTCAGAGGCGAGTGAATCCAGACGCGCATTTATCTGTTGCGCTGTAATGAGTGGAGCACTTGGCAGCTTGTACATTAAACCACCTCAAAGTTTAGCCATTGGAACATCGGCTTGAGGGCCGCAAACTTTCCGTCAGGTTCTGCCTTGTATTGCTTGTAGATGCCAAAGACGTGGTTTTCAAGAGAAGTCTTGTTGATGAAAATCTTCAGCCAATCGGCGACTGTGATGAGGTCGGTGATGTAGTTGAGCGTTTCTTCGTTGAACTTCTTCGCAACTTCGTCAATGAGGAGCGTGAGCTTGTGGAAGAACATGTGACCAAGCCCGCCAAAGCTGAAGTGCGTGTTGAGCGCTGTTGCTTCGGTGATGAGCTCGTGAATTTCTTCGATTGTAGCCTTGTTGTGCTCGTTTAGCAACTGCAAAGCGGCATGGTGGATACGTGCGTTGATTTCCACAGTGAGGATCTTTCTCATGGTGTCCGGCAAAGTGTGGTCCGGGTCGGCAAGGCTGTCGATGGAAATTCCATGGTTCAGCGCAAAGCCGGAGAACGACTTCGTGATGTTCTCGAGGTGCATCTGCGTTGAAAGTTGGTTGATGCGCTTTAAGGAATCGCTCGCAAGGTTGCTCATGCGGACAACGTATGCTGTCGGGTAGAGCTCGTGGAGTTGTTCCGTTGTCATGTTCGTATTTTCAACAAACGTGAGTCCGCTTTCCTTTTCTTCGCCCATCGCAACGACGATGTTCACACGGCTGAGCTGGTCTGTGACGACCAAGTTCGTGGTCACGCAAGATTCGCCGAGATCGTTGTCCTCGTAAGATGTGCGCACGAGCGTCTGGCGACGGCGGGATGCAATCTTTGTGGCGGTGATGCGGGAATCCTTGTTGAGGTAGTCTTCTTCGAGTTCGAGGTGATAAATTGCGGCACGTTCTGCCATCTGCTTGATGACGGACGGGACGTTTTCTTCGGCGTACTTCGTGAAGACTTCGGCGCCGTTCCACTTGTGTTCGTTACTTGTGGCGCGGGCGAGAATGTACAGAATTTCGCTCTTGAGGTTGTCTCCCATCGGGAGGAACGGCTTTAAAAGCTGCATCGCGCGGAGGGCATAACGCATGTTCTGCACCGGTTCGAGCCCTTCGATATCGTTGAAGAACCAGCCGCAGCTGGTGAAGCTGAACAGGCAGAACTTCTGGATTTCGAGAAGTCGAATGGCCTTAGCGCGGTCTTCTTGCTTTTCGTAATCCTTGAGCGTATCCTTGAGGTACTGTTCCTTGCGGGATTCGTCTTCGGGCGCGACAATCACCTGAATGTAGTTGTTGCGTGCTTCCCACGGGTCAATCTTTGAAATCTTTTCGAATTCGCGAACGAAGATGTTGTCGGCGACTTCCTTAAGGTGGTTGAAGGCGTCGCGGAGCGGGCCTCTCCATTTCTGGTTCCAGTCGGCGCCACCGCCGGTGGAGCAACCGCAGTCTCTGTACCAGCGGCCTACGCCGTGAGCACAGCTCCAGGCGCAGCCTTCACCGTAGAAATTCTTGAGTTCGACTTCGTGCTTGGGCGGGAACTTTTCGAGGAACCAGCCGTAGTTCACCGGAACCATGTTGTTCTGCGGTGCAAACTTATTGTAGAGCCATGCGGCGCACATGTCGCCAAATGGTTCGTGGTGACCGTAGGATTCTCCGTCAGTGCCAATGCTTACGAGCTGCGGATCGCTGCGGTTTGCGTCCCAGGCGCTTTCAATGCGGTGGCCGAAAGTGCCTGCATCGCGGAGTAAATGTTCAAAGCCGACGGCACTCGAAAGCCATGGGTTGTAGAAGAACACGTCGAGGTAACCGTCACAGACGAGGTTGCCTTCCTTGTCGCGCGGGTAAATGCGGTACGGGCGCGTGGTATCGATATTTGTGTTGCTGCAGTCGGTCCACTTCTTGTCGCCAAACTTGCGGAACTTGTCAGCCTGCGTGGGCGAGAGAATCGTGTATTTGATGCCTGCCTTGATGAGCTCGACAACTGTTTCAAAGTTGATGGCTGTTTCGGCAAGCCACATGGCTTCGGGCATGCGACCGAAATGGAACTTGAAATCTTCGATGCCCCAGCGGATTTGCGTACGCTTGTCTTGTGCGCTTGCAAGCGGCATGATGATATGGTTGTAAACTTGAGCAATCGCATTGCCGTGCCCGTTCATGCGTTCCTGGCTGCGCTTGTCGGCATCCTGGATGCGCTTGTAGGTGTCGGGCGTGTTGGTGCGAATCCAGCCCATGAGAGTCGGGCCGATGTTGAAGTTCATGAAATCGTAGTTGTTTACGATATCGACAATTTTGCCTTTGGAATTTAAAATACGGCTTGCGGAGTTCGGGCTATAGCACTCGCTGGCAATGCGTTCGTTCCAGTCGTGGAACGGGCGTGCGCTCGGCTGGTTCTCGATAACGCCAGTCCAAGGGTTTTCGCGAGGGGGCTGATAAAAATGTCCGTGAATGGTAAAGTAAAGGGGGTTCTTTTCGGTCATGGTTTAAAAATAGAAAAAAGGTTCAAAAGTGAACCTTTTTTTTAAAATACATGTTGCGACGCGCACTATTTTAAGCGTAAAACCTGCATGGTATTGTGATGTCCGACACTTGCCTTGACAATGTAGTTGCCGGCGGCGAGCGATTGGAGGCTTAAGCTATGCGTTCCTGCCGAAATTTGACCTTGCAAAAGTGTAGCAACTCGGTGTCCGGTCAGGTCAAAAACAGTAACTGTGGCGTTGCCGTTTTGATTCGTGGATAGCGAAAGCGACTTGCCGTTTATGGTAATATTTACTTTGTTTGCTGTAATGCGTTTTGCTATGGGATTGCGGACAGAAATTTTATCCCAGCCAGGCATATCGTCAAGAGCGATGATGCGCTTGTCATCGAGATTCTTCTTCCACATTTCTGTGGTAGTCTTTTCCAAGAAGTTTCCGCTCCAGGTCTGGCTCCATGTCATCCAATAGCTCCAATTGGCCTTGTCTTCGGCAATGCTGTCAACGTCTGGGATGGCGCCGTTTTCGCTCAATGCAATCATCTTGTTCGTGCCGACATCGCTCACGATTTTGTTGTAGTAATTCGCGCCGGAATTGTGGTTGTTGAGCGGGTCGTAAATGTCAACCGCAACGATGTCCACGTATTCGTCGCCCGGGTACCAGCTTGCGTTGAGGGCCGAATAATCGTAACCAAATTGCGGGTCCGTATTGATGTTCCAGACCCAAAGCAAATTCTTGAGGCCGTTTGTTTTCACCATGCGGTTAAAGACGAGACGGTAAAGTTGTTTGTAACAATCGCCACTGCCGACACCCCACCAGAACCAGCCACCGCTAGCTTCGTGAAGTGGGCGCCACACGACAGCGATTCCCTTTTCTTGCAGTTGCTTGAAGTAGCCTGATACGATATCGACATCAGCTACAATGTCCTTGTATTCCTGCGAGGTCTCGTCGATGTCTTCGCATTTGTCGCCCTTGAATGCCTTGGTGTAGTTAAAGCAGGTGTTGTTCTCGCTTGTGCCCTTGACGCCTTCGGTGCATCCGCTTGCTTTGTAGCCGTTGTTCGGATAGGCGTCCTTGGTGTAGAAAACTGTGTCTTCGCCGACTTTCCAGTGCCAGGTATAAGTCGGAATGCCGCCCATTTTCCACAGGTCTTCGGTCATTAAGAGGTTGTTTTCGGTGTAGCCCTTGAACCAGCCTTCTTCATGGTGGCCTCCTGCTGCAAAGAGCATGTCAAAACCGCCAATGGCGGGGTAGTGGCCGCTGCGCTTGTAGAATTCGGCAATATCCGTCTGGCCTTTCCACGAGACTTCTGCGTCGGTGTACTTGCAGGAATCGGCAGGAGTGCAGCCTCCCGGTGGAATGAGCCGCATGTTGCCGTAATCGTAGTTGAAATTCTGGTCGCTAATCATCATGCCGCTGATGGTGCTCTTGCCAAAGTTTTCACGGAGGAAGCTGTAAACTTTGCGGGCTGATTCCGTTGCATTTGGGGTTACTGGCGACTCGCTGATTGTGTAAGTTGGATCCGGGTGGCGTTCGACGGTGATGTAGTCTACGCCAAGAGCGCCGCCGTTACCGACAGTGATGGTATTTTCGCCTGCGCGCATTTTGGCGGAAGCGGTAATCACGAATGCGGAATCACAAGTGCGCGGCTTGGTGAGCAATGAGCCTGCTTCTGTGCCGTTCACGGCAATCTTCGATTCAAACCAGTCGTATTGTTTAATCAGGACTTTTGTGGTGAAGTCGTAGACGGCGGTTTCTTTGACTTTTACTTTGAATGTAAAACCGTCAGAGCCCGGTTTTACGTACTTGCCGCCGGAAAATCCTTCGGCAGATACGATTGAAGATGCGTCAACGCCAGGTTGACTTTCGGCCTCGTAAGTTGTCGGTGCGGCATAAACTGATGTTGCCGCGATTGCTGTGGCAAAAGCCATTGCGGAGCGTGCGCCCGCGAATAATTTACATCCCATAATCATACACTCCATTTTTTTTGCATTGTCATCCCGGCCTTGTGCCGGGAACGTTGTTTTTTGCATTGTCATCCCGGACTCTGTTCCGGGATCAGTATTCTCTATTACTTAACCAGAATCCTTCCGTTCGGCGCAAAACCTTTGCCTTGCACTTTCACGATGTACTGCCCGGCTGCAATTCCGCTCAAGTTGATGCTTGCTTTTGTGCCGTTGATAGTGCGGCTCATCACCTGATTGCCCTGCATGTCGAAAATTACGACTCTTGCGTTGGCACTTGCGGCGTTTAAAACCGGTACGCTAATTTGCAAATTCTTGCCGATAACAGACAAACTTGCTGCAATGTTTTGCGAGCGTAACGAATTTTTGAATCCCGTTGTTGGCGGTGGGACGATTTCGTACTTGTCCCAGCCCGGCATGTCTTCGAGCGTCAAGGTGTATTCGTTGTTCATCACGATTTTCCAGCTTTCGGCATTGTTGTCGTTTGCCCAGCCTTCCATCGCATAGTCGCCATACCACGGCATAAACCAGCTCCAGTTGGCGCCATCGGCCTTCATTTCGTCGGGGTAGGGAACAGAACCGTTTTCGCTGAGCGTTACAATCTTTCTGCCACCGAATATTTCCTTGACTGTTTCAAAGCTGCCAATAAGGCTAGAGTGGTTGGATTCGCGCGGGTAGTAATAGTAGTCGCGACCGACAACATCCACGTATTCGTCGCCCGGGTACCAGTCGAGCGCATCGTTTGCTTCGTCGGTGGTCCAAACCCAAATCAAGTTGTGCAATCCTTTCTGATTCACGAAAATATCAAACATTAGCTTGTACAAAGCAACGCACGGTTTTGCGCCATCGGTACCCCACCAGAACCACTTTCCGCTAGCTTCGTGGAGCGGGCGCCAAAGAACGGCGACGCCTTCTTTTTGCAAAGTCAAGAGCGAGTCGGCAATCATTTCCATATCGCGGACCATTGCCTTGTATTCTGCACTTTCTGTTTTCCACTTGTTGGAGGCCTCATCGTAAGCCTTGGTAATGCTGAATTCCGTGAAAGGTGTGTTACCGCTAGATTCGGTGTAGAATGCTTCTACATCGTGCATCGGGTCTTTCCAATGCCAGTTGAATTGCGGAATGCCGCCTGCTTTCCAGATGGTCTTTGCCATTTCGAGTGAAGCGTGCGTGTAACCCTGATACCACAGCTGGTCAGAATTCTTGCCCGAGGCGTGCAAAAAGTCAAAACCCACGAGAACCACGTTCTTGCCGCTTGCCTTGTTGATGTAGCTGAGTTCGGTTTGTGTTTCGTAGTTTTGCGGGGTGTACTGACCGTTATTTTCGAACGGGCGTTCCGTCATGACGCCGCTAATCACGTGCTTGCCGAAGTTGTTGAGCAAAAAGTTGTAGAGTTTCTGTGCGCTTTCGGTAGGCTCCGGCGTGACAGGCTTCGGTGAAATGTTCCACGGGCTTGCTTCGTATTCCGTGAGCTCAATGTAGTCGAGGTTGACCCAGCCCCAGCTATGCACAATGCCGATTTTGTTTTCGCCTGCGGTGAGCTTGATTTTTCCCGCACCTTTGATGGTCTTGAAATCATCGGATGTGCCGAAAGAAATCTGCCCGGCAGAAATGTCGTTGACCGTCAAGTTCTGGATTTTGTTCCCGGAGGCTGTCGGCAATTGGTAATTGGCCCAAAGCGTGTAATAGCCTGTGGCGGTTACAGTCACCTTGAATTCCAGGTTGCCTTCTTTCATCTGGACGAACTTTCCACCCGATGCATTTGCATCTTCGGAAACGACGACTTTGTGATCATCGGCAAGGACGGCGTCTTCGGCTTCTAAGCGGATGGGGGTGGCTGCAAAAGCGGAGCCCGCAAGTGCTGCGACAGTTGCCGTAGCGACAAAATTTGTGTAATTAAAAGCCTTCATAAACATTCCATATCTCCACTTCTAAATCTATATTCTTGTGCCCTAAATTCAAAGGATTTTCGTCAAGTACTTGCATTGTCATGCCCGCCACCGAGCGGGCACCTCCATCTTGTGAACGCAAAAAAGCCCCGTTTTTCGCGGGACTCCTTTGCATTGTCATACCCGGCTGGAGTTTGCCCCAAACTGTTTTTTTTGGGGCTGGGCGCTTTTTTACTTGATTATCACGGGCTGCGTCGTGGTGATTCCAGCACCCTTCATGCGGATGATGTACTGGCCCTTCGGCATGTCGGCAAGGCTGAACACGTAATTGCCTGCGCCTAGCATTCCGTTAAAGAGGGTCGCGACGATTCTTCCGTTCATGCCGAATACGTCAACGCTGACTTGGCCCTTTGATTTTGTGTTGAGCATAATCTTGTCGCCGTTGACGGTGAACTTGGATGTAGCTGCGAACTTGCTCTTGGAAATGGAAGTCTTGCCATAAATGTAGTTTTCATCGAAGACAATCTTGATTTCCGGAATCATTTCTTCGGTGTTCTCGTAACCGCGCTTAAAGGCGTCGTATTTGTCGGTGTTGAAATCAAAAAGCGTCAAATCGCCAGCTTTGATATCGTCGTAAATCACCGTGCCGGTGTAGCCGGAGGCGTAGTTTGCAAATGTGATGCTAAGCGTCTTATTGCGGTCAGCATGTTCCGAAATATCGATGGAGCATGTGACTTTTTCGCCAGCCGGAACCTTGCAGCTGCCGCTCGTTTCGGTCCATGTCCAAGAATCCGTGAGCTTGAAAATCAAATAGAGGTCAGCGTCCGATGCGCCGTTGTTCTTGGCTGTCCAAGTGAAAGTTGTTGCGCCGGAGAGGTCCCAGCCGCCCTTGTTTTGGTATTCCACCTGGGCGTTATCTCCACCGTAAGTGACTGCCATCATGCCGTTTCCGCCGGAACCGCCTTCAATGTTCACGTCCTTGATCTTGATGCTTGCCTCTTCTTTTGCGGCGAGAGCAGTCATTGCCTTGAGCGCCGGATCAATCGTGTAGCTGTAGCCACCAAAGTTAGCTTCGGTCTTGTCGCCGATGTACTGCCAGGCGAGAGCGCCTGCGTAACCGCCGTCAAAAGCCTTGCGGTAGCATTCTTCCGTGGTAATCTGTGTCTTGGCAGCCATGCTTGCCGTATAGGTGTCGCCTGCCCAGCCGCTTGCCGGGAATTCGCCAATAATCATCGGCTTGCTGTCGTAGCTGTACTTTGTTGCCATTTGGGCCGCCGTATTCACGAACGGACTCACAGCATCGTTTTGCCAGTACGGGTAGTAATGTGTCTGGAAAAAGTCGAGCGTACCGTTTGCCTCGCCGCCCGCAGCGATAAGCGCTGCATCGTTCCAGTGCTTTTGATACTGGATGTTCACGCTACCTGTCGAAACGAGAAGTTCCGGGTTCGTCGTGTGAATTGCCGCTGCGACCTTGTTCGTAAACTTCTGGATTTTGGCAAGAGCCATCTTCTTGGTGGTCCAGCCGCTGCATTCGCTCGTCATGCCTTCCGGCTCGTTAAAGACTTCCCAAGTCATGAGCGCTTTGTGGTTGCCAATGGCTTTCACGACCGGAATCAAAACGTTGTCTATAAAAGCCTTCGTTCCTTCGTCTTCGAAAAGGAGCGTATTTGCCGTGATGTCAAGCTTTTCGTTGTAAAGACCCCACTGGTTCGGTTCCATCAAGTTGTGGCTGAAAAGGCACATCGAGACCATTACGCCGTATTCTTCGGCGATGTCCAAAGCCTTCTTCATGTTCGCAATAGTGTTTTCCTTAGGACCCGTGACCAAGTGTGTTTCTTCGTCAATAGTCGGGCTCTGGCTCATGTTGTTGAAAAGCCACCAGCGGATTGCGTTACCGCCTGCGGCTCGCGTGCCTTCCACTGCTTTGCGCCAAGCATTTTCGTCAAGCGGGGAGGCTCCTACGTCAGAGTTGTAGTCGCTCCAGGCGAGGTTTGTACCCGAGAAGAAAATCTTCTTGCCGTTGTATTGCAAATCGGTTCCGCTTACCGTGAGACCCGGGGCTGCAAATGCGGCCGTTCCGAGGAGCGATGTTACGAGCAAAGTCTTGAAGTTGATCATTGGGTATCCCTTGATATGTTTTTGCTGAAACTAAATAAAAAAGTTAAAATAAGCTATTTTAGAATCGCGGGAGTGTTGACAAAACCGTCAAAAATGTCCACACTCCAAACATCCAAACAACTATATTGAAAAATAGATTTGATAAAATAGAAGTCAATAAGCACTGTGAGAAAGTACAATATTTTCACGGAAATGTAAGATAAATAAACGTTTTATTTTGGCTGTTCGGGGCAAAAAGTGACGGAATGCACATGACAAGGAAAGGCGACCGCTTATGCGATCGCCTTTAGGTATTTGGCTTTTTTGTGTTATAATCTACTTGATGAGAACCTTCTGGGTGGCATTGAGTCCGGCGCCCTTCACGCGGATGATGTACTGACCCTTGTTGAGGTTCTGGAGGCTGAACGTGCGGCTGCCTGCGCTGAGGTTTCCGCGGTGGAGTGTAGCGATGCGCTTGCCGATCATGTTGAACACGTCGATGCTTGCGAAACCGGGAACGTTTGCGGTGAGCGAGAGGTTGCCGTTCTTGACGCTCATGCCAGCCTTCTTTGCGGCGGCAATCGGCTTGATGGCGTTCGGAGTGACCGGCGTACCGTCCTTATTGAAGAGTTCAATACTTGCGATGTGTCCCTTGCTCTGGTCTGCGGCGGTGAAGAGTTCGGTCTTCTTGTTGAATCCGTTGATGATGATGCCGTTGTCCGTGACCATGTTGTCGAAGAGGACGGTGCCTTCGAATCCGTTAGCGCCTGCCAAGATGAAGGTGACGGAGAAGAGGTTGTCGAGGTCCATCGGGTGTTCGACGCCTGCGTCATCGGTGTAAGTCTCGATAGCGAATTCGCAAGTAGCCTTGGCGCCGTCGTTGAGCCAGCAACCATCAGACGGGGACTGTTCCCAAGTCCAAGCCTTGTCCTTGGAACCGTCGCGGACGAATGCCATGCCGATCCAGATGCCGTTCATTTCGCCACCGGAACCCTTGTTTTCGATCGTGACGGCGATGCTCTTTGCACTGGTCAAGTTCGGAACCTTCTTGAATTCGATATTTGCGCCGCTATCGTTGATGGCCTTGTAGGTCACGCCCATGAGAAGGTCTACGTTTTCAGAATTTGCCTTGGCAGTATCTGCACCGAACTTGGCGTTCTGCGTAGAAGTCGGGCAAGCGTTAGTTGCTGCGGCTGCTTCGTTGTAGTTGTCCCAACCTGGCATTTCGTCGAGGGTGATGATGCGTTCGTCAGCGAGATTCTTCTGCCATACGCTTGCTGCGGTCTGGCTTACAAAACCTCCGGACCAGGATTCGTACCACGGCATCCACCAGCTCCAGGTTGCGCCATCCTCGTACATCTTGTCGACGTCAGGAATCGGGCCGTTTTCGCTGAGGGTGATAATCTTGTTGGTGCCAGCCTTGTTCGTGAGGTCGATGAATGCGGAGCTGTTGCTCTGGTGATCGTTGGCTGCATTGTAAATGTCGACGCTCAAAATGTCATAGTAGGTTTCGCCCGGAGTCCAGGACATTGTAGCGGCGTCCTTCGGGTTGAAGTCCCAAATGAGGTTGTTCACGCCGTTCGTGAAGACCATGCGTTCGTAGAGCAACTGGTAGAGTGCGGCGAACTGCTTGCCTGTGTGGGTGCTCCACCAGAACCAGTTACCACCGGATTCATGGAGCGGGCGGAAGATGGCTGCAACGCCTTCTTTCTGGAGGTCAAGGAAAATCTTGGAAACGAGGTCAATGTCTGCGACGATTGCCTTGTAAGCCGTAGAGAGCGTATCCCAAGTGGTTGTGCCTGTGACGAATGCTTCGGTAAAGTCGAATTCGGTGTAGGTGTCGTGAGCACCCTTGACGTAGAATTCCACTTCGTCTCCCGGACGCCAATGCCATGTGAATGCCGGAATGCCGCCCTTCTTCCAGGTGCTCTTGGCGATATCGATTGCCTTTTCGGTGTATTCCTGGAACCAGCCGTCGTTCTTGTTAGCGCCGGTGGCGTTCATGAGGTCGGTGCCGATGAGTGCCGGGTACTTGCCGCCAGCCTTGAATACCGCCTGAACGTCTTCGTGCTGGGTGGCGTCTCCCTTGGTGTAGGCGTCCATGTTGCCGGTCATCACGCCAGAAATGGTCTTCTTGCCAAAGTTATTGACGAGGAAGTTGTAGAGCTTGACGGCGGACGGGGTTGCCGTTTTTGTGATTGGAGTGTTGCAGAGGTTGAATGCCTTGGCTTCGTATCCCTTGACTTCTATGTAGTCGAGGTCGATCCAGCCCCAGCTATTGGTGATGGCGATGGTGTTTTCGCCGGCTGCGAGGTTCATGACCGTTTCAACGTCGGCAAATTTGCCCTTGTCGGTCACGTCGAATGTCACCGCAGAGGAGGCTCCGCCAACTTCGACGTTGTTAATCTTGGATCCACCATAATTGTTCATGTAGTGGAGAACGATGGTGTATTTGCCTGCTTTCTCGACGGTCACCTTGGAAAAAGTGATGTCACCGCCGTTCATCTTGACGTATTTGCCGCCAGAAGCTGCGGTGTTTGTGGCGACAGCTGCGTCTTTTGTAAGTGTAGCGTCTTCCGCTTCATACGGGGCCGCAAAGACGGAATAGGCTGCGGACAGTCCGAAAGCGAGGAATACTTTTTTGAAATCCATGTTCACTCCTTAAATTCTTTGTTCTCAAAATATAATGAAAAAATCGAAAATGCAAGAGCATTTTCGATTGAAAGGAAAAAATATGTTTACAGACACTTTTTAAATGCCAAATTAGCCTTTTTTAGCACTTTTGGAACTTTGCCCCAAAAATGAATGTACGGCTTTCGCCTGGCTTAATCACAATTAAATCGCGGTGATGGTTTAAAGTATCGGGTTCCGCGGTCATTGGCTCGATTGCGATGCTCATATGGTCAGGCGGTGTGTAAATTTGGATCGCATTATATTGCTTGTCGCCTGCTTTTTGCCAAATTTGGAGCGATTTGGCATCACTTTTCAGTTCTACAATCGCTAAAATGTTCTCAAAATTTTTCTTGTTTTTGCTTACAAAGGTGTTTTCACCCTGATTCAGGCAGAAACAGTCGTTGATGAACTCGTCGTTGATGAGCCTGCCGCCCACGAAACGGGTATCCGGCTTGAATTCACCTGTCGGGATGTCGGCCTTGTCGAGAATTGCGAGATTCGATTCCGGGAGAGTCATTTGGAGACCGTTGATTTTTTCGCCGAGCGTGTAATAGGGGTGCCAGCCTTCGGAGTAGGGGAGGTCCTTGGGGCCGATGTTCGTGACGGTCGATTCGACGGTGTAGCTTTCGCCTGTGAACGTAATCTTGTTGATGGCACGGAAGGGGAACGGGAATCCTGTAAATGCACCCGGCCAGTCGATTCCGAGTGTTGCAACGCATTTTTCGCTATCGCTTTCGAAGCTCAGGAGGTTCCATTCCTTGTTCTGCAAAAAGCCGTGGAGGGCGTGCGGTGCCCAGCTCACATTGTTGACGAGCTGGTAGTCATTGCCGTTCCAGTTGAATTTGGCGTAGGCTACGCGTCCCGGAAACGGGGCGAGTCTGCAACCCGCGTTTGTGTCGGGACCCATCTTGAAAATGTCGTCGCCTTCGCGGTAGCCGAAAAGGAGGTCTTGGAGCTTGCCGCTATTGTCGGGGATGCGCCAGGCGTTGAGGCCTGCGCCGTAACCGCTCAAAATTTCAAATTCAGCGCCGTCGTCACGCTGCAAAACAAAGCACTGCACAGTGCCCAAAGGACGGGAAATAAGTTTAAACTTGGTCATTGGTTGTTCGTCATTGGTCAATAGTTGTTCGTTGCTAGAGAATTTAGTAATTAGACGAGAGAACGCTCAACGTTCGCAGGCTCGCTACAGACGAGAGACGAAAGAATGTGGGGCAATCTAGAAAACGCAGTCTGGGAGTTGTTGGCTTAATTTGTATAAATTTCTGCATTTTTCTCTTGATTTTGATTTTTTGACGTTTTTTACGTCAAAATGATGGAAAATTTTCGTTTTTTGACGTAAAATTTTATACAAATTAACTATTTTTGGCTGAAAAAGCCCGATTTTGGTGGCGCCAGGCTGCTTTTTCCTTCAAAAAATTGCCTGTTTCGTCAGTTTTTTGAAAAATTTGCCTCTAATATTTCGCAAATTTCTCAAAATGTTACAGACAACGTTGAAATTTTACGTCAATTTATTTTAATATTCACCATTTTTGACGTAAATTTTGACCTTTTTTCGATTTCACTCCTTTTTAGATTGCTGAACTCAAAGTTCTGCCGACTGCGGTAAAATCGCGATTATTATCTAACGACCAAAGACTAATGACCAATGACTAACTGCTAATTACTATCTTTTTCTTCATGGATTCTCAGACGATTGTTGCTCCGATGACGCCTGCGGGCGTGAGTGCCGTTGCCGCTATCCGCGTGAGCGGCTCGAAGGTGCGCGAAGTGGTGCGCCTCTTGTTTGGCGAATCGGCAATCAAGAATTTGAAGCCTCGCGAAGCTAAACTTGCGACCGCTAGGGATTACCGTACGATGGTCGGCGAAGACCGCGCAACAGCATTGGTCATCGATAGCCTCCTCTACATCTTTTTTGAAGGTCCGAATTCCTATACCGGCGAAGACGTGCTGGAACTTTACCCGCACGGAAACCCGATTATCGTCCGTGAACTGATTCAGGTTATCAAGAGCGTCGATGGCGTGCGCTTGGCAGAACCGGGTGAATACACGCGCCGTGCTTTCTTGAACGGCCGTATGGACTTGGTACAGGCGGAATCTGTGGCGGATGTCATCCACAGCGCAAACCGAGACGAACTCAAGAACGCCCATCGCTTGCTTGGCGGTGCGCTCTCGAAAAAAGTCAAGACGCTCACGGAGCAGGTCATGGACATTTCGGCGCGCCTCGAACTGGACGTCGATTTCTCCGAAGAAGAAGCCGACCCGGATTATGCGACTTGGGGCGTGAAAATTTCTGCGATTCGCGAAAGCGTAGAATCCATCTTGAAAAGTTTTAAGGGCAAGGCGGCGGTCAGCCGTTTGCCGCTCGCAGTTCTGTACGGCGCTCCGAATGCGGGCAAGTCTAGCCTTGTCAATGCGCTCCTCGGCGAAGACCGTATTCTCGTGAGCAGCATCCCTGGCACGACCCGCGACTTTGTCGAAGTCCGCTTGTTTTTAGATGGTGGCGAAATCCGCCTTGTCGATACTGCCGGTATCGCAGACAAGGCGACCGACGCTCTCGATGCACTAAGCATGGAAAAGAGCAAGGAAATCCTCGCCGAAGCGGACATGAAGATTCTCGTGGTGGACGGAAGTTTAGGCGAAAGGCTAGAGACGAAAGACGAAAGAGGCGAATGCTGCGGGGATGCTTGTGTACCCATAGCTGAGCCGACAGGTCTTGGCACGAAGTGCAAAGACGAAAGTTGCGCATCTTGTCATCCTGAGCGAAACGAAGTGGAGTCGAAGGATCTCCATCCGGATTTTGTCGTCATTTCGAAGAGTGATTTATTAGACGAAAGACGAGTGACGAGAGACGAAAGAGGCGAGAGCATTCGCATTTCCTCCAAAACTGGTGAGGGCCTTGCGGATCTCAAGCGCGCCATGAACGCCGCCCTTTTCAAAAAAACAGAAAATTCCGAAGACCTCTGGATTACGAGCGAGCGCGAAAAGACCTGCCTCGAAGAAGCTCTTGCGGGCATCGACCGTGCGCTGAACCTTATCCGCACGAATCCGGCGGTGGAACTTTTGGCTTTCGAAATGCAACTGGTGCGCCGTTCGCTCCAGAGCATAACGGGCGAAATCTCGTCCGAAGACGTTTTACAACAAATATTTGCGGGGTTCTGCATTGGGAAATAGTTACGTTGGTCTCGTCCTTGCCGTCTTTGCGTTCGGCACTTACATGGTCCCTCTCAAGGCTTGGTCCAAGTTTTCGTCATGGGCATACCTCTCTTGCATGGCCTTGGGCATGTTCATCGGCCAGCTTTGCATTTCGTTTGCGACGGACTCGTTCCGCTTCTTGCCGGTCGGTATCCTTTGCGGATTCCTTTGGGTTTGCGCAGGCGCGTTCTGCTTCTGGGCGGTCAAGGCTGAACAGGACTTGACTGGTGCTGGTGTGCGCTCAATGGGCGTGAGTATCCTTGCCTCGTTTGTGACGGGCGTGCTCATTTTCTCGGAATCGACCTTGCTTTATTTCTCGATCCCGGCAATCCTTCTTTTGCTTTTTGGCCTAAGTAGGCTAGCTCCTCCTCAGGGCAATGTCTTTAGAAATTGGCGCTCGCTTTTGGGCGGTCTCATCTTTGGGCTCTTCCTCATTCCTTACAAGTTTGCAGAAGTCCCTATACTCGAGTTCATGAGTTCTTTTTCGTTAGGCATTTTTATTTCTGCAGAACTCTTGGTTGCAATTTTGAGTATAAAGCGCCGTGCTCTTTTTGAATATGGCCTTGCGCCGTCTGTGACGTCTATGTTTATGGGTGTCCTCTGGGTCATTGGGCAACATGGCTGTTTTTGGGCGATTGATTCAAACGGAGCCTTGGGCTATGCCGTTGGCTATCCGCTTACGCAGTTAAACCTTTTGGTGAACTTGCTTTGGGGGGTGGTTGTTTTCCACGAGTACCCGACAAAACCGGAGCGAATTAAGCTTGCTATAGCGGTTTCTGTCATTATTTGCGGTGGCGCCTTGCTTGCGCTATCTAAAATGTAACGCGCTGTAACTTTTTGTTGCCGTTGTGGGTGCCCGTTGGCGTTCTGTCAACGAAAAACTTGTAAAAAACATCTTGCTTTTTTGCAATTCCCTCATTCATTGTATATGTTTATGGTATGAGATGGTGGAAGTGTTTTTTGATTGGGTCGTTGGCCGGTGCAGCATCTGCATGGGCTGTAAAAGCAGCACCTTTTTTAATCAGTTCAACGCAGCCGGATGGCTCTGTCGTGCAGATTCGAAAGGTCGGTAACGAGCATTTTAACTATACCCTTACGGGTGAAGATAGCGTGCTTGTAGTTCGCGATTCCGCGGGTTACTGGAACTATGCCGATGAAGATGGAAAAAAGACTGGCATGAGGGTCCATGCTAAGTCGAAACGCGGCAAAAAAGAACATGACTTCCTTAAAAAACGCAATTCTCGCCAAATTCTCGACAAATTCCGCGAAAATCGTCTGAAAAAGCTCCAGGAAAAGCGTGAACAGGAGGCTTCTAGACCCATGATGCTTCAGTCTTCTACAGATGATCCGCAAATGGCTAATGAATGGGGCGGCTGGGGTGGCTGGGGCGGTTGGACCGAACCGCCTTCTAATACAGGCTCTCCGATGCGGCCTGCCTTGAATTCCGTCCGCAAAGAAGGTGACGTTCGTGGACTTGTCATTCTAGTGCAGTTTAGCGACATCAAGTTCAAGAGGGACAACGCCAACGAAGAATACCTGAACTACTTGAATCAGGAAGGTTATTCCAATTACAACATGAGCGGGAGCGTTAGAGATTTCTTTATCGTAAACTCGAACGGAAAGTACCGCCCGACCTTTGATGTCGTTGGCCCGATAACGCTTAAGGGGAACCGTGATTCGTATGGAGCGCTTGTTGATTCTCGCAATATGGCTACGGGCGCGGTTTATGCCGTAAGCGAAGCGATGGACAAGCTTGTTGCCGAAAACTTTGATTTTACGCCGTATGATAGCGATAACGACAGAGTTGTAGATTTTGTCTACATGATTTATGCTGGAGTGGGTTCGGCAGATACGGATGTGCAGTCTGCGATTTGGCCGCATTCCTATAATGTCCAGAAGCGCCTTACCCGTAACATGTCCATGAACCGTTATGCCTGTTCCCCTGAAATTGATGGCCAAGCCTACATGTATCGCAAGACTACGGATGCACTGAACGGCATAGGGACTTTTTGCCATGAGTTTAGCCATGTGCTTGGCCTTCAGGACCATTACGATGTGACCGTAAACGAAACTGGGAAAAAAGTTCGCTACACGCCGGGGCCGTGGGATTTGATGGATGCTGGTTCCTATAACTGTCCGCAGAACTACAACAGGACCACATCGTGCTCGCCTGCGAATTTGTCTATATTTGAAAAGTTTAGCTTGGGCTGGCTTGAACCGCGCCGTCTGGAAATTTCGGATACGACTTTTGTTCTGAAAAAAGTCCTGGAAAACGATGGCCTTGTATTGACTTCGAGTAACGATAAAGAATATTACATGCTCGATTTCCGTATGCGGGAAGGCTTTGATAAAGGACTTCCGAATCAGGGCTTGCTCATTTGGCATATCAATTACGATCAATATGCCTGGTCTTATAACAATGTCAATTCGTCCGATCCGATGCGAGTGGACTTGATTGAAGCCGATGGGCGTGCGGACGCTTACACGGTTACTTACGATGCGTTCCCGTCAAATCGCGTCAATGGATTTAATGGCTTTGTGACTTGGAGCGGCGATAGCCTTGGACTTGAAATTTACGATATCAAGATTGTTGATGACCATGTAGAATTTAAAACGCGCGGAAACCGAGTCTCTCCGGTGTCTTCGTCAAGTTCTGCAAAGTCCTCGTCCAGCTCCGCTAAGTCTTCATCGAGTTCGTTGAAAACCTCATCGAGTTCTGCGAAATCGTCGTCCAGCTCAGCTAAGTCTTCTTCGAGTGAGACTGAATCGGCTTCTAGCAATACCCCAATACAGGGGACATCGAGCAGTTCAGAATCCGGTGCAAGCGCGTTTGGTGAAAAGAGTTCTTCGAGTGCTGCTGATATCCAAAACAGTTCTTCGTCTGAAGGTTTTATGGAATTGACAAAGCCGGTATTTGCCTCCTCCGTGAAATTCTTTGTAAAGAATAAGGTTCTGAGGATTGAAGCTAAATTGAATGGCAATAAGACTGTTCGCCTGTTTGATGCCAATGGAGCCCTTCTGATGACAAAGGCTTTTGATGGCGAATCCTGCGAAATTCACATGGACGCATTGTTGAAAAATTCGCTAGTCTTTGCAACACTGGAACGTGGCGGAAGGCTTGTGAAATCGTACAAAGTTCGCGTGAACTAAAAATTGGGGCGAAAGCCCCTTTTTTTGTAATATGCCATCTCCGCTATGGCAAAATGTCATCCCCGCCTCGAGCGGGGATCTCCTTTTTATAGAAAATATCTAAATTGTTCAACATGAGAAAGATTTTCGCTAGAATTGCTATGAGCTGCGCGCTTGTCCCGGCACTGTTGGCGGGGACGTCTAAGGCCGCAGTAAACTTGCCCGTGCATAAGGAAGTCCTTGACAATGGACTCACGGTGCTTTTGTATCCGAACAAGCAAGCTCCGACGGTGAGCTTCCGCCTGTTTTATGTGACGGGTTCCGTTCATGAAGTTCCCGGCAAGTCTGGGCTTGCGCACATCTTGGAACACGAACTTTTCAAGGGTACGAAAAAAGTCGGCATTATGGACAGTGTTGCAGATGCCCGGTTTATAGAAAAGCAGGATTCCTTGCAGGCGTTAATTCGTCCGACAAAAATTGCCGGTGATACGGCCCTCCTGAAAAAACTTACGGCCGAACACGATTCCGTGTTGAACGAACACCGCAAGATTTTTGTCAAGGACGAACTGTGGGGCGCCTACCAGGCTGCTGGCGGAACTGGACTCAACGCCTTTACGAGCGATCTGCTCACGGCGTATACGGTGACGCTTCCGAAGAATAAGATAGAACTCTTTATGTGGCTGGAATCGGACCGCATGCAGAATGCCGTTTTGCGCGAGTTCTATTCGGAACGATCTGTGGTGCGCGAAGAGCGCCGCATGCGTTATGACGACCGTCCGACAGGCCGCTTTTACGAGACTCTCAATTCCATGATTTACGAGGCGTTCCCGTACCGCGTGCCGACAATTGGCTGGCCTAGTGATATCGAAAACCTGACTCGCGAACAGGCTGACGAACATTATCGCAAGTATTACAAGCCTCGCAATGCTATTCTCGTCATGGCCGGTGACTTGGATACGCTTGAGACGATGTCTCTTGTGAAAAAGTATTTTGGCCCTATACCGACTGGCGATGCGTTCTCTCCGCTTACGGTTCGCGATCCGGAGCAGGCCGGTGAAAAGCGTTTGGTCGTAAAGCGCAAAGATGCCCCGAATCTGTATACGCTTGTGTTTAAGACTCCCGCAGTGGGGGATAGCACGCTTTACGCTCTAGATATTGCTGAGGGCGTATTAAATGGTCGCTCGGGCAGGCTTTATAAACGTCTTGTTGAAGAGGAAAAGCTCGCCGTCGGTGTCAGTGCAAGCAACAGCCCGAACAAGTATGTTTCTGAATTCTCCGTCCGCGTGAATTTGCGACCGGATGCCAACCGTGAAAAAGTTGAAAAAATTGTTTGGGAAGAACTTGAAAAACTCAAGAATGAACAGGTCAGCGAACGCGAATTCCAGAAGGTCAAGAACCGCGCGTATGCAGGACTCGTCCGTAGTTTGACGGATATGGAAAATGTTGCGACGATGCTAGGCTGGTATGAAGTCTATGGCGATTACCGCATCTTCCTCAACTGGGCCGATAATTTGGACAAAGTCAATGTCCGTGATGTGCAAAACGTTGCAAAGAAGACGTTTATCCGTGATAAGTCTGTAGCCGGTTTCTTGGTGAAAGAATAATAATCGTACTGATAAAAAAATCCAGACACTGTCTGGATTTTTTTACTCTTCAGATTTCAATTGATGGTCGGTCAATGGTTGTTGACCTATGACGTTGACTATTTGAACCTCATGAACTTGTAAAGCATTTTCGCAGAGGAAACAGGCGTTTGCAAGAAGGCGCGCTTTTTGCAGCCGTGCTTCGCGAAGTTCTGGAGAACCTTGTAGAGTTCCGTCTGTTCGTCCTTGTTCACGTTAAGGAGAAATCTGCGGAACTTGTATTCAAAGTCGTGCATGCGACCAAAGTAATCGTAGCAGCGCTTTTCGTACGTCTTGAGGAATTCCTTGCTCAAGTTACCGCATTCGAGGCCCTCGTGGACGGTCTGGGCGCAGAACCGTCCAGCACGCATGGCGGCCGCGATGCCGCCACCGGTAAGCGGGTTTGTGTGATGGGCGGCGTCGCCAACGAGGGCAAAGCGGTCCAGCGTGTAATCTTTCAGAACGCTCGAAACTGGAATGACGCCTCCGACAACGTGATTGATTTGCGCTCCCGGGAAGAGCTTGTAGAGCCATTCCATCGTGATGTCCAAGACGTTTGAGCCGTGGTTGTTCGAAATCAGGAATCCTGCGCCGAAGTTCGTGACGTTAGATTTGACCTTCGGGAAACTCCAGATGTAACCGTCATTGATAAAGTCGTGACCTTGCCAGAACGTGAGGTAGTCCGGCTTGGTGAGGATGCCTTGCACCTGGATATCGACACCGGTGCAGGTGAATGCAGGCTTCTGGAGGCAATCGAGTCCGACTTGGCGACCGATGCGGCTTTCGACACCGTCTGCGGCAATGACCATCTTGGCGCGGACTTCTTCGGTCGATTCACCGGCGCCTTCGCCGAGCTTTACGCGCACGAGACGGGTTCCACTTTCGACATCTCCGACAAATTCTGCACGGGCGCGAGTGACGACTTCTACGCCGTCGTTTGCGGCGAGGTGGGCGAGCCACGGGTCGAACTTTTCGCGGTTGAGCATGATGCCCGTGCCCTTTTGCGAAAGGTCGATGTTCACGCCGTTCGGGCCGTAAATATAAAGTCCGTTGATAATCGTTTCGATGCAGTCTTCGTCAATCGGGCCGTAAGTCTGCAAGTCCGAAAGCTTGGTGCTCGCTTCGCCGCAGCGCACAGGGTAGCCAATCTTCTCGCGCTTTTCGAGAAGGAGAACTTTGTGGCCCGCACGGGAAAGATTCCTGGCGGCAACGCTTCCGCCGGGACCTGCGCCAATGACGACGACATCGTATTCGCTATTACAGAACATCGTTCAACTCCTGGATCTTGAGGGCGCCTGCGGGGCATGCTCTTGTGCAGAGACCGCACTTGATGCACTTTTCCTGATCGATTTGCAAATCTAGACCGTACATGTCTAGCGCCATCTTGGGACACACGCCGACGCAACCGGCGCATTCCAGGCAAACACCTCTGTTGTGAACGAGAACTTTCATAAGTGGGAATATATAAAAATAGTTATTAGTTATTAGTTACTAGTTACTAGAAAAAATCGTATTTCGCAAAAAAAGGAGATGCCCCGTCGGAGCGGGGCATGGCATCTTTCGTCTGTAGCCACATCGTGGCGTTCTTTCGTCTCTCGTCTGTTATTACTTCTGCAACAAGTAGTAGGCGGAGAGCCAGGCTTGCAGGCGTTCCCAGCCACTGTCGTCGCTTTGGGCGATTGCGGATTGCTTGAGCGAGAATACGGTCAGGTTCTTGAGCTTGTGGTTTCCTGTGACGAAGCCCGGGAATATGATGAAGGCGTTTTTCATCTTGGTGTCTTCGACGGTCTTTCCGTCAATGGCGATAACGACATGGTTTGCCTTGATGTACAAGGCGTAGTGATGGCGTTCCCCGTCCAAGACATCGTGGCAGTAAGAGTTACCGAGTTCAGGGAACGAATCCGTATACGTCGAGTCTTTTGAGACTCTCCTGTAGAAGTTGGTGCAGAGCTGCTCAGGCTTTTCACCTACCCTCAGACGGTATGTGACATCGTTTTCTTTTGAATCAATAATCAAAGAGTCGGCTTCTGCGATTTTGCTGCCGTCTTCTTCAATCCAGAAGCTGATGCCGAGGCTATTGCTTGTCGTATCCGTGATGAATGTATTCATGAAATCACCTTCGGTGACGGACAAACCTGATTTGGATTCGGCAAACACTCTGGAAATTGCGGAAGCCTTGTATGCGGTTTCGCTTGATACGGTTGTGAATTTGTATGTACCTGCGTCAATGCTTGGGATTGCCGTGAAGTAAAGCGACGAGTCCGCATCGTTTTCGGCTTTAAAGACTGCGAGCGAGTCTCCGTTGTTGTCAATGAGAACCGGGTTCTTGACCTTCGTGGGGATCGTTACCGGAACAATCATGGATTCAAGAGTCTTCTCGCCGTTCAGCTTCTTTGCGGCGCTCAAGGCTTCTTCCGGAACGGTGACCGTTACGAATTCTGAAGAGACTTCGAGCTTTTCGCCAGGGACAAAGTCCCACTTGACGTTGCGCGTCGAGGTGTCGCGACCGGCGCCTCGGATGAGGATGATGTTCGTGAATTCTGCAGGCGGAATTTCATCGAGCTTGACGGTTCCCGACTTGAGGTCGCTTTCGCTGACTGCGGTGCAGTTTAGCGTACCCGTGATGCAGAGCGTGTCGCCCTTGTCAAGATCGTACGTGCCGAGGTCAAGTTCGAGGCTTGCATTCTCTTCGAGCTTTGCTTCGGGGACGTTGAGCGTCTGTAGGTCGGTCTTGGAGTCTTTGACTGTGAGCGTCTGGTAGGCGGACTGTGTGTGTTCCGTATTGCTAATCTGCAAAGCGTATTCGCCAGCAGCGACGCTGTCAATGGTGTATTTGCCGTTTTCGTCCGTCGTGGCGGTCTTGATGGGGGCCATGCGCGTGGCGACGTGGTTTGCCGAAAGTAGGCTTACTCTTGCGCTTACGACCGGGGATCCACTTCCGTCGATGACGATGCTTGCGATGGTCGTGCCGGATTCAGTTTCTGTGAGCACGCCGGCATGGTTTTCGTCGGTACAGGCGGAGAAAAGCGATGCGAGGGCAAAAATCCCTGCTGTATTTAAAATCTTAAAGTTCATCATGCCTTAACCTCCGGATCGAGGTTAGAGAACAAGTGCAGGTTCATCTGGTAAACGCCGTTTGCCTTTTCGTTATCTTCGCTGATGATGCGTCTTGCCTTCGCCTTGAATTCCTGGAGTTCGGATTCAAGTTTCTTGTAGGCGTTGTTCGAGATGCTGAAGGTGAGCGTGCTCATGACGGTCGGCATCTTGGGGCGCGTGATGAGCGCCTGCTTCGAAAGTTCAAAACATTGCAGTTGGTACTGCTTGATGAGTTCCGCATTGTTGTACGGACCGCTGGAGATGGATTCCTTGGTCGGCTTCCAGAAACCAGATTCGTTCTTGCGGGCGAGGCCCAGCTTTTCCAAAAGAGACAACGAGTCCTTAATCTTTCCGAGTGGAATTTTCGGGAAGATTCTCTTTTGCACCGGTGTCAAGTCATCTGTAACGTCCATAGCATCAAGAATAGCAAACATTGCGCTATGGTACCAATGGTTATAGTATTCGTAGGTGTTCGAATCGAGGATATGCTGCGGATTGGGGTGCAGGTGCAACAGTTCTTCCATGGCGGCGCTACGGGCGGTTTCGGTTTTTGCCTGGTCGAGCTTCACCATGGTCTCGAAGTACTTGGCGGCCTTCTTGTTGAGGCCGAGGACTTCGATAAACTTGGCTGTCATGCGGGGGCTGACCTTTTTCCCTCTGAGAA
Source organism: Fibrobacter sp. UBA4297 (assembly GCF_002394865.1). Taxonomy (NCBI): domain Bacteria; kingdom Pseudomonadati; phylum Fibrobacterota; class Fibrobacteria; order Fibrobacterales; family Fibrobacteraceae; genus Fibrobacter; species Fibrobacter sp. UBA4297. Next base: position 198,584 of record NZ_DGUZ01000021.1, on the reverse strand, counting down.
CATCGGCAAAGTAGCTGCGCGTCTTGGGGAGGCCGAGCATATTGCAAATTCCGGTACGGGTGAATTCCGGGTCGGACTGGACTCTGGCCGCCTGGTATTCTTCCAAGTACTTGCGGAAGTGCGTAAACTGGTAAATGTCGATATAGTTTTCCACGAGGATAATATAATATTTATGAGAACTAAGGTGAGAACATTTTTTGAGAAATAGCATTAAAATGTGATGTATGTCCGCTTGACTGTTTCTTACTTTTTTATTACGATAAAGCCGGGCGTTGCGGGCTGGCGTCTGAAGCCCGCTCGAAGGGGTAGCAAAAGACGAGGCTTTTGCGAGGGGGACGCTTCCCCCCACCTAACTACCAACCACTATCTACTGCCTACTTGTAAATTCGCTACGCTCATTTACCAAATACTAGGCTCGGAAATGTCGGTGCGAGCACCGCCGCTTCTCTCGCCTTACGTATTTGTCCTACTTCCTACCGCCTACTTCTTACATTTTTGTTGCATTTAAAAAATTGACGTGTCTGAAGCGAAAAACAGCTTTTTCCCAAAGTATCTACTGCCTACTGCCAACTGCCTACTGCCAACTATTTTTCTATCTTTAGGCGCGAATTTTATGAGGTAACTCCTATGGGTAATGAGGCAGAAAAGCCGAATATCATTACGTCCTCGCTTGACTTTTTGGTCAATTGGGGGCGCTCCAATTCCTTGTGGCCGTTCCCTTACGGTACGGCTTGTTGTGCAATCGAATTCATGAGTACGGAAGTGGGTCGTTACGACCTTTCACGTATCGGTTCTGAATACGTGCGTTTTACGCCGCGTCAGTCCGATGTACTGCTTGTTTCCGGTACGATCACTTACAAACAGGCTCCGATCTTGAAGCGCATCTACGAACAGATGGCTGAACCTCGTTGGGTGATTGCCATGGGCGCTTGCGCTTGCTCAGGCGGTTTCTACGACTGCTACTGCACGGTTCCTGGTATTGACCACATTATCCCGGTGGACGTCTATATTGGCGGTTGCCCATCCCGTCCGGAAGCCTTCTTCGATGCCATGTTTGACTTGCAGAAGAAGATTAAAGACGAATCCTACATGAAGCAGCGTGCCGAAAGCGTCAAGGAACAGCTTGAAATGATCAAGGTGAAGACTGCCGAAGCGAAGTGCGAAGCCAAGACTGCTATTCACGAAAAGGTCGTGGACATCAAGGACTTCATGAAAGAAAAACAAGAAAATCTTGTAAAGAAAGCTCAGTTCTGGAAGGAGTAGAAGAATGACTGTTGAAGAAATCTTCGCCGCCCTTGAAGGAAAGTTTGACGTCAAGCGCGAACCGCTCGACAAGTGGGGTGTCACGGCTGTCGTTGCTGCTCCCTATCTGCATAACGCAGTCCAGTTCCTCAAGGAAGAATCCGGCATCAAGTTCGATATGCTCGTGGACATTGCCGGTATCGACTACTTGACTTACCCGAATCACGAAGGCCCTCGCTTTGCGGTCTCTTATGCTTTCAAGAGCATGAAGAATCCGGGTGCCCGCATCCGTCTTAAGGTGCTGGTGTCCGAAGAAAACCTCAAGGTCCCGACGATTAGCGACCTCTATGCCAATGCGAACTGGTACGAACGCGAAGTCTATGACCAGTTCGGTGTGATTTTTGAAGGTCATCCGGACCTCCGCCGCCTGTTGAACCACGTTGAATTTGTTGGCCATCCGCTGCGCAAGGATTACCCTGCCCAGAAGCGCCAGTGGCTTTCGACAAACGACTACCTGCTTCCGGAACTCGAAAAGCGCCTCGAAGAACTTGGCTACAAGGTCATCCAGCGCTCTAAGGAAGTGGAAACGAACGACAATGAATTTTTGGAAGGGAGTATCAAGGAATGATCGTATTAGATCCGAATGGCGAAAAGCTGAATTTGATGCCCTTGAACGTTGGGCCTAGCCACCCGGCGACTCACGGTTGCTTGCGCTTCTTGACCGCTTTGGATGGCGAAACCATCGTGGCATCCGTCGAAGAAATCGGCTACCTGCACCGCGGGTTCGAAAAGATGGTGGAACGCGGTACTTGGCAGCAAGTCGTTCCGTACACGGACCGCTTGAACTACTGCTCTGCTATCATGAACAACATTGCGTTCTGCCGCACTGTCGAAAACATGTTCGGTGTTGAAATCCCGGAACGCTGCAAGGTGCTCCGCGTGATTGTGAACGAACTTAGCCGTATCAACGACCACTTTGTGTGCGTTGCTGCTGCGTTCCAGGACTTGGGCGGTACGACTCCGTTCATGTACGCCTTCAACCCGCGTGAAGAAATCATGTGCATCTGGGAAAGGCTCACAGGTGCTCGCCTTACGAACAGCTTTGCACGCATTGGCGGTCTCTACCGCGATAGCTACGACGGTTTTGAACAGGACGTTCTCGCTGCCCTCAATTCTACCGAAAAGGCATTGAAGGACTTGCACGCCTGCTTGGACAGAAACCGCATATTCCTCGACCGTACGGTGGGTATCGGCAAGATTTCTGCCGAAAAGGCTATCAGCTACGGCTGGACGGGCCCCTGCCTCCGTGCATCCGGTGTTGCCTCTGACCTCCGCAAGGACGAACCGTACTACGATTATGAAACCTACGACTGGGAAGTCGTGGTCGGCACTCAGGGCGACTGCAACGACCGTCTGCAGGTTCGTTTGGCTGAAATTGAAGAATCCGTGAAGATTGTGCGCCAGGCTTTGAAGCGCCTCGCTCCGGGCCCGGTCGATATCGTTGATCCGCGTATCCGCGTGCCGTCTCACAAGCTCGCTTACCAGGATATGGAAGGCCTTATCGGTCGCTTCAAGAGCGTTTACGAAGGCATCCGCGTTCCGGAAGGCGAATACTACTGCGGGAGCGAATGCGCTAACGGTGAACTTGGCTTCACGATTATTTCTGACGGCTCTGGCCATCCGTACCGTATCAAGGTGCGTCCGCCTTGCCTCACGCAGTTTGCTGCATTCCATGAACTCGTCGAAGGCGGTCTCTTGGCTGACTCCATGGCCGTGCTTTCGGGTCTCAACATTATTGCTGGAGAACTTGACCGATGAGAGAACATATTACTGGCGCTGTCCAATTTGTCTCGAACAATCATTTGAAGTTCGACCGTCCGGCGCAGCCGATTGATGCTTTGCCGGATCCGGGCCAGAAGTTTGGCTATGTGAACAAGCCTGTGCCGCAGCCGCCTACGGCTGAAGTGCTCGCGAAGCTCAATACGCCTGAAATCAAGGAACGCTGCGCTGATTTGCTCAGCCGCTATCCGGTGGGTCAGGCTGCACTCCTCGAAGTGCTTTGGCTCGTGCAGGGCGTGTTTGGCTGGGTGCCGCGTGAAGGTATCCGCTGGGCTGCAAACGTCTGCGGTTGCGCTCCGGCTCATGCTCTTGGCGTTGCTACGTTCTACACAATGTACAACCACGCTCCGAAGGGCAAGTTCCTCTTGCAGTTCTGCCGTAACATCAGCTGCACCATCAAGGGCGCTCCGAGTTTAATCGCTTATGTGGAACATGCTTTGAATATCAAGACGGGCGAAACGACTCCGGATGGTCTCTTTACGATCCTCCAGGTGGAATGCCTCGGTTCTTGCGGCAACGGCCCGATGATGCTCGTGAACGACGACTTCGCTACAGACGCTGATGGCGACGTGCTCACGATGAAGCCGGGTACAAAGCTTACGACCGACAGCATCGACCGCATCCTCAAGTGGTGCTATGCTCATGAAAACAACATCCCGAAGCACGATGTGCTCGGCGGTACGGTGAAGGGCCACTGCGGTCATCCGGGTGCTCCGGGTGCTATTGCAAAGCCGCAGGTAGCTGACTACGCTCCGCCTTCTCCGGTTTTGAATGTCAAGTCCGAAGCTGACGAAACGGGCGCCACCCTCACTTGGAAGGGCGCTCCGGAATTCACGAAGATTGTCGTCGAAAAGAAGAACGGCAACGACTGGGTCGCCGTGGGCGAGCCGGGCGTGAAGGACAAGGCTTTTGTGGACCCGAACGGAAAGGTCGGCGACGAATACCGTATGATTGCGACCTCCGGTGAACGTGTTGCTAAACCCTCGGCTGTTGCTGTGACTAAGCAGAAGTCCGCACCGGAACAAAAGGCGGTTTAATTATGGCTGAATGTGTAAAAGTTTGTACGCAGAACTTTGGCAAGGGCGCCCAGGACATCAAAGTCTATAAGAAGCTGGGTGGCTACTCCAACATTTCTGAACGCTTGTTCAACATGAGCCAGTTTGAGCTCATTGATTACGTGCAACGTTCTAACCTCCGCGGACGCGGTGGTGCAGGCTTCCCGACCGGCATGAAGTGGAGCTTTGTGCCGCGTGGTACGGGCAAGCCGGTTTACATTGTCGTAAACGCTGATGAAGGCGAAGGCGGTACCTTTAAGGACCACTTCCTCATGCTCGAAGATCCGCACCGCTTGATTGAAGGCCTTATCATTGCAGCTTGGGCACTCGGTTCTCGCGCGGCCTACATCTACTGCCGTGGCGAATTCCTCCCGTGCATCGAGGCCTTGAACAAGGCCTTGAACCAGGCTTATGCTGCTGGCTATCTCGGCGAAAACATTTGCGGCACGAAGTTCAGCTTTGATATCTTTGTGCATCGCGGTGCTGGCGCCTACATTTGCGGTGAAGAAACTGCTCTTATTAACTCTCTTGAAGGCCAGAAGGGCCAGCCGCGCCTTAAGCCGCCGTTCCCGGCTGTTTGCGGTGCCTGGAAGTCCCCGACCTGCGTGAACAACGTCGAAACCATCATGTCGCTTCCGTGGATTTTGAGCCACGATCCGAGCGAATACGCCAAGATGGGTACGCCTCGCGCCGGTGGTACGAAGGTGTTCTGCATTTCCGGTGACGTGAAGAACCCGGGCGTGTACGAAGCTCCTCTCGGCACTCCGATGATGACTATGATTAACGATTACGCCGGTGGCGTTGTGGGTGGCAAGCTCAAGGCTGTGCTCCCGGGCGGTTCCTCTTGCGCTCCCTTGACGGCTGAAGAAGCTGCAGTCGCCACGATGGACTACGAATGCCTCGCCTCCATGAAGACGATGTTCGGTTCTGGCGCCATGATTATCATCAACGATACGCACAACATGGCAGACCTCTTGAATTGCCTCGGCAACTTCTACAGCCATGAATCTTGCGGCCAGTGCACGCCGTGCCGTGAAGGTACAGGCCTCTTGCACCGCATCTTGAACCAGATGGTGGCCGGCAATGGTCACGATGGCGATGTGGAACTGATGCAGAGCCTTTCTAGCGGATTTGGTGGCGTGACGATTTGCCCGCTTTCGATTTCTCTCGGTGGCCCGGTTTCGAGCTACACTGCAAAGTTCCGTGCGGACTTTGACGAATATATCGCTAAGAACCCCGAACATGCAAAACCGCGTGTTCAGGAAAACTATCGTCCTGGAATTTTCTGGTAATAATATGAGTAACTACTATAACATGCCGAAACTCCCGACTGAGAACAGCCCGAAGGTGGAAATCTTCGTGGATGATCGTGCCGTGATGGTTCCTGGCGATACCAACCTCCTCGAAGCCTTGAAGGCTGTCGGGATTGAAACTCCTCACGTATGTTATCATCCGTATTTGCCGGTGTCGGGTAACTGCCGTCAGTGCCTGGTAGAGCAGGAAGGCCCGCGCGGTCGCATGCTCGTGATTTCGTGCTATACTCCTGTGACTCCGGGTATGAAGATTTATACCCCGGCCTCCAGCGCACGCGTGAAAAACGCTCGCAAGGCTACACAGGAATTCATGCTGGTGAATCACCCGCTCGATTGCCCGATTTGCGACAAGGCCGGTGAATGCACCTTGCAGGAAAACTACATGGAAGCAGGCCAGAACGAAGGCCGCCTCCGTCCGGAATACGGCAAGAATTACCATGGCAATCCGGAACATCAGTTCATTGATGCGAAGGGTCAGCTCCGTGGCGGTAAGCATGTGGACATTGGTCCGCGCATTTTGCTCGACGAAGAACGTTGCGTGCAGTGCGACCGTTGCGTACGCTTTATGCGTAGCATCGCGAAGGACGAACAGCTCCAGCTTGCTGGCCGTGCCGACCATACTTACATTACGACTTTCCCGGGCGAAAAGCTCGACCACGAATACGACCTCTGCGTTACGGATGTATGCCCGACGGGCGCCATGACGGCAAAGTACTTCCGCTTCCAGAAGCGCGTTTGGCTCCTTGCCCATACGCCGACGATTTCGATGGACGACTCCCTCGGTGCAAACATCTGGCTTGACCACGCCGATGGCCGCATCTACCGTGTGATGCCGCGTTGCAACCCGGAAGTGAACCGCAGCTGGCTCTCCAATACGAGCCGTCTCGCTTTCCAGCAGTTTGACAAGAACCGCTTGCCAGCAATTGACGCTTCCGCTATCCAGATTAGCGGTGGCAAGGTCGCTCTCGTTGCAGGTGGCGCTTGCACGAACGAAGACCTCGCTGCTCTCAAGATGCTCAAGGAAGCTCTCGGTGACCGCGCTGAACTCTTCGGTGGTTCCCTCCTCAAGGTGAACGCTCCGGACGGTATCGCCAAGAGCGGTGACCCGGTGGCAAACCGCGCAGGCATGCAGCTCATGGGCTTTGCTGACGTTGCAGAACTCCTCAAGCGCGCAGGCGAATTCAGCAACCTCATCACGGTGAATGCTGACCTCTACGGCGAAGACGCTGCTGCTGCCAAGGCGCTCGACAAGATTTCGAACCGTATTGCCCTTTCTGCTTTCGATGACGCAACCGCGAAGAAGGCCAAGGTCGCTTTCGGTATCCGCCACTGGAGCGAAGTCCAGGGCACGATGGTCAACAGCCTCAACATCTTGCAGAAGCTCTCTGCTGCTCCGACTTGCCCGGACGAAAAGCTTGCCCCGGCCTACGAAGTGATTTCCGCTTTGGCTGGCAACAAGTTCAATTCGGCTTGCGAAGCTTTCAAGAAGGCTCGTGAATACGTGCCGGCTTTCGCCGACATTACCTATGATGCCATCAAGAGCACAGGAAAGCTCCTGGGAGGTAACGCATAATGGATATTATTGAATCCAAAACCTGGATTGAATGGGCAATTACGATTGCGAAATTCGCTTTCTGCTTCGTACCTGTCCTTTACATCCTCCTTTTAATCCCGATGGAACGTCGTGGCGCGGGCTTCATGCAAGACCGTCAGGGTCCGAACCGCTCCTACATCAAGATCCCGTACTTCGGCAAGATCCGCTTGCTCGGTTACGTGCAGAACATGTGCGACGGTACGAAGCTCTTCTTCAAGGAAATGTTTGCTCCTGCAGGCGTGAACAAGCTCCTTTACTATGTAGCTCCGGCAATCCCGTTCGCTATCGTGTTCCTCTCTCCGTGCGTGATCCCGTGGTTTGGACCGATGATCTTTGACTGGGGTGGCGAAACGGTGCGCATTGCTGGTTCCATCATCGATTCCGATGTGGGCGTGCTCTTGCTCTTCGGTTTCTCTTCCATCTCGGCTTACGGTGCCATGCTCGCTGGTTGGGCTTCCAAGTCCAAGTACAGCTTCTTGGGCGCTCTCCGTACGAGCTCCATGACCATCAGCTACGAAGTCTGCCTCGGACTTTCGCTCATGGGCATTTTGCTCCTCGCCGGTTCTTTCAACCTCACGGACATTGTGCAGTGGCAGGAAAATCACGTGTGGGGCATCGTTGCCCAGCCGGTCGCATTCTTCTGCTTCCTCATTGCAAGCATTGCTGAAACGGGCCGTGCTCCGTTCGACGTTGCCGAAGGTGAACCTGAACTCGTTGCCGGTTACCATACGGAATATGGTGCTATGCAGTTCGGTCTCTTCTACATGGGCGAATACTCGCACATCTGCATCAACAGCTTCCTCATTGCGACGCTGTTCCTTGGCGGTTATGCAGTTCCGTTTGTGACGACCGAAACGATGCAGGAACACATGGGTGGCTCCCTTGCCATTCTCTGTGGCGTACTCGCTTTCATCGCTCTCGCTTTCCTCCACATGATCTACCGCTATTCCCGCAAGCTCAAGGCAACGAATCTTACACACCGCTTTGAAGTCCTTAGGGAATACAAGCTTTACAAGATTGTGGCTTGGGTCGCTGCTGCAGCATTTATTGCTCTCGGTGTTTGCGCCTGGTTCTTCTACAATCCTGAAAACTTCGTGGTGAACGGCCTCGCTGTCGGTAGCTTTGCAACCGCAGTCGGTACGGCACTCATCCACTTGCTCGTTCTTGTGGCAAAGAGCCTCATCTTCTGCTGGGTCTGGATTTGGGTCCGCTGGACGCTCCCGCGCTTCCGCTATGACCACGTGATGCACCTCGGCTGGAAGATTATCTTGAATATCGCCCTCATCAACCTCGTGGTGACTGCGGTCATTGCAAAACTCTTAGGGGGTAACTAATGCGCGTTATTAAGCAAAAACCGATGACCGTTATCGAACGCCTTTACATTTTCGAGGCGATTCGCGGTCTGTGGACAACCCTTAAGCATGCGGCTCGCGGCTTGTTCCGTTATGAAACGCTTCCGACGATTTCTTATCCGGAAGGTCAGCCCGAAATCCGCAACACCTACCGTGCCAAGCACCGCTTGATGCTTCGCCCGGATGGTACGCCTCGCTGTGTCGCCTGCGGCATGTGCGCTGCGGCTTGCCCTGCCCACTGCATCTTCATTGAAGCAACGCAGAGCGATGACCCGCGTATCGAAAAGCGCGTGATGCGCTTTGACATCGACCACTTGACTTGCGTGTTCTGCGGTCTTTGCGCCGAAGCCTGCCCGGTCGATGCCCTCCGCATGGATACGAAGCAAATCATTTTCGAACACCGTTCCCGCGAAGACTTCGTGGCACACCTTTACGATCTCACCAACTGGGATCCGAAGGATTACCCGAATGACGAACAGAGCCAGATGGCTCCGGGCGGTACAAAGAATGCCGAGGCCCGCAAGGTCTGGGGCATGGAGGTCAAATAATGCTTGCATTGATTTATTTCATTGTCCTCGCAGTGATCGCAGTCGGCAGTGCCGTTTGCGTGCTCCTCTCTAGACACCCGCTTTATGGCGCCCTTTCGCTGGTCGCCTCGATGGTGTCTCTTGCCGGTATCTACGGCCTTCTCGGAAGCCCGTTCCTCGGCGTCGTGCAGATCATGGTCTACGCAGGTGCAATCATGATGCTCCTCACGTTCGTGATCATGGTCTTGAATGGCGCCCGTGACTCCCACACGCCGATGTTTGACAAGGTTTCGCTCTTTGTGATTCCTGCCGTCATCGTGCTTGCCGGTCTCGTGGGCTTTGCCCTCGTCCGCGCTCCGATCGCTTTCGATGCTGCAACGGTTCGCGGTTCTGTGGCAATCACTTCCAAGACTCTCTTTGATGTAGCTCAGAGCGGCCCTGGTTACTTCGTGCTTTTCGAAGTCCTCGGTGTGCTTCTGCTTTCTGCCATGGGTGCCGCAGTGCTTCTCGCCAAGAAGCGCCTTGGTTCTGTGGAATCCGAAAAAACGGAGGATAAACACTAATGGAACTCCAAGCTATATATGTTCAGATCTTGGCCCTGGTCATTTTCGCCATCGGCCTCATGGTCGCGGTCTCTCGCCGCAATGTGTTCTTTGTGCTGATGGGTGTTGAACTCGCCCTGAACGCCGTGAACCTCTCCTTCGTGGGCTTTGCAAAGACTTTGCCCGGGGACGCAAGCATTGTGGGTCAGGTGGTTCCGCTGTTCTCAATCGCAGTCGCTGCCGCTGAAGCTTGCGTCGGCCTTGCCATGGTCATCCTCATTTTCCGCAACCGTGAAAGCGTTGACGCCGACACGTATTCTAACATGAAGGGGTAATAAACAATGATTTCTCTTGGTTTGATACCTCTCTTCCCGTTGTTGGGATGCATTATCCTCGGTGCTATCGCCGTCATTTCTTCGGGTAGCAAGAAGGGACCTGCTGAAGGTTTCGTTGGAACTCTCGCAGTCCTCTTCCCGGCTCTCTCCTTTGCTGGTGTTGCACTCCTTTCGCTCAATATGCCGGAAGGCGGCGTTCGTGAAACGCTCTGCAACTGGATTGACATCCCGATGTTCCGCGTGGATATCGGATTCCTGTTCGATGGTCTTTCCCGCATCATGCTTTTGTTCGTGACAGGCATCGGCTCTCTCATTGCTCTCTACTCGATCGGTTACATGCACGGTGACCGCGGCTTTGCCCGTTACTTCGCCTACATCAACCTCTTCTTGTTCAGCATGATCGTGCTCGTGCTCTCGGACAACTTGCTCCTCACGTTCCTCGGTTGGGAAGGCGTGGGTCTCTGCTCCTACCTCCTCATCGGTTTCTGGAACAAGGATATCAAGAATTGCCATGCCGCTAACAAGGCTTTCATCGTGAACCGCGTGGGCGATATCGGCTTCTTGCTCGGTATGCTCTGCCTCGTGACGATCGGTGGCTCTGCTATCCTCAACTACGATGTGCTTACGAATTTCATCAGCATGGTCATCAGCGGTAACCACGTTGACCTGGTTATCCCGGTTCTCTCTATCGCTGGTATCCTCTTCTTCATCGGTTGCACGGGTAAGTCCGCTCAGATTCCGCTTCTCACCTGGCTTCCAGATGCTATGGCGGGTCCGACTCCGGTTTCTGCCTTGATCCATGCCGCAACGATGGTGACTTCTGGCGTCTACTTGCTCGCCCGTCTCGGTAGCATGTTTGCTCTCCTCCCGGTGGTGCTCGACATTATCGTGGTGATCGGTATGCTCACTGCTTTCTGGGCTGCTGTTGCAGGTCTTTTCCAGAACGACATCAAGAAGGTGCTTGCTTACTCTACCATTAGCCAGCTCGGTTACATGTTCATGGCTTCTGGTGTTTGCGCCTTTGACGCTTCTATCTTCCACGTGTTTACGCACGCCTTCTTCAAGGCTGCACTCTTCCTTGGCGCTGGTGCTGTGATTCACGCTCTCTCGGGCGAACAGGACATGCGCAAGATGGGTGGCCTTTTGAAGAAGACTCCGGTGACCGCCTGCGTGATGATCTTTGCGTTCCTCGCGATTGTCGGCTTCCCGGGATTCTCCGGTTTCTGGTCTAAGGACCTGATTCTCGAAAAGATTTTCATGAGTGGCACGATGGGCCAGGCTGTTTACGTCGTGGGCCTCATTACGGCTGTGATTACCGCTGTCTACATGGGTCGCCTCATTATCCTTACGTTCTTCGGTAGCTACCGCGGTTCCAAGGAAAGTGAAGAACACATCCACGAAGCTCCGGCTGTCATGCTCATCCCGATGGTGATTCTTGCCTTCGGTGCTGTGTTTGCCGGTTACCTTTGGGCTGATTCCATCGGCATCAAGTTCTTTGCCGAAACGCTCGCTCCGGTCGTTGGCGCCGCCCAGGCTTACAACACTCCGGCTGTGGTCGCCCACGTGAACCCGGTGGTCTTTGCTGCTCTCGGTACGGTGGCAGCCCTCCTCGGTATGTTCATCGCTTACAAGATTTACGCCAATGCCCGTATCCCGGCTGCTAAGGGTAGCTCCGCTCCTGAAGGTGGCAAGGCTACGTGGACGTTCCTGTTCGATTCCATCCATAAGTACGTGGGTATCATCCCGGTTAACGTGCTTGCATGGATCTGCGATGTCGTTGTCGACAAGATTCTCGCGGCTGCCCAGTGGACGATTGGTGCAATCGCAACGATTCTCGGTGACGGCGCCGCCTCGTTCCAGGTGCGCAAGGTTCGCCTCCAGATTGCCCTTAGCATTCTTGGTCTGGTGGCGTTGTTGGCTATTGTTATTTTGACTGGAGGTACTCTCTAATGCTGTTACATCTCCTTGTCCTCGCCCCGTTCGTTGCCGCCATCCTCATGGTGATGACGTCCAAGGAAGACTCCAAGTCTTCTTCCCGCCTTGCCATTTTGATGGGCATCGGCTTTACGGCCATGTCTGTCGCCTTGATTGCTGGCGGTAGCGTTTCGACGGATGCTATTGAATGGTTCCAGATTCCTGGTTGCAAGGGACCTGTCTACTACTACCTCACAAGTCACGGACTTGCCTCCTGGATGGTGTTCCTCTCCAGCGGGCTTTCTCTCGTGTCCTTGATTTCTGCACGTGCAATTACTTGCAGAAGCTATCGCAACTTCGCTATCGGCATCTTCTCCTTGATGGGTGCCATGAACGGCACCTTCCTTGCGGCTGATGCTGTGCTCTTCTTCTTCTTCTTCGAAGCCATGGTGATCCCGGCTGCGGTTCTCATTGCTGGTTTCGGTGGCAAGGACAGAATGAAGGCCGCGATGACATTTGCGATTTACACATTGGTCGGTTCTGCTCCGATGATGGTCGCTCTCTGGTATATCCTTACGATTGCCGATAACTCGACGCTCATCTCCATTGCTGTTGCCGTTCAGGGCCTCCCGGAAGCAACGCAGAACGTGCTTCTCGTGTGCTTTATGCTCGCTTTCCTCGTGAAGACTCCGATTTTCCCGTTCCACGGCTGGCAGGCGATTACTTACGCCGAAGCTCCGGCTCCGCTTTCTGCAATCCTCACGGGTGCAATGAGTAAGGCTGGCGTGTTTGGCTTTATCGTCTGGATTCTCCCGATTTTCCCGCTTTCGATGAACGCAGTCTCCTGCATGATGTGGCTTGGCCTCTTCACTGCAGTCTATGGTGCTCTCATGGCTCTCCGCGCAACGGATGGCAAGAAGCTCCTCGCATTCAGCTCCATGGGCCACCTTGGCCTTGCTGTGGCGGGTGTGTTTAGCCTCTCCGAAGCAATGCTTCCGGCTGTGCTCGTGTTGCTCGTCGCTCACGGCATTTCGGCTGGCGCTCAGTTCTACCTCATGGGTATTGCAGAACGCATGGCGGGTACGCGCGAACTCGATAAGCTTGGCGGTCTTTCTTCCAAGAATCCGGTGTTCTCGACGCTCTTTGGCTTTGCCGGCGTGATGGCTCTCGCCGTTCCTGGTACGGCAGGCTTTGTCGGTGAATTCTCCGTGCTCCTCGCTTTGTGGGACATGGGCCCGCTCCCGGCTCTCGTGGCAGGATTTACCTTGATCCTCTCCGCTGCATACATGCTCCGCTTCATCCAGAAGGTTATTTTCGGTAAGCAGGCCCGTGAATACGAAGAAGGCCGTCGCACGATGCCGCTCGAAGGCGTTAGCATCGCTGTGATGCTCTTGCTCCTCCTCGTGTTCGGTTTCCACCCGGCATACGTGACGGATACCCTCAACGAAGCTGACGTGAACGAAGATCCGGCTGCAGTCCAGGTGCTGAACAGTGCTGCTCTCAACAACGGCGAAGCTCCGATGACGGCCGAAGAAATCCACCAGCTGGATTCGACGCTTGCCGCAGCAGGCTTTAAGGATGACGAACGCGCTTCGATCATCGCTCAGATGAAGGGCGACGCTTCCGTTGATGCAAAATCTGAAAAATCTGTGAAGGAGGCTTCCGATGCTAAGTAATCTTGTTTATCTCTTGCCGGTGATCTTCGTGGTCTTGGGCGGCATGGTGGCTCTCGCTGCTGAACCGTTCTTGCGCGACGAAAACAAGCACAAGGTTCTTCCTTGGGTGGCTGCTTTCTTCATTGCTCTTAGCGTAGCCGCTTTGTACTACGCAAAGACCGAAGCTCTCTTGAACCTTTACGCGATGGACCCGGTTCGCCGCGTGCTTTGCGCTGCAATCCTCCTTTGCGGTTTCCTCGGTATTTCGGGCCTCCAGTGGACTCTTGGCCGAGAACAGTTCAAGGGCGGTGAAGCTTATGGCCTCATGATGCTTGCCACTAGCGGTGCTATGCTCATGACCCAGGCTATCGACTTTGTGGCTTTGTTCATTGCAATGGAACTCACGAGCTTCCCGATTTACGCTCTTGTGGGCATTCGCCGTAAAGATGTGAATGCAAACGAAGGCGTTTTCAAGTACTTTGTCTCGGGTGCTGTTTTCAGTGCCATCTTCCTCTACGGTGTTTCGCTCATTTACGGTGCCACGGGTTCGACGCATTTCTGCGGTCACGTGCTCGAAGGCCGTATGGCAATCTACAGCGTCGGTATGCTCTTTGTGATTGCTGGCCTCCTCTTCAAGGCTGGCGCTGCTCCGCTCCACTTCTGGGTGGCTGATGTCTATACGGGCGCCTCTGTCGCCGTGACGGGCTTTATGGCCGCTGTCGTGAAGGTCGGTGCTCTTGCCGCTCTCGGTACGGTCTGGGTAAGCGTTCTCGTGACGCGCTCCGGTGCCGAAGCGGTGTGGAACCTCGCCGAAAAGGTGACTGTCGCAAATCCGTCTAAGCCGCTCTTCTACGTGGTCTTGGTGGTTGCTCTCCTCTCCATGGTGATAGGTGCATTTAGTGGCCTTGCTCAAAAGTCTGTGCGTCGCATCTTGGCATTCTCTGCTGTGATGAACGCTGGCTTTATCGTGATTGGCCTCTTGGTCCCGAATTACCTCGGCAAGGGCGAAATCCAGATGGGCCCGATGTTCTACTTCCTCATCACTTATGCGATTGCCTCTGCGGGCGCCTTGACGGGTATTGCCTACATGTCGGGCAAGGATGATTGCAAGGAAAATCTCGAAGACCTCCAGGGGGCAGGCCGTCGCCGTCCGTTTGTGGCTCTTGGTGTTGCCGTTTGCCTTGCTTCGCTTGCTGGTCTCCCGCCGGTTGCAGGTTTCCTCGCCAAGTTCACGCTGTTCACCGAAGCCTTCAATGCTGACCTCGGCTGGCTTGCCGCTATCGGCTTTGGCCTCTCCTTGGTGGCTGCTGTTTACTACCTCCGCATCGCCTACGTGCTCTTCGCCCCGGCAAAGGACGACAAGTGCTGTGGTGGCGATCATATCTGCTGCAAGTCGAACTACGCATACGTTTACTTGCTTCGCTTTGCTGTTGCCGTGTCCGCTATCGCACTCCTCGTGATTAGCGCTCGCCCGGCACTTGCACTGATCGGCTAGTAAATCACCATTACCAAATTGAAAAACGTCCCGGCTGAAAAAGTCGGGATGTTTTTTTTGTAATTGAAAAGTTTACGCATTTTCCCTGAGACAAATGCACTAAAAAAGCGTGTTAATATAAGTGAAAACACAACATTTTCCAAAAGGGCTTGACACCCTACTGAATAGGGTGTATATTGTATTATGACAAGAGAGTTTATCATCACAAAGGAATTTGACCAAATATGGAAAAATCTGGGTTTGACAGATTCTGACCTCAGCGAACTTCAGGCTTTTCTCTGCGAAAATCCAGATGCTGGCGATATCATGGAAGGAACTGCGGGTGTAAGAAAATTGCGGTGGGCCCTAAAGGGACGAGGGAAAAGTGGAGGAGCGAGGGTTGTTTATTTGGATATTCTTTTTTCAGAACGTATATATTTGATAACGGTTTTTCCAAAGAATGAAAAGGCGAATTTAAGTAAGCAAGAAAGAAATGCAATAAAAACATTGGTTCTGGCTATAAAAAGGGCTGAAAGGGAGTTAAAAAAATGAAGGAAAATAAAGCTTTTGAAAGCATGATGAAGGGACTTTCTGAAAGCCTTGAATATGCGAAAGGCGATTCGTCCAAAGCACGAAGAATGAGCGTGACTGTATCCGCTCTTCCGTCTTATCGTGACAAAGAAATAAAAGAAATTCGCAAAAAATTGAATCTTTCGCAAAAAAATTTTGCTTTTGTTTTGGGTGTTTCACCCAAAACAGTTGAAGCTTGGGAATCGGGAAGGAATATTCCACAAGGACCTGTTCAACGTTTTTTGCAAATGCTGAAATCAGGTGGGAAAAAATTGCTGCAAGACTACAATGTTATTTCGGTAGCCTGATAAATAGGTCTGAGGTCGAGGTCGCGTCTGCGACGCTCTGAGATCGGCTTGCAAAGGCAAGCCTTTGAGGAGTGAAAAACTTCTTTAAAGAACATCTCGGCGTGAATGCCGGGATGTTTTTTTTTGTATCTGCAATTCCTATTATCCTCGAATTATATTTATTTATCCTTGGTGAATGAGGTTTGTCGGAAAAGCGGAAACGATAAGTCTGAGCAAAGAAAAAATGAATTTATATTTGAAGTAATGAAATTTTCAAGAATTTTTTGTTTTTTCGGCATTTTGCTTGTGTCCATTTTTTTGAAGGATGTGGCGGGGTCCAAGTGCATCGGGGTTCTTTTGAAGCCTTGGTTCCTGATGCGTATGTAGGTCCTGCAATTGCTTTAAAAAATGACTCGAATATGCGAAAAGTCAGTATTTCTGCTCGGATTCCCAATAACAAACATTTGCATTTAGATGGAATTGAAAATGATTCCGTTGAAGGGTTTGAGTACTCTTTTGAACCAACTGAAGCGGATATTTATTATGATTTCAAAATTTTCCCCGTGACAGCTTCTTATGATTATTATGTAAAAAAGAGAGCTATGCTTGGTGGTATCGGATTTGGATTTAATCCATATCCGTATTTTCGGTTTACTGGTGGATTTAATGTGCATTATCTTGAAATGGGTGCATTCATGTCGATAGGATTTGGAAGAGTAACGTATTCCGCCTATGCTCCCTATATAAAGGATCAAGGAAATATGGCAGGGGCAGGAACGAGTACGAAGGGGGTTATAGAATGCGACGAGTGTTATGAATTTAAGTTTAACGGAAATATTGGATTATATATAAATGCGTTTCTGCCTAATGATTTTGCTCTTTCATATTCCATATCTGCATACAATCCATGGTTGCGTAGTGATTTGCAAGGTTATCCGTTAGCTTTTGATTTTCCTTCTATATTCTCTCAATATTTTGGCGGGAGCTATTTGTTTGCTCGTCATTATCAAGTGTCTTTAGGCGCGAATGTTCATTGGTGTAATTCCTTTAGCGAAATAATCTGGAATGTCGAAAGTAAAATCTCATTTTTGTTTTAGTTGTTTAGGTGAATTTTTTCTACTTTTCCAAGCGTAGATAAAAAAAGGAATTATTATGGACAAAATTTATCGTTCAGGTATTGGTTTTGATGTTCACAAGTTGGTGGATGGTCGCAAGTGCATTATCGGCGGCGTGGACATCCCGTACGAAAAGGGTTTGCTCGGCCACAGCGACGCAGACGTGCTTTTGCATGCGATTAGCGATGCTTTGCTCGGGGCTGCAGGCCTCGGCGACATCGGCACTTACTTCCCGGATACGGATCCGGCATTCAAGGGAGCTGACAGCTTGGAACTTTTGCGCAAGGTTGGCGAAGAAGTCAAGAAGGCCGGTTACGAAATCATCAATATCGATAGCATTGTGATGTGCGAACGCCCGAAGGTGAACCCGCACAAGGACCAGATGAAGGCTAATATCGCCCGCGTGCTCGGTCTTGATGTGAAGCAGATTGGCATCAAGGGCACGACAACGGAAAAACTCGGATTCACGGGCCGTGGCGAAGGTATCGCAAGCCAGGCTATCGCGATGGTTGCAACGAAGGCTTAATAGCAGTCCGCTTGAGCCAAATAAAAATTCCTACTAAAAATGTAAGCTTCCCCCCTTTGACGAATCAGAGGGGGATTTCTATTTTTTACATAGTTCTAAAAAACAGAAACAACTACGTCTCGAATCCGGACTAGCTGAAAGGCAGCGACGATGACCCCGGTAAGAGGTGCTTTTATAGGATTGACCTATGACTCTTATGATTCTCAAGATGTTCGGTTGCCTCGCTCTCCTTATGTTCGGCATGAAGACGATGAGTGAAGGCTTGCAGAAACTTACTGGTGGACACCTCCGTACGGTTCTTGGTACTATGACCAAGCATAGGCTTGGCGGACTTATTACAGGTACTGCCGTTACTGCTGCTGTGCAGTCTTCGACTGCGACTACCGTCATGACTGTTAGTTTTGTGAACGCTGGCTTGCTTACTCTTAGGCAGGCCATTCCTGTTATTATGGGCGCAAATATCGGTACGACGGCAACGGCGTGGCTCATGTCCATCTTCGGATTCCAGTTCAACATGAGTAACGTGGTGTGGCCGTTCTTTGCGCTTGGCATTGTGCTAACCTACGTCCGCAAGAACAGTGTCAAGAGCTTTGGCGAATTCGTGTTCGGCTTCTCGTTTATGTTCCTCGGGCTTACAACGCTCCGTGAAAACGCGGTGGCGATGGACCTTTCGCACAACCAGACGATTATTGATTTCTTTGCCTCGACGGGCGGCTACGGCATCTGGAGCACGCTTTTGTTCTTGCTTTTGGGCGGTATCCTTACGATGTGCGTGCAGTCTTCGGCGGCCATCATGGCGATTACGCTTATCCTCTGCTCTAGCGGCGTGCTCCCGATTTACCAGGGCATTGCGCTTGTGATGGGCGAAAACATCGGTACGACGGTCACTTCGAACTTGGCGGCGCTATCGGCAAGTACGCAGGCTAGGCGTGCGGCTTTGGCGCACATGCTCTTTAACGTGTTCGGCGTGGTGTGGGTGCTGATTTTGTTCCACCCGTTTGTGAACATGGTTTGCCATTTTGTTGGATTTGACCCGACATTTGTGCCGCAGACGCAAGAAGAAATTGCCCATGCAAGTGTGCGTGTGACGTATGCACTTTCTGGATTCCACACGGCATTTAACCTGTGCAACGTGCTTCTCCTCATCTGGTTCATCAAGCCGATGGAAACGCTCATCTGCAAGATTATCAAGGAAAAAGACGACGGCGAAGATTTCCGCATCCAGTTTATCAGCGGCGGCCTCATGAGTACGGCCGAACTTTCGCTCTTTGAAGCTCGCAAGGAAATCAACGTCTTTGCAGAACGCACTCTCAAGATGTTCCGCTTTTTGCCGGACCTCCTCAAGATGAAAAATGAAGAGGACTTTGTAAAGCTGTTCGCCCGCATCGAAAAGTACGAAGGTATCAGCGACAGATTTGAAATTGAAATTGGTGAATACTTGAACAAGGTCAGTGGCGGTCGCTTGAGTATCGAAAGTAAGACGATGTTGCAGTGCATGCAGAAGGAAATTTCTGAAATCGAAAGTATCGGCGATGCTTGCTACAACATGGCTCGCGCCATCAACCGCAAGTTCCATCTTGAGGAAGATTTTACCGAGGAACAGTACAGCCGCATAGAAAACATGATGAAACTTTGCGACCAGGCGCTAGTGCAGATGGTGGATGTTATCGAGGACAAGCCGCATACGAAGGCTTCGAATACGATGACGCTGGAATTTGAAATCAACGACTACCGCAAGATGCTCAAGGACTTGAATATCGAAGATATCAATGCGCAGCGCTACAGCTACCAGATTGGCGTGCATTACATGGATGTGGTGAACGACTGCGAAAAGCTTGGCGACTATGTGGTGAACGTCGTCGAAGCGCACGTGAACCACAGATTGCTCGGAAAGTAATCGGAATGGAGCCGCAGAGAATGTGGCTCTTTCAATATTTTTATACCGTCTATTACAAGGTCGAAGGAAGTGACAACTGGAACGCATTCGAAGCGAAAAAGGTTGAAGTGGTAATTGCGAAATCTACAGCTATCGGTCGCATGAATACACGCGCGGGTAGGGTCACAATAGTTGGCTCGGATCGCACCTTTGACCTCAAGGGTCGCCCGGCCCGTGGCTCGTCGAATGCCCGAGGTGCTTACTACAAGAAGTAACCTCGCTATCCTCGCTCTCCCTGCTTAACGGGGAATGCTTGGAACAAAACAAAAAAGCTCCGCGATGGCGGAGCTTTTTGCGTTTGCTAGACGCCGCTTCTGACGAGACTATGCTCTTGCGGCGAGTTCTTCGGGCGACCTCATGAGAATGTCCCAGTCGCCGCGCTTGATGATTTTATAGGCGTAGCCCTGTTCCGTGAGGAACAGCTGGCGGTTCATGGCGAATTCCTGTTCCTTGGAGTCCTGCGTCACGATGCTGTAGAAGTGGGCGGCGCCGCCGTCGCTCTTGGGGCGCAATACACGGCCGAGGCGCTGTGCTTCTTCCTGACGGCTACCGAACGTACCCGAAATCTGGATAAGCACGTTGGCGTCCGGCAAGTCGATAGCGAAGTTACCGACCTTCGAGACCATGAGGTTCTTCTGTGTGCCCGAACGGAAGGCTCCATAGAGCTTTTCGCGTTCCTTGTTCGGAGTCTTGCCGGTGATCAGCGGAATTTGGAGGTCTTCGGAGAGCGCTTCGAGCTGGTCGATGTACTGGCCGATGATGAGCACGCGGTCATCCGGCTTGCTGAAGTACTTGAGCAAGCGTTCGACGATGTCCGTCTTTTCGGGGTTCGTGCTTGCGAGTGTAATCTTGTCGCGCACGGGGGCAAGCGCATACTTCATCTTGAGTTCCGGATCCATCGGGATGCGGATTTCGTTACAGTCGGCAGTAGCAATCCAGCCCTGTGCTTCCAAGATGCGCCACGGGATATCGAACTTTTTCGGTCCGATCAAACTGAAAACTTCGGTTTCCTTATGGTCTTCACGGACCAGCGTTGCCGTAAGGCCCAAGCGGCGGGTGGCCTGCATTTCGGTACTCAGGCGGAACACCGGAGCCGGGAGCAAGTGGACTTCGTCGTAAATCATGAGGCCCCACTTTTCCTGGCTAAAGAGCGGGAAGTTGGCAAGTTCCTTCTTGACCTCTTCTTCGGTCATTTCCGGTTCCTTGCCTTCCTTGTTTTCGTCGCCCTTCTTGGCGCGCTTGCGTTGCGTCAAAATTTGGTAAGTGGCAACTGTCACCGGACCGATTTCTTTCACTTCGCCGGAGTATTCCTTGACTTGGTCAAGCGTAAGGTTTGTCTTGTCGCAGATTTCGCGGATCCACTGGCGCGAAGACGAGATGTTCGGTGTTAAAATCAATGTCTTAGTTTGTACCAAAGCCATGGTGGCAAGGCCAATCACGGTCTTACCGGAACCGCAGGGGAGAACGATCACGCCGGAACCGCCCTTTTCGCTACCGCTGGCGTAGAACACCTGTGCGGCATCCTTCTGGTAATCGCGGAGGTTAAACGGCTTTCCGGAAACGGTTGTTTCGCGGAGCTGGATGGGGAGCGGGTCGCCAACGGTGTAACCGGCCAAGTCTTCGACCGGGAAGCCTGCATTGGTGAGGACCATCTTCAGGTGGCCGCGGCGTTCGGGGTCAACAACAACGTGCGTATCGTCGATGTATTCGATGATGAACGGTTCCACGTCCTTCAACTTGCAAATTTCGAGGAACATTAATTTGTCATCAGATTCCATCGTCAAGCGTCCGTCTTCTTTTTTGAGACGAAGCAAGCCGTAACGAGCCATGTAGTCTTCGATTTCCGTGACGACCGTCGGCGGAATGGGGTAGCGGCTCTGGCTCTCGAGTCTTTCGAGAACTTCGGGAGCGCGGAGACCTGTTGCGGCTGCGTTCCACAAGCTCAAATGAGAAATCTTGTATGTGTGCAGGTGCTCCGGGCTTTTGACAAGCTCTGTAAAAGGAGCGATTGCGTCACGTGCTGTAGTGTAATTAGGATTATCGACCTCGACCATGATTTCGAGGTTACTTTGTACAATAATTGCGCCATTCGGATTCATAGAGTGCCAAATTTAGTTATTTAGGGCGCATTTCGCAAGTCGTACGTTTTTGCTGAAAATCTTACAAAAAAACTCCCCGGACTTGTGTCCGAGGAGTCTTTCGAGCCGCCCAGCAGATTTGAACTGCCGACCTGCTGATTACGAATCAGCTGCTCTACCAGCTGAGCTAGAGCGGCGAACGGGGACAAATATAGTAAAACGATTATTTCTTGTCAAGATTTACTGACAACCTTTATTTTTTTTTCTATGATTGGTCTACGAGAAAAATTTTAACATGGAAGCTTAACTATGGCTAACGAATCTAATAACAATAATTCTGAACTTAAAGCCTTCTTTGTCCAGCATGGTACAAAGATTGCTGTGGCGTTTGTCATCCTCTTCGCAATTATTGCTGGCATTGTCCAGTATAAGGAAGCTCGCAAGGTTGCCGCTGCCGAACAGAGCGAACTCATCGGCTTGGGTCTCACTTACCTCTATGCTGGTGAAAAAGACAGCGCCCTCGTGGAATTTGAAGGCAAGATTGCCTCTGGTAAGCTCGAAGGCCTTGCACTTGCTAAGGCTTCGCTCCTTGCCGGTAACATCAAGTTCGAAAAGAAGGACTTTGATGGTGCTGCCCTCCTCTTCCAGAATGCTCTTGATAACGCTGGTTCTGTGGCTCTCGTCCGTTCGGCTGCCATGCATGGTCTTGCCGCGGTGAAGATGGAAAAGGGCGACTTCTCTGCCGCTGCAAACTTCCTCGAAAAGTACGTTGCTGAATTCGGCAAGCGCACTGGCGACAAGGAAGACCGCTACCAGAAGGACGAACCGGCTGACGAGGTCCCGATGGTTGCAGACGCCATGTGGAAGCTCACTCTCGTGTACCAGCAGCTTGGCGCAAGTGACAAGGCAAAGGTCACTGCCGAACGTCTCCTCCAGATTTATGGCGACAACCGCGCCTTTGCTGACAAGGCTCGCAAGTTCCTCGCAGCTCTCTAATTAGTTACTAGATACTAGTTAGTAGAACTTAGACCTTAGAGGTGTCATCCTGAGCGAAAGGCGTAGCCTGTAGCCGAAGGATCCAGTGACGTTCTCTAGAATCTCATAAAAGCGTTTATAGCTCGTTCCTTGATGGGGACGGGCTTTTTTTATGGTTTTAGATTCCTTAAAAATCAATTTACAAACGGGCGCGCTTTTAAAAAGTATATTGATATTATACACAACCTAAAATGGGAGGGTGGGCCATGAAAATATTTTTATGGGCTTTAGCAATGGCTTTTTTGTCATTGTCTTTCACTGCATGTGGTGATTCCCCGGAAAAGTTTGTGAACGATGTGGTTAATAGCGGTATCAAGTGCGAAACGCACGAATACGACAAGGCTAAGTGCGATGAACTTGCAGTCGAGTTCAGGGCGCGTAACCATAATTTTAGTGAAGACGAACAGAGGCGGATCCAGAAGCTGGTTGTCGAAAAGTTCTTTATCGAACTGAAAAAGCTAAACGAAAAAAATGCGAAAGATGGGCCTACGCTGTAGTGTTTAGTGGCTTTGCGAGACTTGCTAAAAGGTCAGAGTCCAGCCTACGGCAAACAATGCGTAGTAGGCGAGGATTCCAAAAATGTCTGCTGCGACCGTTGGCGCTCCCCAGCGGAGCGCTTTTTTTGTGGGGATAAATCCGCAAAGGAGCCCCGCGATGAATCCGTACAAGTGCCCGAGGATGTCGGCATTTTCGCCAAGACCGAGGAATACGGCGAGCGAGGCCGCGCCGCAGAGCGGCGCAAAGCGACGGAGCATGCCGTGCGTTTCGCGCGGCATGAGACGGAACTCGATGACGGCGAGGCAACCGATGGTTGCAAATACGAAGCCGGAAAAGCCGAGCGAACGGAAGCTTGTCTGCACTGTAAGCGCAACGAAGAAGTTGGCAACAGCACTTGCGACCGCTAGGAACGGCACGAGCTTTGCAAGCGGGATGCGGTAGTGCAAAAGGCTCAGCGCCAAGAATCCCGAGACGAGGTTTGATGCGAGATGGCGGCTGTCGGCATGGAGCGTCATGGCGGTTATGGTGCGCCACCATTCTCCGCGAAGGATTTTTGATGCATCGGCAATGCCTGCATTGTGCATCTGGATGGAAATGTCGGAGAAGTCCAACAGCGTACAGGCGATGGGTATGGCGAGCACCCAGAGCGGTTGTAGCGAGAACTTTAGCGGAAGCGGCGGGTTCTCGTCACGCGGTGGATTCTCGCGGTGGTAGAGGCGAATCTGGAATTGCGCGGCACGGCGTTTTTCGGGTTCCACAAAAATCTGGAACGGGCCCTCTTCGGAGCGCTCGATGCGGTGCGTAATGCCCTGTGACAAAAGCACGAGACTCTCGTCGCGGATTTGCCTAAAACCGCCCTCGCTCACGCGGACATCGGGCGGAAT